>DASYQM010000427.1:0-44643 GCA_036005525.1 Streptosporangiaceae bacterium
CTCATCAGCTGACTGCTGACCAAACAGCCTGGGCAGCCCGGCCGACGGCCACCGGAACGTGCCCTCGTCCTCCCTGTTGCGCGACTCAGTCCCCGCAGGCCCGTTCACCGGTGTGTGGTCCTGCTCATGGTCGGCCAAGGCCGTTCCCCTCAGCTCTGATCAGTAGGAGAAGGATGCGCCCGGCAGGGCCGGACGAACGTCTCTCATCTTGAGGGTAGGACACGGATACGCCTGGCCAAACCCCGATCACGGTTTGCAGCCACTGCCACCGACGGCAGGAGCAGCCGATGAATGCCTTCGCCATCACCGGCCCCGCGCCGCCGGGCGGCCCATCACCGGCGCCGGACGGCCACCCACCGGTACCGGACGGGCCACCCACCGGCGTCCGGACGCGCCGCCCACCGGCGCCGACCTGGCGCGGCCCCACCCCCGGTGCGCTCATCATCTCGGAGGGGACAGACTAGGACTATGAGCGACCAGATGAACCAGGGAGCCGAGCCGGACGGCAAGGTCGTCGTCGTGGGCCCGGATGGCATGGCTGTGCAGGGCAGCGAGGGTGACCATGGCAGCGAGCGGCCGGTGGTCGAGATGGTGGAGCAGCCGGCCAAGGTGATGAGGATCGGCAGCATGATCCGCCAGCTGCTGGATGAGGTGAAGGCCGCTCCGCTAGACGAGAAAAGCCGGGCGAGGCTGGCCGAGATCCATCGGAGCTCCATCAAGGAGCTCGAGGACGGCCTGGCCCCCGAGCTGGTCGACGAGCTCGAACGGCTCTCGCTTCCCTTCACCGAGGGCGACACGCCCAGCGAGGCCGAGCTGCGGATCGCGCAGGCCCAGCTCGTCGGCTGGCTGGAGGGCCTCTTCCACGGCATCCAGACCACGCTGTTCGCGCAGCAGATGGCCGCACGGGCGCAGCTTGAGCAGATGCGCCGCGCCCTGCCGCCCGGCGTGATGCCCGGACCTGGAGGACCCGAAGAAGCAGCGCAGCCACCACCCCGGACCTCGGGCCCGTACCTGTAGCGGGCCGGCACCCTCCGGCGGCGCGGCCAATGCGATCCCGCCTCGGCCGTGTCAGACGCGACCGTAGCGCTGGCGCCCGAGCCAGGCCGCTGCCTGGGCGAACTCAGCGTCGGACGTTCCGGGGCGGACCTGGGTGCGCCCGCCGTCACGGCGTGGGTAACTGCCGAGGAACCTGACGTCGGCACAGACCCGGCGCAGGCCCATCAGTGCCTCGCCGACCCTCGCGTCGTCGAGATGGCCCTCGCAGTCGATGGAGAAGCAGTATTTGCCCAGCCCGTCCCCGGTCGGCCGGGACTCGATCCTGGTGAGGTTGATGCCGCGGACGGCGAACTCGGTGAGCAGTTCCATAAGCGCTCCGGGGTGGTCCTCACGTAGGAAGGCGACCAGCGAGGTCCGGTCGGCGCCGGTCGCGGCGGGCACCGGGCCCGGCCGGCTCACCACCACGAACCGGGTCACCGCGTCCGGCACGTCGTTCACCTCGCCGGCCAGCACGGCCAGCCCGTACCGGCTGGCGGCGAACACACCGGCCAGCGCGGCGTCGATCTGCCCGTCGGCGGCCTGGCGTGCGGCCTCGGCGTTCGATGACGTTGGCCGCCACTCCGCATCGGGCAGGTGCTGGGCGAGCCAGTGCCGGCACTGCGGCTGCGCCTGCGGATGGCCGCCCACCGTCTTGATGTCCGCCAGCCCCGTGCCTTCCCTGACCAGCAAGGCGAACGTCACCGGCAGCAGCAGTTCCGCCTGGATGGCCAGATCCGGGCCGGAGGAGAGCTCATCCAGGGTGGCGGTGACTGCCCCCTCTACCGAGTTCTCGATCGGCACGATGGCGCGCTCTGCCACCCCGCCGCGCACAGCGTCGAGCGTGGCCGGGATGCTCGCACACGGCATCGCCTCATCCAGCGCCGACGGTTCGAACTCCGCCAGCGCGGCTTCGGTAAAGGTCCCCTCGGGCCCCAGATATGTATAACGGACTGGCATGGCCCTCATCTTGCCAGCCGACGGCCAGTGGCCGGGACCGTCTCGGGCCTGGCGGCCCCGGCCTGGACCAGTAGATAGCACGGTTGACGGCGGCCAAGGAGCGGACTGTAACGTCTGCGCCGCCACGCTCGTTCCGGAACGGACCGCCTGGTTCCATGGGGCCCTTCCGCCCAGTTGGGCATGGGGCCGGGCGGTTCCTGACGGCACACATCGGCTCTGCATCGCGGATCAGCGCCGGGACAGCTCAGGCCCCGGCGCGGCGGGCGGGCCGGCGCTGTGGCCAGCGGGGCCGGTAGGGCCACAGCAGCAGCACCAGGATGACGGTGACTGCGAGCAGCGCGACCGGCGTCACCGCGGTCCTGACCACGGACTGGAGCCAGCCGAGGCCGGATGGCAGCGCGATCCCCCGGGCCGGTAGGTAGCCGAACGCCAGTGCCGCCGTGCGCGCCAGCACCAGCCAGTCCAGCGCGGCCCACGGGAGGGATGTCCACGGCAGCAGCGCGAGCAGCGCCCACGCGAGCCCGTCGTACCAGGGCAGCACGTACGGCCAGGCGATCAGCCAGGCGAACCCGAACACGAAAACGATCGCCGCGGTCAGCGTCGTCAGGTCGCACCCGGCGGCCGGTCCCGCAGCTACTGGGGTCTGCCCGCGCAGGTCACCCGGCCCGCGCCGGCCGGGCGGGCCAGCCAGGCCAGCCAGGTTGAGCAGCGGGCGCGTGAACAGCACGAGGAGCAGGACCGCAACCACGATTGCGCCGGCCCGGACAAGGTTGCCCGCGTTCTCCTCGCCGATGCCCAGCCACAGGTGCAGGGCGGACCGGACCGCACGCCACGGTGAGCCGATCGAGACCAGCTTCCCGGCGCGCAGCGCCGGCGAAGCCGACCCCAGCCCCCAGGGCAGGAAGGCCACCGCCGCCGTCACGGCGAACCCACCGGCCACCCCGCCCACTGCGAGGAGCAACGGCCGCCACGCCCCCGGTGCCGGGTGGCGCCGGCCCGGTGCCCAACCGCCCGGCGCCGGGCGCGGCCACCAGGCCAGCAGTGCGGCCACCACCAGCCCCGCCGCGACCAGGGCGAACGACAGCTTGACCGAGAACGCCAGCCCGGCCACCGCGCCTGCCGCCGCCGCCACCCCAAGCCGGCGGAGCGGATGCGGGCCGGGCGGGGCGTGCGGCATGCCGAGCGCGAAGATCGCGATCGCGGCGACCCCGAAGGCGATCGCCTGGCTGTCGACGTGTGCGCCGGCCACCAGCACCTGCAGCAGCAGAGGGTTCAGCGTCCACAGCAGCCCGGCGCGCAGCTGGCGCTCCCGGCTGCCGCGGGTGAGCACGTGCAGCAGCAGGCCGGTCCCGGCGAATGCGGCCAGCCCGAGCAGTGCCAGCACGAAGACTGTGAGCCGGGTGGAGTCCCCGCCGATCCACGAGGCCAGCGCCTGGCCGCCGCTGGCGAGGCTGCCGTAGACGGAAGGACTGTGCCGCCAGTCCTGCACCGCCCCCGCCACGGGATCGCCAAGCCGGGCGAGCATGGCGGGGGTGGTGAGGTAGGGGTTATGCCCGGTGATCACCATCCGCCCATAGGCGGCGTAGGACAGATGATCCGAGGAGCCGAACGGCGGCACCAGTGCGATCGCCGCGGCCGCGACCAGGCCCGCCGCCAGGATCAACCGGGGGGAGGTAGTCCAGCCGCGGCGCATGGCGTGCAGGCACAGGCCCAGGCCGGCCGTGCCCGCTACCAGCGCGGCGGCGGCCAGGCTGACCGCGGCATATGGCGACAGGTGCAGGCCGAGCGCCCACGGCGGCTGGCCTGGCCGGCCCGGCAGGGCCGGCTCCATCGCCGACGGGCCTGCCAGCCCGACCGCGATGGTCGCGACGATCGACAGGGCGGTGATCGCGAGGCCCGCCCGCCCGGCGCGGCTCCCGGCGCTCCTGGCCGCGCGCTTCCGGCCGACCGGTGCGGCACCCCGGTGCGCCATGCGTTCCTGGGGCGCGGTGGCTCCGGCGTCGTGGCTCATCCGCGGCCGGGCTCTGGCTCCCGGGTCCCGGGCCGTCGCGCTCCCGCCTGGCGGACCGCCAGCGCGCGGGCGACGTCGGCGAACTGCCGGGCACGGTGAACCTGTGCCCGCCAGTCGGTGCCGGTGGCGCGGTGGGCCAGCGGGACTTCCACTTCCCGCACCCGCATGCCCCGGCGGAGCAGGTCGATGGTGAGGGCCGTCTCCACGCCGAACCCAGATGCGAGCGGGCGGGCGGCCTCGAACGCGGCCCTGGTCAGGCAGCGCTGGCCGTTGAGCGGCTGGGCGGGACGCCACCCGGTGGCCCGCTCGATGCCGGCGCCCGAGAGCACGACCACGAATCCGTGGCCCCCCTGCTTGACCCGGTTGGCGAAGACCGCGATGGTCATGTCGGCCTGGCCCACCCGCACCGGCTCGGTCAGCGGCGCCGCATCTCCAGCCGTCTGGCCCAGATCGCCGTCGAGGAACAGCAGATGACGCGGCTGCGGACGGTGATCGTGCGCCTCCAGCAGGCGGACGGCCTCCGCGCCGGTCTCCATCGCCGCGGCCTTGCCCCGGCTGCGGGAATGGCGCAGCACGGACGCCCCGGCCTCCTGCGCCGCGACGGCGGTGCCATCCCGGGAGCCGTCGTCCACCACCAGCACGAGATCCACCCCCGGCAGCCCGGCGGCCCCGGCCACGGTCGCCCCGATGCGGTCGGATTCGTCCCTGGCGGGGATGACCACGGCCACGTCACCGCTCGGAACCATGGGCTGATCCTAGTGGTCTGCCGGGACCCTCTTGGCAGACCGCGGATGCCGCCGCGGCTACTGCCCGGCCGGGCGGGTCAGCGTGGCAAGATCGTCGTGGACGGTGAAGACGGACGCCAGGCCGGTCACTTCCAGGATCTTGCGGACGGGCGCGCGCGGCGCGGCGAGTGCGAGGTCACCGCCCTGCTCGCAGGCCTCGCGGTGGGCAGCGAGCAGGACGTTCATCCCGGTGGAGTCGCAGAACTCGACGCCCGACATGTCCACCACGACCTGGGGAGCTGGATTCGCCGACCGCATCGCGGCGAACAGCTCGCTCTCCAGCCGGGGGGCCGTATAGAGGTCGATCTCACCAGCGAGCGTCACGATGGTGTGCTCACCCTGGGACCGGCTCGACACTCGTAGCTCCACGTCCGGCACCTTACCGGTCCGGGACGCCGCAGACCACATCGTCGGCAGGACGCGGGCCGGGCAGCCCGCGAACGGGGAGCATGATCGCTGCTGATCTGTTACGCCCGGTGGCGGCCCGCAGCTGCGGCGCCGCCGGAGTGGGCGCCCATGGCGGGGCCAGGTGCCCGGCCATCGCCGGGCACCGGCAGGACAGCCCAGACCGTGAGCCCGAAGTCGCTGGCCAGGGCGCCCCACCGGCAGGACAGCTGCTCGACGATGGCCAGGCCACGGCCTCCTATCGAGGAGAGCGACGGCTGCGCGGCCCGTGGCAGGGTCATGCTGCCGCCATCGCTCACGGCCACCTCGAGCGACCCTTCACGCAGCGCCCAGGCCACGAGCACCCGGGCGCCGGGCAGCGGCCTGGCGTGCATGATCGCGTTGGTGAGCAGCTCGCTCACCACGACGGCGGCGTCGCCGATCGCCGGGCGGACGACGCCCGCCTCGCGCAGGTGGGCGCTGATCTGCCAGCGTGCGGTGACGACGCTGGCAGGAGCGTGCGGCAGCAGCACGACGCTCGACGTACTCACCTCCTGCGCGCCAGCTCCTGGCCGGACCCGGATACCACCGGGAGATGCCCCGTCAGCCCATCCCGGAAACCGCCGTCCCTGCGGCACCGTCAGTCCCTCTGGGAACGCCTCGGCAGCATTGCGGGCGGGGTCCGGCGATCCCGGTAGCATGGGGTGGCTCTGCAGCGGGGACGGGCACCGGCCCGATGACATGGCTGGACGAGGTGACCTGATGGAACGGGCCGAGCACGATCGGTCTGCTCAGGCGGTCCCTGCCAGCGCGGGAACGTTGGACGTCGCAGCCCAGGCGCCGGGGCGGCCAGCAGCCGGGCCGGGCCGGGCGGGAGCGTCGCGGGTGCGGAGAATCGCCGCGCACCTGGCGGTGCGCCACGCTGTCCTGCTCCTTGTCTTCATGGCCGCCGGCGTGGCCGTCACCTGGCCTCTGGCGACCGACCTGCCCAATGGCCGCCTGCCGTCATCGCGTGACACCGCCAGCTACGTGTGGGGCTTCTGGTGGGTGGCCCACCAGGTGACCCACCTGGGGAACCCCTGGTTCACCAGCCAGATGGCCGCGCCGGTCGGGGTCCAGCTCGGGTTCCACACCCTGATACCGCTGCCGGGACTGCTGCTGACCCCGGTCACTCTCATTTTCGGCCCCAGCGCCTCCTACAACCTGCTGGTCCTGATCACCCCCGGGCTGCTGTGTTACGCGATGTACCGGGCGGCCCGGCTGTGGCTGCCCTCGGCCACCGGCGCGATCGCCGCCGGGGCGTTCTTTGGCCTGTCGGCCATGCTCACCCAGCAGGACTGGTACCACGTGAACATCGCGCTCGGGGCGGTGTTCCTGCCGATGGCGCTGGAGGCGTCGGTGCGCCTGCGCCGCACCCCGGGCCTCCGGCAGGCCGTCATCCTGGGCCTGGTCATGGGCGCAGCCGTGCTAACCGACCAGGAGTCGGCGGTGCTGGCGGCGATCGTGACCGGGCTGACGCTGCTGCCGTGGCTGGTGCGCCACCCCTCGTGGGCCAAGCTGCGGCCAGCCGCGCTGGCGGTCGTGATCGGGACCGTGCTGGCGAGCCCGCAGCTCCTGGCCATGGCCCAGGAGGCCGTGTTCGCGCATGCGCGCGGCGGGCTGGCCATCGACCCGCATCTGCTCGCCGTGTCCTACAAGCAGTACGGCATCGGGCTGCCCGGCATGTTCACCCCGACCCCCCGGGTGGCCGACTTCGGGCTTGACGGCCTGGCCGGGCCGTTCCTGCATGGCAGGGACAACGAGGGACTGCCGATGTTCGGCACGGTCCTGACCGTCCTCGCACTGTTTGGCCTGGCCGTGTCCTGGCGCCGCCGCAGTGCCTGGCTGCTGGCCGCGCTGTGGGCCGGGTGCGCCGTGCTCGCGCTGGGCACCTCGCTGTGGATCGGCAAGCACCAGTACGTGCCGCTGGCCCAGATATGGCACGGGGTGCGGGTATCGGCGCTCATGCCCTACACCTGGTTCGTCCGGATACCGGGCTTGGCCAGCTTCCGCAATGCGGACCGGCTGGCGATCCTCGGGCTGCTTCCGGCGGCCCTGCTCGCCGGGGCGGCGGTGAACTGGTTCCGCTACCACGCGAAGCCGGTGCTGGTGGTGGTGCTGGCGCTCGGGATCCTGGAGGCCGGTTACTCCGGCAACGCGAAGGTCCGCTCGATGCCGACCAGCTACCCGAAGGTGGACGCCAGGATCGCGGCCGACCATTCGGGCTCGATCGTGGTGGACATCCCGTTCGGCCTGCGGGGCGGGATCCCCGTCTACGGCTCGCCCTTCTTCGCCAAGGCGCTGGTGATGGCCACGGCCGACGGTCACCCGCGGGCGATCGCCTACACCTCACGATCCCCGAAGTACGCCATCAGCGCGATCGAGGCGCATCCCTTCTACCGCTACCTGAACCTCATGCAGCATCAAAGGCCGATGGTCTGCCCCTGGGCGCTGCCGGCACCCGGAACCTTGCGCCCGGGCCACCAGGAGGAGGCCACGGGCTGTCCCCTGACGGTCGGGGTAGCGCCGCTGAGCCAGCTCAAGCTGTCCCCGGCCCAGCTGGCGGCGGCCCGGCGGGACGCCAGCCGCATGAACGTCGGGTGGGCCGTGGTATGGAAGCGGAACATCAGCATCAGCGGCTTCGTCCTCGCCTACTTCAAGGCCACCGGATTCAGCTATTGCTACCGGGACGGCAACGTGCTCGTGTACCGGCACGGCTCCTGCTGACAACGGCCCGGACATGGCATAGATCTGCCATATAGATCTATTGCTGCCGATTTGCGCAAAGGTAGCGCAACTTACGCCACCGCAGGCCCGCCTCCCTGGATGGATGCGCTGGTACGTGGTCCATCTCCGGGCAAAGTCAGCTGTGAGACCCGGTTGCAGGCCAGTTTCGGGGCCAGCTCCGATTATGACCAAAGCTTGTCAATGTCATAACCGGCCCCTTCCGCGGTGCGTGAAAAACTCCAGACGAAATTGCTACCAGCCCCGGCCGCAGATATGGCCGGATAGGAGATGGGGGCACGGGGAGCGGATGGACCGGGAGGGTCGCAGCCAGCCCGGGCGGGGCGGCACCGGCACAGCCGACCCTGTGAATTCCGATCCCGCGTACGCCGGCGATCGCGCGGATGCGGAAACCCTGCCGCTCGCGCGACTGGCCCAAGCGCCGCCCGGCACGCGCCCGGGCCCGCCCGACGGAGGCCCAGCATTGGCCAGTGCGCCCCCAGCCCTGTCGGCACGCCCCCGACCCGTGCCGACACGGCCCCACCCCCCGCCAGCAGACGTCCGGCCTCGTCCCGGCTTGCCCGGCAGCTGGGGCTGTTCACGTGCTATCTGGCCGCGGGGATCGCCGTCACCTGGCCCAGGGTGACCTACCTGGCCGGTGCCCTGCCGTCGACACGCGACGCCGCCGCCTACGTCTGGGGGTTCTGGTGGGTTGCCCGGCAGGTGACCCACCTCGGCGATCCGTGGGCCACAAGCTTCCTCGCGGCCCCCGTCGGCACCCAACTGGCCTACCACACGCTGATGCCGCTGTCGGGGCTGCTGCTGACCCCGGTCACGCTTCTCTTCGGCCCGAGCGCGTCCTACAACCTGCTGTCCATCGCCTGCCCAGGCGTGCTGTGCTACGCCATGTACCGGGCCGCCCGGCTGTGGCTGCCGACTGGTTTCGGGGCGATCGCCGCGGGCGCGTTCTTCGGCCTGTCGTCCAACCTCGCCTGGCGCAGCTGGTACCAGGTGAACCTGGCGCTCGGGGCGCTGTTCCTGCCGCTGACCCTGGCGGCAGCGGTCCGCCTGCGCCGCACCCCGGGCCGCCGCCAGGCCGCCGTCCTCGGGCTGGTCCTCGGCGCGGCCCTGCTCACCGATCAGGAGTCGTCGGTGCTGGCGGCCATCCTGGCGGGCCTGATCATGATCCCCTGGCTCGCGCGCCCGGGCGGGCCGGGACGGCCATGCCGGCCCGCCCGGCTGCGGCTCGCCGCCGTGTGTACCGCGGTCGCCGCCCTCGCCGCCAGCCCGCAGATCATCGCCATGATGTGGCAAACGGCCAGCGGAGGGGCGTGGACCCCGCCCTACGTCATGTTCCACGACTACAGCGGGTCCGGTGCTGGCCTGATTCAGATGTTCGCGCCATCACCCCGGCTGGCCGCATACGGCCTGTCGAGCCTGGCGGCGCTGTATTACCAGGGCCGGGCCGGGTGGGTGGTGATCGGCTATGGGCTGATCGTGAGCCTGGCCGCGCTGGTGGGGCTGGTGACCGCGTGGCATCGGCCCGGTACCCGGCAGCTAGGGCTGCTCTGGCTCGGCTGTTCCGTGCTCGCCCTCGGCCCGGTGCCGTGGATCCTGGACCGCGCCTACCACCCGGTGACGCTGAAGTGGGACGGGGTGCGCATGTCCGCGCTCATGCCGTTCACGTGGTTCGTCCGGCTTCCGGGCCTGGCCAACTTCCGGGAAGCCGCCCGGTTCACCGAGCTCGGGCTCGTGGCCGCCGCCCTGCTTGCCGGAGCGGCGGTCAACTGGCTCGGCGCACACGCCCGCCCGGTGCTCGTCGTGCTGCTCGCGCTGGGCGTTATGGAGGCGGGCTGGTCGGGCAATCTCACCACCCGAATGTGGCCGATCGGCGTAATGCCGACCGCCCTGCCGGGCCTGGACGCACCGATCGCGGCCGACCATTCGCACTCGATCGTGGTGGACGTTCCGTTTGGTATCCGAGGTGGCCTGCCGGTGGCTGGCAGCCCGTTTCCGCCGGAGAGCATGGTCCTGGCCGCCGCCGACGGCCATCCGCTCGCCGACGGCTACGCGTCCCGGATCCCCTCCACGACGCTGGCCGGGATCGCCAAGCGCCCCTTCTACGCTGCGCTGCTGAGACTTCAGGCGGGCCTGCGGCCGAACACACCCGCACAGCTCGGTGCGGCGCGGCGCAGCGCGCGGCTGATGCATGTCGGCTGGGTGCTTGTCTGGATGCACAGCGCAGCCACCCGGCCGTTCCTGCCCGAGCTCAGGGGGTTCCTGCCCGCCACCGGATTCCGTCTGGCCTACCGGGCGGATGGCGTTTCGGTGTACCGGCGCGTCTCGGGCGGCGCCGTGGTGCCGGGCGGGCCGGGTGGACCTGGCGAGCCAGGCGGGCCGGGCGCGGCGGCGTCCCCGAGCAGGCCCTCGGCCGCCAGGCCGCGGACCAGGCCGCGGAGCCCGGTGGCGAGGCCGGCGCGCTCCTCGGCCGACAGGCCCGCCAGGATCCGCGCCTGACGTGACTGCCACGCCTGCCACACCTGGGCCGCGATCTCGCGCCCTTCTGGGGTGAGGTAGAGGCGCATGAAGCGCTGGTTCTCCTCGTCCCGCCCGCGCCGGAGCCAGCCTTTGCGCTCCAGGCCCGCGGCCAGCCTGCTCACGGTGCTCTTCTCCAGGCCTAGCAGGGTGGCGAGCTGGCCCTGCGCGATGCCCCGCGCCGTGAGCAGCTCGATCAGGGCACGGGCCTCCGAAGTGGACACTGCGGGGAAACCCGCTTCGGCTGCGGCAGTATGCTCCGTGACAGCCTGCTTGTCCCCGTCTGCCGCGGCGCCGGCCGCGGCCCCCGGCACGGCGGCGGGGCTCACCACGCGCAGCAATCGCGCGAGGAGCCGGTCGAGGTCCTCCGTCGAAGGGTCCACATGCACAGTTGTACCGTACAACTCCCCCGATGGTACAGTCGCCACATGAGAGTTGCGCCGTACAACTCACGGGCGCCCGGCACGGGCCCCACCGCCGCGGTGGGGGCCAGGTTCCGCGCAACCGGGCGCGGGACCGCGCGCGCCGAGTCGGGCAGGGCGCACGCTCCCAGCCGCCCGCGGGCCGTAGGCTCGCCGCTGTGAGCGAGCGAGGTCGCGCGAGCCGGCGCGGAGGGCAGGGCACGCTGAACGCGCCCGGCGCCCTGAACAGCGCCGACGGGACCACCACCGCGACGGCGCCCGAGCGGCAGGGACTGCTGCCGGACGAGCCGCTGCCCAAGTTCGCCGCTCGCCATGGGCTCAAGCCGAGCGCCGCGCGCCCGCCCGCGCTGGCCTACCTGAAGCAGCTATGGCAGCGGCGTCACTTCATCGTGGCCTTCGCGACCGCGCGCAACGTCGCGATGTACAGCGAGGCCCGGCTCGGCCAGGTGTGGCAGATCCTCACCCCGCTGCTGAACGCCGCCGTCTACTTCCTGATCTTCGGCGTGATCCTGGACACCAAGCGCGGGGTACCCAACTTCATCCCCTTCCTGGTCACCGGCATCTTCATCTTCAACTTCACCCAGCGCTCGTTCATCATCGCGTCGCGGGTGATCAACGACAGCCTGCCGCTGATCCGGGCCCTGCACTTCCCCCGCGCCTGCCTGCCGCTGGCTTACATCCTCATCGAGCTGCAGCAGATGCTCATCTCCATGGTCGTGCTGGTCGTGATCGTGCTCGGCTTCGGCGAGCCGCTCACCTGGTACTGGCTGCTCGCCGTGCCCGTGATCGCGCTGCAGAGCCTGTTCAACGTCGGTGTCGGGCTCATCCTCGCGCGCATCGGCGCGGGCGTGGAGGATGTCAGCCAGCTGATCCCGTTCATCGTGCGGACGTGGCTGTATATCTCCGGGGTCATGTTCTTCATCCCCGCGCTGAAGACCCTCTACCTGCACGAGAAGCTGAGCTATCTGCTGCAGATCAACCCCGCCGCGGTCTATATCGCACTGGTCAGGAACTCGCTGCTGGAGTCGCTGCGGAACGAGATCGGCTCGTACCAGCCCTACAGCCACCAACTGTGCCAGCTCGCCGTCGGCAGCAAGTCCCTGCACATCACGCCGCACCCGGCGCTGCTCGATCACTGTCACCTCGTCGTCCCCAACTCGAGCCTGTGGCTCTTTGGCGTCGGATGGGCGCTGCTCGCGGTCATCATCGGTTTCTTCGTCTTCTGGCGGGCGGAGGTGACCTACGGCCGTGGCTGAACAGGCGGCAGAACCAGTGGTCGTGGTCGACGATCTGCACATCGTCTACCGCGTGTTCGGCTCGGCGCGGGACCGGGGCACGGCCGCGACCGCCTTCCTGCGGATGCTGCGGCGGCAGCGGCGCCCGTCGGTGCGCGAGGTGCACGCGATCCGGGGCATCTCGTTCGTGGCCAACCGCGGCGACGCCGTCGGCGTTATCGGCCGGAACGGCTCCGGCAAGTCCACCCTGCTGCGCGCGATCGCCGGCCTGCTCCCCCCGGACCAGGGCGCCGTCTACACCACCGGCCACGCCTCGCTGCTCGGCGTCAACGCGGCGCTGCTGGACGACCTCACCGGCGACCGCAACGTGGTCGTCTGCGGCCTGGCGATGGGCATGACCCCGCGGGAGATCAAGGACCGGTATCAGGGCATCGTCGACTTCTCCGGGGTCGGGGACTTCATCAACCTGCCGATGCGCGCCTACTCGACCGGCATGGGCTCACGGCTGCGTTTCGCCATCGCCTCCGCCCGGAGCCATGACATCCTGCTCGTTGACGAGGCGCTCGTCACCGGGGACGCGGAGTTCCGCGTCCGGAGCCGCGAGCGGATCGAGGAGCTGCGCGCCCAGGCCGGGACCGTCTTCATCGTCGCGCACAGCATGGCGCAGATCGAGGAGACCTGTAACCGCGTGATCTGGCTCGAGAAGGGGCAGATCGTGCGGGCCGGCGATGACGTCCCGGCGATCATCGACGCCTACCTGGCCGCGACCGGCGGCGAGCCCATGGTCCGCGAGCCCGCCACGACCTGACGGCCCCCGGGGACCGGCAGGCGGCCCACTGGGTCAGCCCGCGCCACTGGGTCAGCCCGCCACTCGGGTCAGCCGCCGGGCCAGCCCCGCGCCGCCGGATCACGCCGGGCGCCGGTCAGGCCGGCGTGGCAGGCGCGGGATCAGGAAGCCGGGTCCGCCCGGCGCAGCTGCAGCTTCATCCGGGTGCCGCCAGCTGCCCGGGAACTGGCGGTGACCTCGCCGCCCTGCGCCCGGGCGAGCTGCCGCACGATGTAGAGCCCGAGCCCGATGCCGCCGAAGCGGCGCCGGTCCCCCGCCTCACCCTGCACGAACCGCTCGAAGATGCGCTCGTGCTCACCCGGCGCGATGCCGATGCCCTCGTCGTCGACCGTGACCTCGACCCACTCGCCGGCCGGGCGGGCGGACACGATGACCGCCCCGCCGTCCGGTGAGTACTTGTAGGCGTTCTCCAGCAGCTGCCCGACGATGACGTCCGTCGCGGTCACGTCGCCATGCGCCGGCGGAAGGTCGCCGGGGATGTCGGCGGTCAGCTGGTGGCGCTCGGACAGCGGCCGGAATGCCACTGCCGCGCCACGCAGCAGCTGCGCCAGGTCGAACGCCCCGTTCGTCACGGTGAGCTGGTCGGCGCCCACGCGCGAGCCGAGCAGCAGCTGCTCCACCAGCTGGCCGAGCGACCCCGCCCGCTCGGCGATGGTCTGCACGGCGCTGCGCCGTTCGGCGTCGGACAGCTTGTCCCACCGGCTGGCCAGGGTGCTGGCGAAACCCTGCACCACGGTGATCGGAGTCCGCAGCTCGTGACTCGTGGTGGCGAGGAACAGGTCTTTGGCTTCCTCAAGCTCCTTCGCCGCGGTCACGTCACGGAAGTCGACGACCTGCTCCTGCTTGCCGTCCAGCCCGTTGCACATCACCTCAAGCCAGCGCCCGCTGGGAAGCCGGTAGGTCAGCGTGGGCCCGCCGGGCTCGGGCACCGGGAACGGCGGCTGCTTGCCGGCGACCTCGTCCGCGGACATCCCGGTCAGCTTGTGCGCCGCCGGGTTCCACTGCCGGATCAGCCCGCCCGGGTCGAGCACGGCGATGCCGTCGGCGCTGGCGTCGATGACCGCCCGCTCGTGTGCGCGCTGCCGGACCACTTCCTCGAACGCCATGGCGTTGGTGAGCGCGACGCCCGCGTGCCCGGCCAGCAGCTCCAGCAGTTCCAGCTCGACGTGCCCGACCTTGCGGTGGCTGTAGAGGGCGTAGAGGGCACCGTACGGGCGGTCTCCCATGTGTGACAGTGCCAGCGCGATGGTGTGCAGCCCCGGCAGTGCGGACCAGATCAGGTCATGGAAACCGCCCGCTTCGTCGGTGGCCATCATCACGGTCCGGCCCGACCGCAGCAGCTGGCCGACCAGGCTGGCGCCCAGGTCGGCGGTGCGGCCGCGCAGGCCCACCGGGAGCCCGTCCATGCTCACCAGGCGCAGCCGGTCCTCCTCGATGAGGACGAACCCGCCTGCGTCCGCCCCGGTCAGCTGGCACAGGCTGGCGGCGATGCGGTCAAGCACCGCCTCCAGATCACGCTGGGCGGTCATGTCGGCGACGACGTCCCCGAGCTTGCGCACAACCCGGGCGCGCTGCGCCATGTAGTTCCTGGCGGCCTGGTCAGCGCCGGTCCGGTGGCAGACGTTGACCCAGCCGATCACCTCCCCGGCCGGGTCCCGCAGCGCGCTGATGTCGATGCGCAGGTCGAGCAGGGTGCCATCCTTGCAGGCGCGGCGGGTGGCGAAGGAGATCTGGCCGCCCGCCCGGATGCGTTCCAGGACCGCGTTGTGCTCGGCCGCCAGTTCCTCCGGGATGATCGGCGGCTCGGTGCCGAGGACTTCGGCCGCGCTCCAGCCGAACATGCGCTCGGCGGCCGGGTTCCAGAGCAGGACGGTGCGGTCCGTGCCGAACGCGATGATCGCGTCGGCCGCGCTTTCCACAACAGCGCGTGCCGTCGCGTCCACCCGGTCCCGGCCGGCGGCCGCCCGTCGTTTTGCCACGGTCTCATCGTGCCATCGCCAGGCTGGCCCGGCCCGCCAAACACTGCCAGGCCAGCTGGCTAATGAACACGCCAGGCCATGCCGGGATCGGCGGTGGAGCAGCTGAGTATCACGGCCTGAGTGCCGTCGGCGGTGCTGTCGTCGGGGCCGGCCAGGCAGCCGGACCCCGGGTTCTCCAGCATGGTCCCTGGGCCGTCCGGGTTGATCTGCCACTGCTGCGCCGCGCTGCCGTTGCAGGTGTGGAGGATCGCGTTGGTGGTGCTGACGTCCAGGCACTTGCCGTGAATCCGCACCGTGCCCCCGGGCTCGGCCACCCACTTCTGCTCGGCGCTGTTGTTGCAGGCCGATATGACGATCTTGGTTCCGTTGGCGGTGCCGTTCCCGCTGTCATCCAGGCACTTGCCCGGGATCCCGGACACGATCGGCCCGGCGGGCAGCAGCCATTTCTGGTTCGCGCCTCCCTGGCAGGACAGGATCTTCAGCTGCTTGCCGTTCGTGGTACTGCTCCCCGGGTCGGTCAGGCACAGGCGGGACCGCGGGTTGACCAGTTCCCCTCCGGTCTGGAGCTGCCACCGCTGCGCGGTGCTGCCGTTGCAGGTGTACAGGTCCGCGAGCGTTCCGCTTGCAGCGCTCCGGGCCCGCAGGCACTTGCCATGGATCCGGATCGTGTCGTCCTTCACCACGGTCCACCTCTGCGCGGCGGAACCGTTGCAGGTCCAGATGGCCACCCTGGTGCCGTTGGCGGTCTTGTTGCCGCTGTCGTCCAGGCACTTGCCGCCCAGGTTCAGGCGCACCGGCCCGGTCGGCCCGCTGTTTGGCGCTGCGGTCACGGTCCACGTGAACGGGACGGACCCCGCGGTGTTGTTGCTGTCGGTCGCGGTCACGACCGGGTGGTAGGTGCCGGGCTTGTCCGGCCAGCCGGCGATCATCCCGGTGGACGGGGCGATGCTCAGGCCGGCGGGCAGGCCGGTTACACCGTAGGTGAGTGACGGGGCCGGAGCGACGGTGAACGGCGTCACCTGGCTGCGCATGATCGTCGAGCCGGCCACGGTCGCCCGGTCGCCGCCGTTCAGCAGGGTGATCAGGGCAGGGTTGAGCTGGTCGAGATCGACGTTGCCGGAGATCCCGCTCACCGTCCCCGTGCTCGTGTACTGCCAGAGGTTCCAGGTGCTCCAGCCGGCCGGGAGCACCGGGTTACCGGAACTGGAGTAGTCGGCCGGCCAGATCGGGGTCTGCCCGAACGCGGTGCTGCCGCCGGTGCACGTGCTCCACCAGTCCCGCGTGGTGTAGATGATCGGGAGCCTGCCTGTCTTGGCCAGGACTTCCGCGTCGAAGGCGGCGATCCAGCTCACCATTTTGGCCTGGCTGAGGCCGTAACAGATCCCTGTGGTGCCGTCGCCATCGGGCAGCGGACCGGCGTACGGGTCGTACTCGATGTCCAGCATGACCGGCGCGGGACTGGGCAGGGCGCTGATGAGGTCATCCGCCTGCACCTTCGGGTCGGCAGAGAACTGCGTCGTGCCGCTGCTGCCGCCGTTCGGGATGGCGAACGCGTAGCCGACCGTGGTCAGGCCCGCGGCCTGCGCGTCGGCAAGGTCGGACGCTGCGAGCGGGTTCCTGTAGTAGGCGCCCTCGGTGACCTTGACCGCCGCGAACTTGATGCCGGCGGCGGCGACCTGCTGCCAGTCGATCGGCCCGTTGTCGTGCTGATGCGACGCCACGTCCACGCCCTGAGCCGCGCCGTTGACCGGCCCGGCCGTCGCCGCCGCCTTGGCCCCGTTGATGACCGGGCCGCTGGCGCCGGCCGGGCCCGCGAGCTGGTGCAACAGCCGCGGCGAGTGGGTGTTACCGACGTTGGAGCGATGCGCCGAGTGCGTCCTGGCGGGGGACGCCGACGCGGCGGCTGCCCGGCCGGCGGCCGCGGCTACCCGGCTGGCGGCCGCGGCCACCGCGGCTACCGCGGCCGCCGGGCCGTCATGCCGGGCCGTCACGGCGGGCGAACTGTCGGTCACCGCCGTGGGCAGGGCCACCACGCCGGTCAGCGCGAGGCCGGCCACCGCGGCGGCTGCTCCGAGTCCCCACACAGCCCGGCGCCTCCGCGTCATGGCCCGCTCCTCGTCCCGCTGCCGGGCAGCGATCGTACGTGATCAATGGCGTCGTTGTGCCAGCAAGCACCGCACCCGGGGGAAACGACGCGGCCGGCCGGTCCGTTACGCCCGGGGCGTCCGCGCGCCCGGCCGAGCTTGTCACGCCCACGGCGCCCGCGCCCGGTCCAGCCCGTTACGCCCGGGGCGCCCGCGCGCGGTCGAGCAGGCGCTACTTGAGCAGCCGGGAGAGCCGGCGGTCGGCCAGCGGCTTGCCGTCAGTCTGGCAGGTCGGGCAGTACTGGAGCGCGGAGTCGGCGAAGGAAACCTCGCGCACGGTGTCGCCGCAGACCGGGCAGGGCTGGCCCGCCCGGCCGTGCACGCGCAGGCCCGCCTTCTTCTCCGCCTTGAGCTCACCGGCGGCCAGCCCGGCCGACCGGGCCACCGCCTCCTTGAGGGCGCCTCGCATCGCCGTATACAGCCCGGCGACCTCATCGGGGGTGAGGCTGGCCGCCAGCTTGAAGGGGGACATCTTCGCCGCGTGCAGCACCTCGTCGGAGTAGGCGTTGCCGATCCCCGCGATGATCTTCTGATCCCTGAGCACGCCCTTGATCTGGGTGCGGCGGCCCGCGAGCAGCCCGGCCAGCGTCTCGGCCGTGAAGGAGTCCGCCAGCGGGTCCGGGCCGAGCGACGAGATCCCCGGCACCTGGGCGGGATCCTCCACCAGGTAGACCGCCAGCCGCTTGCGTGTGCCCGCCTCGGTCAGGTCGAAGCCGCTGCCGTCGCGAAGCCTGAGCCGGAACGCGAGCGGGCTCTTGCCCGGCCCGGGCGGCTTGCCGGGCAGGTCGTCCCGCCAGCGAAGCCAGCCCGCGCGCGCGAGATGGGCGATCAGGTGCAGCTCACCGGCCGGGCCCGGCACGACCGGAACCCCGTCCGCCGGCATGATCACCAGGTCGAGGAACTTGCCATGGCGCCCGGCGCCGGTGATCTCCCGGCCCGTGAGCACGCCCAGATCGGGCTGGTACGTCTTGAGCACGGCGAACGAGGCGCTCGCGGCCCAGTCAATGATGCGGCCGACAGCCCGCTCGCGGAGGAAGATGGCAAGCGACTCGACCTCAGGTAGTTCAGGCACAAAACGATTCTGCCGTGTCCGGGCAATAGGTCCCGACGAGTGGGGCAGTAGGTCCTGATCAGGCAGTCCTGGCCGTATTAGTTGCTATAACAAAACTAACATAGATTGCGGAAGTGTCGCTGCGCGCGGAGCATGGACCTATAAGGACGAGATGCCCATGGACCAGGCAGAGTCTTCGCCTCTTCCGGGCCAGCCCGACCGCCCGCGGCGGCCGGCCCGCAAAGAGGAGCCGGGACACGGAGCGGCCGACGCCCTCCACCATCCGGTCGTGGCCGGTTATGACGGCTCGCCGTCGAGCCGCCATGCGCTGGCCTACGCCGCGGGCCTGTCGCGGCGCCTCCACCGGCCGCTGCTGGTGGCCTACGTGTGCCCGCCGGGGGTCTACTGCGAGCCGCTGACCGGCCAGGTGATCGGCGCGATGCGGGACCGCTCGGAAACCGAGCGCTGGCTGCTCGCCGAGCTCGACGAGGTCTGCGACCGGACCGGCATCGAGGTACGCCTGGTCACCCGGCGCGGCAGTCCGGCGAGGGAACTGGCCGCCACGGCCGACGAATCCGCCGCGGACGCACTCGTCATCGGCGCGCCGGCGCACCGCTGGCATCATGTGGCTGGCTCCGTCCCGGGCTGGCTGGCCCGGCACGCGCACTGCCCCGTCATCGTCGTGCCCTGACCCGGTCCTGACCGCCGTGCCGGCCGGGGCCGGCGTACCGGTGACGAGCAAGCTGGTGGTCCCAAACAGGCGACCAGTGGTGGGAAACTGTAGCTTCGGGGGCACAGTGGCATGCCGAGCGCCGCATACTCGGGTTAGCGCGTGTGCCGTGGGTACATAGGCTCGGGCCAGCGTGCCGAGTGGGCGAGGAGGGATTTGAACCCTCACGTCCTTTCGGACACACGGACCTGAACCGTGCGCGTCTGCCGTTCCGCCACCCGCCCGGGCAACGAGTCAGGTTAGCACGTCGCCAAACTGGCCCTCACCGCCGATACGATCGGATGCGAGCAGGGGAAGGAGGTGCCCGGGGGTGGGAGTGCTACAGCGTTTCGAGCGGAGGCTTGAAGGCATGGTCGAGGGGGCCTTCGCGCGGGCGTTCAAATCCGAGCTCGAGCCGGTGGAGATCGCCAGCGCGGTGCAGCGTGAGATGGATGACCGCGCCGCGATCGTGGCACAGGGCAGAACGCTGGTACCAAACGATTTCGTGGTGGAACTGTCGGAGACCGACTATCAGCGTCTGCAGGTCTACGCGGACAACCTCGGTATCGAGCTTGCCACGCTGGCCCGCGAGCACGCCAAGGAGCAGGGCTACTCCTTCGTGGGCCCGGTGCGGATGCGCTTCGAGGGCCTGCCGGACCTGACCACAGGCACCTTCCGCATCCGGTCCGGCGTGATCCGGGGCACCACGGTCGAGGGCGGGGAGATCCGGCGACCCGCCACTGACCTGCCGCGCCCGCCCGGGGCCTTCGCGGGGCGGCCAAGGCTGCTGGTCTCCGGCCCCGAGCCGGGGGCGGACGGCAGCATGCAGCGCACCTACGAACTCACCGCGCCGGTGACCATGCTCGGCCGGGGCACCGACTGCGATCTGCGGCTCGTCGACCCCGGGGTGTCCCGCCACCATGCAGAGCTGCGGGTGGAAGACGACGAGGTCGTCCTCGTCGATCTAGGATCCACCAACGGCACGTTCGTCAACGGCGAGCCGGTCAGGCGGGTCACACTCACCGACGGCACGCGCATCACGCTCGGCCGCACGACCCTGGTGTTCCGCCGGGATGGCATCTACTGACCTCCAGCAGGGACCACAGTGAAGACAACCAGCGTCCCGGCGGCCGGCGTCCCGGCAGCCCGGTGGCCACGGCGACGCGAGGACACATGACCCGATGAACGCGCTCACCCTCACCTTGATCAGGGTCGCCTTCCTGGCGGTCCTGTGGCTGTTCGTGATCGCGGCAGTGGGTGTGGTGCGCACGGACCTGTTCGGCCCCGTGGTCTCCAGCCGTCAGCAGCGCCGCCAGCAGAAGGCGCAGCGGGCCAAGGTGGCGCGGCCCGCCCGCCCCGGGCGGGCCGCGCGCGGGGCGCCGCAGCGGTTGCTGGTGACCGGAGGTTCCCTCGTGGGCACATCCATCGGGCTGGCGGACCAGCAGATCACCATCGGGCGGGCCAATGACGCAACTCTGGTACTGTCCGATGATTACGCTTCGAGTCGGCATGCCCGGTTGTTCCCCCAGAACGGCCAGTGGATCGTTGAGGACCTCGGATCGACCAACGGCACGTACCTGGACCGGCAGAAGGTGACCCAGCCGACGCCGGTGCCTGCGGGCGTGCCGATCCGCATTGGCAAGACCGTTCTGGAACTGCGCAGATGACACTTGCACTCCGCTATGCGGTCCGCTCAGACGTCGGTCTCCTCCGCGAGGGGAACGAGGACTCGGCATACGTGGGCCCGCGCCTGCTGGCGGTCGCCGACGGCATGGGCGGGCATGCGGCGGGCGAGGTCGCCAGCGCCGTGGCCATCGCCGCGCTCACCGACCTCGACGAGGACCTGCCCGCGAGCGAGTTGCTTGATGCGCTCGCCGACGCGGTGGCCAGGGCAAATCAAATCCTGCATGACATGGTGGCGGCCGATCCCTCGATCGGGGGCATGGGCACGACGCTCACCGCCATGCTCTGGTCGGGAACCAGGGCCGCCCTGTGCCACATCGGGGACTCCCGCGCCTACCTGCTGTCGGGCGGCGAGCTCCAGCAGATCACGCACGATCACACGCTCGTCCAGTCGCTGGTCGACGACGGCCGGATCAGCCCGGCTGAGGCCGCCACCCACCCGCAGCGGTCGCTGCTGCTGCGCGCGCTTGATGGAAGCAACGACGTCGTGCCGGACCTTTCGATGCGCGAGGCGCAGGTGGGCGACCGCTACCTGCTGTGCTCCGACGGCCTGTCGGGCGTGGTGAGTGAGCCGGTCCTGCACCGGACGCTGGCCACCGTCGCGGAACCGGACGATGCCGTGCGCCAGCTGGTCGAGCTGGCGATCACGGGCGGTGGCCCGGACAACATCACCTGCATCGTCGCGGACGTGGTGGACAGCGCGACCGCCGTCCGGCCGCCCAGCGAGGTGTCGGTGCTCGCGGGTGCCGCCTCCAACGGCGGCGGCCGGTCCATGATGCGCGCCGACGGCACTGCCGGCCGTACCCACGTGCTGACCCAGACCGCCCCGCAGGCGGCCGTCGTGATCGCCCACGACGACCCGGTGCCCCGCGCCGCCGGCGGGGCAGCCGTGGACGAGGCCGCCGCCGCTGATGGCACCGAGCCCGAGGAGCGGGTCCGGCGGCGCTGGCCGATCGTGAAGGCCCTGCTCGCCCTCCTGCTCCTTGTGATCATCGGGGCCGGGTACGCGGGATGGCGTTACACCCAGACGCAGTACTACGTGGGCGAAGATGCGGGCCGGGTCGCCATCTTCCATGGGATCAACCAGAACGTCGCCGGGCTGAAACTGTCCCGGGTCTACCAGCGGACGGGAATTCCCCTGGCCGCCGTGCCGGTCACCGATCAGGGACTGATCCGCTCCACGATCTCCGCTACCAGCCTGGCTCACGCCCAGCGCATCGTGGGGAACATCCGCAGCGACTACCAGGCGTGCCAGACGAAATATGCCGCGATCCGCGCCTACCGCGACAAGGTGCACAAATACGCCACCGAGCTCGCCGCGTACAAGAAGAAGCACCACACGACCCAGCCGGTGAGGAACAAGGCAGGCAAGGTTGTCGCCAGGCCGCCGGCCAAGCCGTCCGGGACAGCGCCCAGCCTGGGGGACTGCCCCAAGGCGCCTGGGACCGGGACGTCACCGTGAGCGCGGTGGTGACCCCAGGCCCGCCAGGTGATCCGCCCGGTACCGGGGCGGTCCGCGCGCCGCTGCGGCCGGCCCAGGACCGGCAGGTGCCGATGCCACGCGGGCGGCGCCGGACCGAGCTCGCCATGCTGGTGTTCGCGGTCGCCGTGGTGCTGTTCGCCTACGCCAGCGTCGGCCTGAGCATGACCGGCCGGGTCCCGGCCGGGATCGCGGGCTACGGGCTCGCCTTCGCCGTCCTCATGCTGCTGGCGCACCTGGCGATCCGCTGGCTCGCCCCGTGGGCGGACCCGCTGATGCTGCCGCTGGCCGCGCTGCTGAACGGCCTGGGCATCGTGATGATCTACCGGCTGCAGCAGTCCGGGCGCGATGGCAACCCGGGGCGCCTGATCAGCACGATGAGCCCCTCGACGACTCTGCTCCAGGTGGTGTGGAGCACGGTGGGCGTGGCCGCGTTCATCGCGGTGCTCGCGCTGGTCAGGGAACCGCGGACGCTGCAGCGCTACACCTATACCTTCGGCGCGGTCGGGCTGCTGCTGCTGGCCATCCCGGCTCTGCTGCCCGCCTCGCTGAGCGAGGTGAACGGCGCCAAGGTGTGGATCAGCATCGGCGGCTTCTCCGTCCAGCCGGGTGAGTTCGCCAAGCTGGCGCTGGCCGTGTTCTTCGCCGGCTACCTGGTCGCCAAGCGGGACGTGCTTTCGCTCGCTGGGCGGCGGGTGCTTGGCATCGATCTGCCGCGTGCGCGGGATCTCGGACCGGTGGTCATCGCCTGGGTCGCCAGCCTGCTCATCCTCATCTTCGAGACCGACATCGGCCAGTCTGCGCTGTTCTTCGGCATGTTCCTCGTCATGCTGTACATCGCCACTCAGCGCACGTCGTGGCTGCTCATCGGCGGTGCGCTGTTCCTGTCCGGCGCCTTCGTGGCCAGCAAGCTGTTCGCCCACGTCGGGGAGCGGGTCACGATCTGGCTGCACCCGTTCGATCCCCAGAACGTGTACCACAGCTCCTATCAGCTGGTGCAGGGGCTGTACGGGATGGGTTTCGGCGGGGTGCTCGGCACCGGCCTCGGGAACGGCCAGCCGTACTGGACCCCGCTCGTGCAGAGCGACTTCATCGTCACCGCCTTCGGTGAGGAACTCGGTCTCACCGGCCTCATGGCGATACTGCTGATCTACGGCCTAATCGTGGAGCGGGGCCTGCGGGCGGCGGTGGCGGTCCGCGACCCGTTCTCCAAGCTGCTGGCCGGAGGGCTGGCGTTCGTGCTCGCGCTCCAGGTCTTCGTCATCGTCGGCGGCGTCACCCAGCTCATCCCGCTGACCGGGATCACCACCCCCTTCCTGTCCCAGGGCGGTTCCTCGCTGGTCGCCAGCTGGATGCTGATTGCGCTGCTGATGCGGATCAGCGACACCGCCCGCCGGCCCGCCCCGCAGCCGATCCAGGAAGAGGGGATGACCCAGGTGGTGAGGGCCGGATGAACCACGCGCTGCGCCGGATCTCGCTGGTCGCCCTGCTGATGTTCATCGTGCTGCTGCTTGGAGTGAACTACGTGCAGGCGTTTGAGCCCTCCCGCCTGGCCACGCAGCTCGGGAACGGCCGGACCTTCTCCCAGCAGTACCAGTACCAGCGCGGCTCGATCATCACGGCGGACAACCAGACTATGGCCGAGTCACGGCCCGTCACGGGCATCTACAAGTACCAGCGGTTCTACCCGGACCCGGCGGTGTACGCGCCGGTGACCGGGTACGACTCGCTGTACAGCGCCACCGGCATCGAGCGCACCGAGGACAAGTTCCTGTCCGGGTCGGACCCCCAGCTCACGGTCCACAACCTGATCGACCTCGTCACCGGGAAGCCCAAGAAGGGCGCGACCGTCCAGCTCACCATCAACTCGGCCGCCCAGTCGGCGGCGTACGACGCGCTCAAGGAGAGCGGGCTGCCCAGCGGCGCGGTCGCGATCGACCCGCGGACCGGCGCGATCCTCGCTCTGGCGTCCTACCCGAGCTTCAACCCGAACAGGTACGCGACGTTCAACAGCGCCCAGCTCAAGCGGATCGACAACCGCTACCGGTCCGACCCGGGGCAGCCCCTGCTCAACCGGGCCATCAACCAGACCTTCCCGCCCGGCTCCACCTTCAAGGTGGTGACCAGCTCGACGGCCTTCTCCAAGCCCGGCGGCAAGTACACCCCCAGCACCCCGGTGTTCGCGCCGACCAACCTGAATCTGCCCGGTACCACCAGGCAGCTGATCAACTTCGACAACCTGCCCTGCGGCAACGGCAGGGTGCCGATCGACTACGCCTTCACCGTCTCCTGCAACACGGCGTTCGGCAACCTCGGCATGCAACTCGGCGACAACGCCATCAGGCAGCAGGCCGAGAAGTTCGGCATGAACGACCCGAACCTGAAGATCCCGCTCCAGGTGTCCGAGAGCAGGTACCCGCCGATTCCCGGCAATGACCCGGCATTCACCGCCTATTCCGCGATCGGCCAGTACAACGACCAGGTCACCCCGCTCCAGGAGGCAATGTTCTCGGCGGCGATCGCCAACAAGGGCACGCTGATGACCCCCTACCTGGTCCAGAAGGTCACCGCGCCCGACCTGACCCCGCTGGTCAACACCTCGCCCACGACGCTGAGCCAGGCCGTGAGCCCGACGGTGGCCGCCCAGATGTCGCAGATGATGATCAACGTGGTCGAGAAGGACTACGGCACTGCGCACGCCAGCGTCAAATCCCTCACGAACATCCCCGTCGCGGCCAAGACCGGCACGGCGCAGAACGGCGCGAACAACACCGGGCTCGACGACGCCGTGTTCACCTGCTTCGCACCGGCGAACAACCCGCAGATCGCGGTCGGCGTCATAGTTAAGGGCGGCGGGCTGGGGGCCGACGCGTCCGCACCGATCGCGGTGAAGATCCTTCAGGCGTACCTGAACGCACAGGCGAAGCAGTGAGCGCCGGGGGCGCGCAGGGAACGACCAGGTGGCGGCCAGGCCCGCCCGGCCCGGCACGGCCCGCGCGCCAGGCTGGCATATCATCCCCGCGCACGGTTGACTACGACCCAGGACGGTTACGGAAGTGCGAGACATGACACAGCCGCGGCTTCTCGGCGGCCGGTACGAGCTCGACGGCATCGTCGGGCGGGGCGGCATGGCCGAGGTGTTCCGGGCGCGCGACATTCGCCTCGACCGTGTGGTGGCGGTGAAGACGCTCCGCGAAGACCTGGCCAGAGATGCCACGTTCCAGGCTAGGTTCCGCCGCGAGGCGCAGTCGGCCGCCTCTCTCAACCATCCCTCGATCGTCGCGGTCTACGACACCGGCGAGGACATGAGCGAGCCCTCGCACGTGCCCTACATCGTCATGGAGTACGTGGACGGCCGGACCCTGCGTGATCTGCTGCGGGACGACCGGCGGCTGCTGCCCGAGCGCGCGCTGGAGATCACCGACGGGGTGCTGCGGGCACTGGACTACAGCCACCGCAGCGGGATCGTGCACCGCGACATCAAGCCGGGCAACGTGATGCTGACCCGCAGCGGCGAGGTCAAGGTGATGGACTTCGGCATCGCCCGGGCCGTCAGCGACGCGCAGGCAACCATGACCCAGACCGCGCAGGTGATCGGCACCGCGCAGTACCTGTCCCCCGAGCAGGCCCGCGGCGAGCGGGTGGACGCCCGCAGCGACCTGTACTCGACGGGGTGCCTGCTGTATGAACTGCTGACCGGCAGGCCGCCGTTCCTGGGCGACTCCCCGGTGGCCATCGCCTACCAGCACGTGCGCGAGAACCCGGTCCCGCCCTCACGCCTCGACCCGGAGATCCCGCCCTGGGCCGACTCCATCGTGCTCAGGGCCATGGCCAAGGATCCCGCTCAGCGCTACCAGTCCGCCGCGGAGATGCGGACCGACATCCAGCGCGCCTTGTCCGGCGTCCCGGTCGCCGCGCCGCGCGGAGTGGGCTACGCGACAACACAGCGGATGGGGGCGGGCGCCACGATGGCCGCCGGGCCGACCCGGGCAATCCCCGGCTACGAGTACGGCCAGGAGGAGGACGAGTACACCGAGGACGGGGGCGGCCGACGGCGCCGGACGTGGCTGTGGTGGGCGGCGGGTGTCCTGCTGGTCTTGGCGGTGCTCGGCGGGGTGGCCTACGCCTTCTTTGGTGGCAGCGGCGGCGTTGCGGTGCCCCAGGTGAGCGGGCTACAGGTGCAGCAGGCCGAGTCGCAGGTGACGAAGGCTGGGCTGGTGCCCAAGGTCCAAAAGGAGTCCTCATCCACCGTGCAGAAGGGGATCGTGATCGGCACCAGCCCCGCGAACGGCACCCTGGTGGCCCGTGGAACGACGGTCACGCTCAAGGTTTCCAGCGGGCCCCCCAAGGTCAAGGTCCCCGACGTAGTTCATCTATCGGAGCCCGTCGCCCACAACAGGCTGGTGTCGCAAGGATTCCAGGTCAAGGAGGTGACCGACCAGAACTCGACCGCCAAGCCGAACACCGTGGTCCGGCAGAACCCGGAAGCGAACACGTCGGTCAGCAAGGGCGCGACCATCACCCTGTTCATCTCCCCCAGCGGCTCGCAGGTCCCCGATGTGGTGAACCAGCAGGTCGCGATCGCCGAGGGGCAACTGGCGAACAGCGGGTTCACGCACGTCAAGATCCAGGAGGTCTCCAGTCCCGGGCTCGCCGACGGGATCGTGACCCAGCAGGATCCGACCGCTGGCCAGGTCGTCCCGACCAGCACCGTCATCACGCTTTTCGTGGTGAAGAACGAGCCGACCCCCACGCCTACGACGACTCCCACGTCGCCTTCCCCCTCTCCCTCCACCTCAACGACGCCCGCCACAGGGGGGAACAGCGGGACGCAAAGCCAGGCTTCAGGCAGCCAGCGGCGCGGCGGTTGATGCCGCTGGGGCGCGCTCGTCCGCCGTAGCCGCGGCGGGAGGTTGAGTGTGCGGCGCGGACGGTGCCCAGCGCGAGGAGGGCTCGCACCGCTCGGGGGCGACGACGCGAGCCCTCATGTGCTTGTCGGCGTGCCCGGCCCCCGCGTTACACAGGCGGTTGACGCCGCCTTGCTTCCGGGCTCTGCTGCCCGGGCCCGCTGCACCGGCCGGCCGCCCGGCCCGGGCGGCGCTGTCGCGCGACGGCAGGCAATGCCACTACGCTGGCCCATGACATCGTGCGCGCGGCCGCCGGGACCGGCGGATTCCATGGGCCCCGCCGCGCCACACGCAACCAGGAGATCAACGTGCCCAAGTCCCGCAGCCGGGCCAAGGCTGTCTATACCCCGCCACCACGGACCGGCAAGGCGAAGGTCAGCCCCCGCTGGCTGGTGCCCACCATGCTCGGCTGCCTTGTGGTCGGCCTGGCGTGGATCGCGCTGTTCTACATCACGAGCCAGAACCTGCCGCTGCCCGCCCTGGGGCCCTGGAACCTCGCGATCGGGTTCGCCTTCATCATCGCGGGCCTCGGATTCGCCACCAAGTGGCGGTAGCGCCCGGCGCGGCCGCCGCACTCAGCCCAGCGCGGAGCCCGCGAGCTGGCTGTTCTGGGCGATGACGGCGGCGGCCAGCAGCACCACGATCGCCGCGGTCGCCCCGGCCTGTACCAGCGCCCGGTGCTGCCGCGGCGCGTACACGTAGGCCGCAGTGAGCAGCCCACCGGTGAGCAGGCCGCCTATGTGATCCTGCCAGGCGATGTTCGGAACTACGAAGCCGATCACCAGGTTGATGACGATCAGAATGACGATCGCCCTGGTGTCGACCTGCATCCGCCGTGATACCACGAACCACGCGCCGAACAGGCCGAACACGGCACCCGAAGCGCCCAGGGCCTGCTGGTACGGGGGAACCAGGACGTAGAAGAGCACCGAGCCGCCGAGCGCGCTGAGCAGGTAAACGGCCAGGAAGCGGAGACGCCCGAGCAGCCGTTCCAGCCCCGGGCCCACCAGCAGCAGGGCCCACATGTTGAAGATGATGTGGGCCGGGCCGAACCCGGCGAACCCCGGCTCGTGCAGGAACGCCGAGGTGATGAGCCGGTACTCCTCGCCTGCCGCGACACCGACGACCTGCCCGTGCAATGCGGGGTCCCGGGCGGCTCCCACCATGTCGAGGTAGTTGACGATCCGCGGGTACACCCACTCGACAAGGTAGAAGAGGACGTTCAGGCCGACGAGCGTGTAGGTGACGAGTGCGCCGGAGACCGCCCGCCCGCCGAATATGGCGGCGGGCCTGCGGACGCCCCGGTTGCCCTCCTTGATGCACTCCACGCACTGCTGGCCGACCGGCGCCGAGCGCAGGCACTCCGGGCAAGCGGGGCGCCCACAGCGAACGCAGGAGAGGTAAGTTTCCCGCTCGGGGTGGCGGAAACAGGTGGGAACCTCGGCCCCGCCGCCGGTGCCTGGCGCAGGCCGGACATCCATGATCTAGCCCGCGGCTTCCGGTGCGCCGTCGGCTCCCTCGATCTCGACGGATTCCAGCACGACGTCCTTCACCGGCCGGTCCCTGCTGTCGGTCGCCGTGTGGCTGATCTGGTCCACGACATCCTGGCCCTCGATGACCTCGCCGAAGATGGTGTGCCTGCGGTTCAGGTGAGGGGTGGGCACGGTCGTGATAAAGAACTGCGACCCGTTCGTGCCGGGCCCGGCGTTGGCCATGGCGAGCAGATATGGCCGGTCGAACGCCAGATCCGGGTGAAATTCGTCGGCGAACTTGTAGCCGGGGCCACCGGTGCCGGTCCCGAGCGGGTCCCCGCCCTGGATCATGAAGTTCGGGATTACCCGGTGGAAGATGGTCCCGTCGTAGAGCCTCCCGGTCGTTGTGCTGCCGGTCCGCGGGTCTGTCCACTCCCGCGCACCCTGGGCCAGATCGACGAAGTTGCGCACCGTCTTGGGAGCATGATCAGAAAGAAGGTGGATCACGATCGTGCCCTGGCTGGTGTGCAGTGTGGCAGTCTGAGTTGTGGTCATGGCTGGCATCCTTGCACGGCCGGGTGATGGCCGGC
The DNA here is from genome assembly GCA_036005525.1 of Streptosporangiaceae bacterium. Taxonomy (GTDB): domain Bacteria; phylum Actinomycetota; class Actinomycetes; order Streptosporangiales; family Streptosporangiaceae; genus UBA9676. The sequence goes on from DASYQM010000427.1 coordinate 28,990, forward strand.
GGCGGACCCCTTTCGTGGTTCGGTGCAATTACGGCCATCCTGCCATGACCTGGCCGATGGGGCGAAGCCAGCGATCAATGATTGAGTCCGCCACCGGGGGGAACGGAGACAGGCGTGACCACAGGGAGGTTGTCCCTCATGACGAAACAGAACGGCCAGGGCAACGGCTTCTCCACGCAGGCCGCCCAGGACCGGGCCCGCCAAGCGGCCCAGTACCTGCGCGCCCGCCAGCTGGTAGCCCAGGCCCAGCTTGCCCCGCTGGCCGCCAACGCCAGGATTGCCGCGCAGCAAGGCCTACTTGGTGCCCGGACGTGGACCGCGCCGCGGCTCGAGTCGATCGGGCAGGCGCTGCAAGAGCAGATGGCGCCCCAGGTGGCTGCGGCGCTTTCCTCCGCCGCCCGCCGGATCGAGCCCCCCAGGCCCCGTCGTCGGCGCCGTTGGCCGGCCTTCGTCGCGGGCGCGATCGTGTTCGCCGGCGGCAGCGCGACCGCCGTGATCATCATGAACCGGCGGAATTCGCAACCGGCCATGGAGGCGGGAGAGCCTGACGGAACGGCCAGCACATCGGACGCCGCACCGGAGATGGCGGCCGCGGACGTCAACGGGCAGACGCAGACGCCCTGACCGGCGGCCGGGGACGTAACGGGCAGACGCAGGCGCTGACCGGCGCCCGCCGCGCTGGCAGGTCCGGCCCGTCCACTCGTGGCGGCCGCCGCCGGCGCCATCACCCGCTGTTACGGCGGGCTGGTCAGCCTGCCCTGATCAGCAGGTCGGCCGCCTGGAACGAGTCCGCCTGGGTTAGTGGCTGGTCGGTCACCACATCCGTGAAGGTCATCGTGGGAAGTACCAGCGGCGGTGGGTCCTGCGGGGTGAAGGTGACCATGGCGCCGAGCAGCCGCCCGGAAATCCTCGTTGTGTAAAGCACGACGTTGCCGCGGAAATCGAGGGACGAGTCGTTGGTGACAAACGGGTGCCCGTTCTCGCTGACGGTGAGCACCGTGCCCCCGACAAGGTCATAGAGCTCATGCTGAACCTGAGCATCGGCACCGTCCCCGCCGCGGTCTGCACATCCGCCACGCCGTCGTAGGACAGCCCCGTCATCAGGACCGTGCCGGCGGTGATGCTGGACTGCGAGCCGGACGCTACAAGCGGCGGTGAGGCGGCCTTCTTGTGCACCGTGGAGGGGGTAGGCGAAGGCGCGGGGGCCGGGGTTGTCGCGCTCGGCGACACGGTGGGGCTGGGACTCGGTGTGGCGGTCGGCGCCGTGCTCCCGCTGGGAGCGGGCGAGGGAGAGGCCGTTCCCGTGCTCGGGCTGGGCGAAGCGCTAACCGTCGGCGCCCGGCCGGCCATGGCCGTGGGAGGAGCGGGACCCGGCGCTAACGGCCCGGCCGCCGGATGAAGCTGCGGGAGCGACGCGACCACGGCCAGGACGAAGGGGGCCGGAAGCGCGGCCAGGACGAGTGGGGCCGGGAGGGCGGCCAGCACCGTCCTGCTGCCACGCGGCCTTCCACCCCACCGGGAGCGCAGGTGCCCGGCCTGTCCGCCCGGCCGCGCGTCCAGGCGACCGCTGCCAGCGGCCGATGTCCCCGGACCGGGCCCGGGCTCCGGATCACCGCCACGCCCGGGCCTTAGGCCACCGCCACGCCCAGGCTGCAGGTCACTGCCGGGCCCCGGCTGCAGGCCACTGCCGGGCCCGGGCTCCGGGTCACCAGCGGGTCCCGTCTCCGCGTCCCCGCCATGTGGGGCAACCGCCTGCCGTTCGCGGTCGCCGACCACAAGTGCCAAACCCTCCGATGGTCGGCCGGCGATCGGCCTCTGCCGGCGGCGCCGGCGCGGCCGGGGCGGCTCGCCCGGCACCCAGGCGAAGGCAAGCGAGCCGCCCACGATTCCCAGCAGCATTCCCAGCACGAACCCGCCGAGGTTCGAGGTAATAAACGAGGCGAGCGCGCGAGCACGGCGAGAATCGAATAGAAGATCCGCTGCGCCGGGTTGAACCACAGCAGAAGCGCACAGAGGACGAGCACGACCGGCACCACATAGCCGGCCAGTCCCTGAGCGCCCAGGTGCACCACGACGGCGACCGGCGCCCGTTCGGACAGCAGGATCTCGATGCCGCCGAGGAGCGCGATCAGGCCGCCCCAGAACGGCCGGGTCCGCCGCCACCCGCGGAAACCCAGGCGGGCCCTCCGGAACAAGCCGCCGCGTGGTGGACCGGCCGCCCCTGCCGGCGCGACCTCACCGGCGGCCACTCCAGCCACATCCGGGGGCGCGGTCTCGCCGGCCTCGGGCGCCTGCTCGGACCTTCGCGGCGCGTGCTCAGGCGCGGAATCGTCCTCGGAATGGGCGGAGTCGCCGCTAGCAGCCACTGCCGCTGAACCCGAGGTTCAGGCCCGGCAGGGTGAAAGTGCCCGCCGTGGTGGCATAGGCCGTCTGGCGGAGGTTGGAGATCGTCACCGAGTCGGCCTGCTGCCCGAAGGTGCCCTGGAGCGGCGTGTTGCTGTGTGCCTGCGGGTTGAAGCCCGGGATCGCGCTGAACGTGGTGGGATCCTGCCCGATGTGAATGTTGCTGAACGTGGCGCTGCCGCCGGCGAGGTTGGTGGCATCGACCACCAGGTTGTCCGCGCTCGCCCCGCCGGTACCGGAGCCACCGGCGGTGAGCTTGAGGAAGGCGGGCAGCGGGGACAGATTCACGCTCTGGCAGAGGCCGTTCAGCGTCGCGGAGCCGATCGCGGACACGATCACCGGATGCTGCGCACCCGAGGCGGTGGCGTCGACGGTCCCGAACTGCTCAAATCCGGTGCCGGTCAGCTTGTCGGCGGTGACCGTGAACTGCACTCCGGAAATGGCGAACGACACACCGAGCGCGCCCTGCGCGGCGAGGATGACCATTGCCCCAATGGCGATGAACGCCGGGACGAAGATGGCGGCGAAGCGCCGCCAGCGGACCCGGCCCTGCATGGGTCCGTGCGATGACAGAGTTCCGGTTGAGGCCATGACCGCTCCCAGATTCCAGCTTTGCTAGAGGCAACAACCGCAGCGGGGTCCGCCGGTGCTATCGGCGGAAGATGCTTGCCAGCGTGGGGTGAGTCACATCTGGCCGTTACGGATGGGTAAGTTACTACTAGGTAGGAATGGCGTCAAGCGTTCTTTGATAACGGTTCCGATCATCTGCGGCTCGGACCTCCTCCCGGCCGGTCCTCGCGTCCGGCCTGCCGGTATGCCGGGACGGTCGGGGCCGTCGGGCACAATGCGGTTGTGCTGCTGACCGAACTCGTGCTCACATCGCAGGCCGTGGCAGCCACGCCACGGCGTAGCGTCAAGATCGCCGAGATCGCCGGACTGCTCCGCACGGCCAGCCCGCCGGAGGTCCCGGTCGTGGTCGCCTTTCTCTCCGGTGAGCTGCGACAGCGGCAGATCGGCGTGGGCTACGCGGCCCTCGGGGGACTGGCCGCGGGAGGCGGCGCGGCGGGCAGGCCGCCGCCCACTCTCACCGTCAGCGAGGTAGACGGCGTGTTCGCCCAGGTGGGCGCCGTGACCGGGGCGGGGGCCCAGGCAACGCGCAGGCGCATGCTGGCTGAGCTCTTCGGCAGGGCCACCGACGCCGAACGCGACTTCCTCATCCGCCTGATCGCGGGGGAACTGCACCAGGGCGCGCTCGAAGGCGTGATGATCGAGGCGGTCGCGCGCGCCGCCGGGGTGCCGGCCAGCGAGGTGAGGCGGGCGCACCTGCTGGGCGGATCGCTACAGGCGGTGGCCGCGGCCGCCCTGACAGCCGCCAAGCTGGCCGCCCCCACGGCCGCGCCGACCGATCCGGCCGACCCCGCAGCGGCCACTCCCGCACCGGCCGTCCCCGCAGCGGCCGGCCCCGCAGCGGCCACCCCCGATCCGGCCATCCCCGATGCGGCAGGAAGCGCCGCGTCAGCCGCGTTGCGGTCGTTTGGCTTGCAGGTCGGCCGCCCGCTGCGGCCCATGCTGGCCTCGTCGGCGAGCAGCGTGGCGGCCGCCTTCGCGCGTGTCTCACCTGCCGCGGTGGAATGGAAGATCGACGGGATCCGCATTCAGGTCCACCGCGACGAATCCGGCGTTGCCATCTTCACCCGGACCCTCGACAACATCACCGCCCGGGTCCCCGAGATCGTCGAGGAGGCACTCGCATTCGACGTCCGGGCAGCCGTCCTGGACGCCGAAGCGGTGGCACTGTACCCCGACGGGCGGCCGCGGCCATTCCAGGTCACCGCCAGCCGGGCGGGCACTCAGGCCGATGTCGCACGGCAGCGTGCCGACGTCCCGCTGACCGCCTTCTACTTCGACCTCCTCCACCTGGACGGGACCGATCTGATCGACGAGCCCGCCAGCGACCGGTACGCCCTGCTCACTCGCGTCCTGCCGGCGAAGCTGCTCATTCCCCGCCTGATGACGTCGGACGTGGCGGCAGCCGAGGCGTTCTTCGCCGACGCGGTGGCACGGGGCCATGAAGGCGTTGTGGTCAAATCCCCGTCCGCGCTCTACGCCGCCGGCCGGCGGGGCAGCGAGTGGATCAAGGTGAAACCACGGCACACCCTTGACCTCGTCGTGCTCGCGGCCGAGTGGGGTCACGGACGCCGGCGGGGATGGCTGTCCAATCTTCACCTGGGGGCCCGCGATCCAGTCACGGGCGGCCTGGTCATGCTGGGCAAGACCTTCAAGGGGCTGACCGACGAGATGCTCGACTGGCAGACCACCCGGCTGCTGGAACTGGCCGAAGACCCGGACCGGCGACCGGCGGGAGACCTCCGGGACGCCTACGGCGTCCTGCGGGTCAGGCCGGAGCTGGTCGTGGAGGTCGCCTTTGACGGGGTACAGGCCAGCCCGCGGTACCCAGGTGGGCTAGCGCTGCGCTTCGCCCGGGTGCTGCGGTACCGGCCGGACAAGGCGGCGGCGGAGGCGGACACGATCGATGCGGTGCGTGCCTTGTGGGCCGAGGAGCCGCCCGGCGCACCGGGCCCCGGATGAGGTCGTAGCGCCGGGAACCGAGCGGGCCAGGACATTGGTGTGGGCACCCCGGGCCCTGCCTCACCCGGCACGGGTGTCCCGGACACCGGCCGCCGGCTGAATGGTGGAGGTAGGCAGCCGGTGCTGCCGGCGTGGCCCGGTGCCGCACCCAGGCGGCTGAATCCTCGGAACCGCGGGAATGGCGGGCTGGCAATGACATCTGACCAAGTCCCACTGGCAGGCTCGTGATGCTGCGGGTGCGGGTGGTAAGCCCGGCCGGTCTGACCGACGCGCTGCTTGAACGGCTGACGGCGGCGGCCGGCGTCCGGAACCTGGTGGTGCTGCGGGAGGCCGCGCACCGGCCAGAGGGTGATGCCGTTCATTTCGATCTGAGCGACGGCGCCGCCAACCCGGTGTTCCGGGAGTTGCGGGCCCTCGGCCTCGCCAGCCAGGGCTCGATCTCGGTGGAGCGGGTGGACGCCACGCTGACGGCCCGCACCGAGAGCTCCGCCCCGGGATCCGGCGTGCTCCGGCGCGAGACCGCCCCGGTGTGGGAGATGGTGGACGCCATCATCCGGGCCGGTGCGACCTACGCCCCGAGCTTCTATGGCCTGCTGGTCATCGCCGGGCTGATCGGTGCCGTCGGCATCCTGACCAACTCCCAGATTCTCATCGTCGGCGCGATGGTGGTCGGCCCCGAGTACACCGCGATCATCGCTGTGGCGCTCGGCCTCAGCACCCGGGTCCGGGCGCCGGTCCGTGACGGTTTGTTCGCCCTGCTGTGGGGGTTCCTCGCGGCGATCCTGACGACGCTCCTGTTCGGACTGGCGGTCCGGGCATCGGGCGGCACACCGTCCCAGTTCCTGCAAGGGGTCAGGCCGGTCGCCGACCTCATCAACACGCCAAACATGTTCTCCGTCATCGTCGCCGTGCTGGCCGGCCTTGTCGGCGTGATATCCCTGACCGAGGCCCGGGCCAACGCCCTCATCGGTGTGTTCATCTCCGTCACCACGATCCCCGCCGCGGCCTCGGTGGGCGTCTCGGTCGCGTACAGCAGCTGGAACGAGGCCTGGGGCTCGCTGCTGCAACTGCTGCTGAACGTGGTCCTGCTGATCGCAGTCGGCGCCGGGGGCCTGTCCACGCAGCGGCTGATCTGGCGACGCCGCGCCGGGCGTGGATCCTGAGGATGCCGGCCTGCCCGGGAGGAAGATTGCTGCATGACGGATTCCCCCGACGAACCTCCCGCGCATGAACCGGCCGGCCCGGACGCCGCCGGCCCAGGTGCGCCGGCATCCGCACGTCGCCGCCCCATCCGGCAGCTGGCCCGCGCGATGGTCTCAACCGACAGCTACGGCTCGGTCCTGCTGCTGATCCTTTTCACCTACGGGTTCTCGGTGACCGTCACCGCGACGTGGGCCGCTTCGCTGGTGATCACCGTCCAGATCGCGACGGTCTGGGCCGTGCTCCATGTCTCCCGGGCCCGCCGCTCGGTGCGCCGGATCGCGAGCGTGCTCCTGCTGATCTCCGCGCTCGCGGCCGCCGTCAACCTGTTCGTCGGCAAGGAGACCACAGGCGAGGGGGCCGTAGCGCTCATGAGCGCGGTGCTCTACCTGATAGCGCCGTTCTCGATCACCTGCAGTCTCCTGTACCGCCGTGCGGTGGACGTGCAGACGGTCCTCGGGGCGATCGACATCTACCTGCTGGTCGGGATGCTGTTCGCTTTCGTCTACCGCTTCCTTGGCGTTGTCCAGCCGAGCCTGTTCTTCGGGTTGAAGGGGGACGGGAATGTCCCGCAGGACCCGTTTTTCTCCTTCACCACGCTCACCACGACCGGGTACGGGAACCTGGTCCCGGCCGGCAACCCGGGCCAGACCTTCGCGGTGGCCGAGATGCTCATCGGTCAGCTGTTCCTGGTGACCGCCGTCGCCAAGGTCATCAGCGCATTCCGGCCAGTCAGGCTGTCGGCACCCAGGCTCAGGGAGGCCAACGGGGAACCCGACCAGTGAGGCACGGCCCTAGAGACCCCGACAGTGGGACTGCTTTGGCCTCTTAGGCGGCGTGGCCGCCGATCAGGCTGCCGACCCCGAACGTGACTGCGATGGCAAGCCCGCCGAGAGCAAGCTGGCGCAGACCCGAGCGCAGCAGGGGCCTGCCGGTCAGCCTGCCGACCATCATCCCGCCGGTGATCAGGGCCACCGCAGTGATCGCTAGGGTCGCGGTGAGCACAGGCAGGCCGACCAGGTAGGGCAGCAGCGGGACCAGGGCGCCGAGGGAGAACGCCAGCAGCGAAGCCAGGCCCGCCAGGATCGGCGACGGCAACTCGTTCGGGTCGACGCCCAGCTCTTCGCGGGTGTGCACGCGCAGCGCCGTGCCGGGGTCCTGTGACACTGCTCTGGCCATCCGGGCAGCGGTTTCTGGGTCGGCGCCATAGTCGCGGAAGTAACCGGCGAGCTCCTCTTGCTCTGCCGCCGGGAACTGGGCAAGCATCTTGCGCTCGAGATTCACCTCGGCGTGCACCAGCTCATTCTGGTTGGTGACCGAGACGTACTCCCCCGTGCCCATGGAGAACGCACCGGCTACCAGGGCTGCCACGCCGGTCAGCACAACGGTGTGCGCCGACGCGCCGCCCCCGCCGAGACCGGCGATCAGCGAGGCGTTGGTCACCAGCCCGTCGACCGCGCCGAACACAGTCGGCCGCAACCATCCGCCGGACACGTCACGATGCCCGTGCGACCACCCGGCCCTGAGCGCCGCCGTCCCGGTCGCCTCTGACGGCTTCGAAATGTCCTCGTCTTTCACCTGCACGACCCCTTGCTCGCAAAGATGGTGGCCGTCCTCGCCCGGCATGCAGCTGCCCTGGCCCGACGTGCGGCCGCGCAGCCAGCCCGTGCCCTGATTACCCCGCGAGTGACACTACAAGCGGGGCGGCTAAGCGGCCTCGGCGGACCATTCGATCACTGGCGGCCGCACCGCGGCGCACAGCGGATTTCCCTTGGCGTCGGTGAGCCCGAGACGCCCGACGAGCATTCCCAGGCGCTGCGCACTGTCGATCACCGCCGGAGGGATCGCATCGAACGACAGCTTCGCGCGCCGGAACAGCGCGAACGTCTGGGCGTCAACGGTGCCCCAGGACAGATAGATGAACCGGCCGCCGGGCGGTCCCTGGATGTAGGGACCCTTCAGGTCGACGCCGTCCGGCGACGCGGCGGCGGTACAGTCCAGGGTCCACGTGGCGGACGGCGCATCTCCCGGAACCAGGCCCAGCAGCTCATCCCGCCGGTTGCGGCGCTGTACCCCGACATGAATGTTGTGGTACCCGCCGGGGGAGTCGGGACCGGGACCGCAGGACCGTCCCGGAAGGTCAGAAGCTTCGATCCGTATCTGCACAGCACCAGTATGAGTCGTTGCGCCTCATCCAGTTCTCCCGGCAGCTGCCAGTCGCACGGAACGCCGGCTCCCGGCGGGCCGCGTGCCGGAAAGGCGCCGTGGCGGCGGTCTCAGCTCACACGGCGCTTGGCGGTACGCCGCAATATCCACGTCGCGATCACCAAGACGATGATCGTCCCGATCAGGGCACTGAGCACACCGCCCCAGTCGAAGATGTCGGTGTCGCCGATGCCGAGGCCAACCGTGAAGATGAGGTAGCCGACGAGGGCTCCGAGCAGACCGAGCCCGATCGAAACCAACCAGGACATTGGCCCGCTCATATTCCGGAAGACATCGCCAGGAACGAGGATGCGGGCCACGATCCCGCAGAACAGGCCGAGTAGGAGCGCTCCGATCATGGTTACCCCTTTAATGGTCGGGCATTACCCCCACTTTAGATCGAATTCCCGAGCTTGCCGATGCGCAGAACCGTGATCGAGCGGCCACGCACAGCCATCGGCTGGCGCGCCTTTCGGCTGGCGCGCCCGGGCGCGTTTGGCTCCCGATGCGAACCAACGGCCGGTTGCCGGCCCGCGAACAGGAGATCATCTCCACTATGGCCGAGCTTCGGTTCCCGGCGCCTCCGCTGGCCGACGACGTGGTGCGGCTGCGCCCATGGCGTGAGGCGGACGCGCCGGCCGCGTTCCTGGCGTTCAGCGACCCGGTGGTGCAGCGGTTCTCATGGCCCCAGCACACTCCGAGTTCCGAGGAAGATGCGCGCAGGTACTTCGCCGAACTGGAAGCGGCCCGCCTGCTGGGCGAGGAGCTTAACCTCGCTCTCGTGTCGCCGGGGGACGCCGGCGCCGTGCTCGGCGGCGGATCGTTGTACGACGTCCGCCTAGAGCAGGGTTGCGCTTCGGTCGGTTATTGGCTGGCCCCCGAGGCCCGCGGCCGCGGCGTGGCCACGCATGCGGTCAGGTTGCTCGCCCGGTGGGCCTTCGCGGAGCTCGGAGTGGCCCGGCTGGAATTGACCTGCAGTACCGACAACGAGGCCTCGCAGCGGGTCGCGCGCCGCTGCGGGTTTGCGCGCGAGGGCCTTCTCCGCTCCCACGTCCCCGGCCAGGGCGGCCGTCGCGACACGGTCGTCTACGGCCTGCTGCCCGGTGAGCTGAGGTAGCGCCGCCGGGTACCGGCACGGCCCTGGCCGCTCGGGCGCCCGCATGGCCCCTGCCGCCAGGCCGGGCCAGGGATCCTCATGAACCCGGCGTGATCGCGAAGGTGAACATCCTGTCGGCGTCGATTCGCGCGTACGCCACGCCGGAGTCCAGGAACTCCTCCCACTGCGCGCCGTAGCGGGGCACATAGATCTCCAACAGCGCCCGGCGGAAGCCCTCGTTCTGCTCGCTATGGATGTCGATCGGGACGGCCCGCCCGTGCACGGTGACCGCGAGCTCCTCGCCAGGCAGATGGGTGGCGCTGACCTGCGGGCGCACGCTGATATGCCGGAAGCGGACCGAGTCGGGAGCCGAGCCGAAGTGAAACGCGCCGCGGTAGAACACTCCATCGACCGGGCCCACGATCGGCCGGGAATCCGCGGTGACCGTGGCGAGCGCCAGCAGGCACATCCCGGTAAGCCGCTCCGCCACCTCCTCGGCGCCGAGCCGCCGCTCCGTCGTGTGGATGCGCAGCAGGTGCGCCCCCGCCGATTGGTAGCTGCGGTCAAGAAGATCCTGCAGCGCCGCGAGGTCGGCCGGTGATTCGTGCACATACGAAGCAAATCATGCCGCCCGGAGGGGCGGCTTCCCGATCGACGCAGCACGCGGCCGCAGTGTTCCGGACATGTGGTTCCGCAGTCCTCTGTCAGCCGCGCAGGAGCTCAGCGAGCCGCTGGGCGTTGGCCTGGGCGTAGTTGCGGTAGCAGTTGTTGAACAGCACGTGGGTGTTCTCGGCGTCCCCAGCCAGGGCGCGCACCTTGGGTGCCCATTCGTTCAGCTCGGTCTCGGTGTAGCGGTAGCCGAACCGCTCGTGGATGTCGCGGCTGTCCCACTTGTCGGAGTGGCCGTGCATGCGGATTACGGCCAGGTCGGGGGCGGTGGCGGCGAGCACCGGCGGGATGGAGTCGCGGTGGCCTTGCGGCATGTCCACGCACACATACGGCAGCCGGTGCCCGGCCAGGAAGCCCAGGGTCTCGTCCTGGTTGCCGGGGGTCATCCAGGTCCGGTTGCGGAACTCGATGCACACCCGGTCCGGCGCGGCCCGCTCGGCGCATGCCACGATGTAGTCCTTGCGTGCCTTGGAGATGGGGAACCAGGGCGGGAACTGCAGCAAGATCGCGCCGAGCTTGCGCTCGGCCCGCAGCGGGTTAAGCGCCCCCAAAAACCGCTCCCACACCTGATCGGCCCGTGCCGGGTCGACGTCGTTGAGGTAGATGCGGTCTTTGCCGGCCTTCTCCGCCGCCGGGCGCAGGTCCTTGGGGAGCGCGGCGACCGGGGTGGGGTGCTGGGTGAGCAGGCTGAACGCCTTGACGTTGAAGGTGAAGGCGTTCGGGGTCCGCGCCGCCCACGCCGTGGCGGTCTGCTCGGCGGGCAGCGCATAGTAGGTGGCGTCCACCTCCACCAGCGGGAACTGGCGGGCGTAATAGCGCAGCCGCTTCTCCGGCGTGTCCGCCTGCGGCGGGTACCAGCCCGACGCGATCAGCGTCCGGTCCGTCCACGACGCCGTGCCCACCCGCACCTGCCCCATGCCCACAGCCTAAAGGCCGCCCGCTAGACCAGGTCAGTCACCGAGGGGCCGCCTCTCCAGCCGCGCCCTGTGCAGCATGTGCGGCTCGGCTTTTGGCTGGAGACGTAATGTGGGTGATCCGCAGAGCGGTCGGATCGAAGGAGCGGTCGCTGGTGACCACAAGTCCTTGCAGCACAGCCGGCAGGCCCCGCAGCGCAACTGGCCCTACATCGCGTGGTGCGGTGCTGATAAGCGCCGGAGGTGTTCGTGATGAATGACATGAAAAGCCGGGCGAATCGCAAGGTTGCGGTGCTGGGTCCGATTCCACGCGACCAGATCGTGACCCATGCTGGTGACCGGTTCCACAAGTACGGATGCGTAATGTACACGGCTGTTGCCCTCTCGGCTCTGCTGGATGTTGGCGACACGATCGTCCCGATTTCACACGTCCGTGGGCAGGACGAAGGTCCGATCAAGCAGATCCTGGGGTCCTTCCCGAATATCGACATCTCCGGTATAACGTCGCCGGCCGACCAGGGGGACGTGGTCGAGCTGCGTTATATCGACCAGAATCGTCGCGTCGAGCGGCAGACGAGCTTCATGAACCCGGTCCTGCCGGCCGACATCGACCAGGTGCTCGACGCCGACGTGTTTGTCTGTGTCCCGATCACGGACTATGAGGTGGGGCAGCCAACGCTGCGGCACATCAAGGAGCACAGCCGTGCAACCGTGGTACTGGATGCCCACGGCCCTGCGACGACGCTGACCCGCAGCGGCGAGCGCCAGCCAAGGGTGTGGGCTGACCAGGACGTATGGCTTCCGTACATCGACATCCTGAAGATGAACCTTGACGAAGCGAGCTCGGCGTGGCTCGGTGAGTCAGCGGAGGTGACGGCCGATCCACCGAGGCTGGGCGATGAACAGTTGCGCGACCTGGCGCATCACTGTCTGGACCGCGGTGTCCAGGCGGTTTGCGTGACCCTCGACGAGCGTGGCTGCGTAGCCTTCTTCCGGGATGGCTCTGGCGGGGTCGCCGAGGAGTTCGTCGATCGCATTGAAGTGGAGCACGTCGTGGACACGACCGGTGCCGGCGACTCGTTCGCCGGCGGACTGGCCTACGGCTACCTCGCGTACCGCGATTACGTCGTGGCCTGCCAGTATGGGAATGCAATGGGCGCTCAGCGCTGCACCGGCACGGATCTGAACGTCTACCTGTCACGAGAGGAAACGGAGCGGCAGATCCTTGCGGCGTACGGCCCTCGATCGTAGTAGGAAGTTCCCTGAACGCCGGTCTTTGCGGCGTGCCGATCAGGGTGCGGCCTCCAGTCGTCAGAACGAAGAAGCAGGCGCCGGGCGGCCCGTACCCGAAAGCCAGGTCCTGCATGGAGCCAAAGATCGCGATGGCGAAGCGGAGTTCGCTGATCTTCACGGGCGATCCTCACTGCTTCGCCCTCCCTTTTCATTTCGGGGACCCGATCCTTCGGCGTCCCCGTCCAGCACATGCAGAACGAGTGGAGTGGGTACACCTTCGACGCGGCCGGCCCACCGTCCGTGACGGCAGAGGCGGCCGCGCCGGCAGGAGGTGCCGTGGACGGTTTCTTGCTCGGCTATGACGGGTTCGATCCCGGGGCTGAGGGGCTGCGAGAGGCGCTCACCTCGACGGGCAACGGTTACCTGTGTACGCGCGGCGCGGCGGAGTGGGAGGACGCCGACGACGTGCACTATCCGGGTACCTACGTGCACGGCGGCTACAACCGTGAGACAACGATCCTGAGTGGCCAGCCCGTGCTCAACGAGGACCTGGTTAACCTGCCGAACTGGCTGGTCCTCATGCTGCGGATCGAGGGCGAGGACGCCATCCGGCTCGCCGATGTCGCATTGCTCAGTTACCGCCATGAACTCGATATCCGGAACGTGACCCTCGTCCGCCAGCTCCGGTTTCGTGATGGCGGTGGCAGGGAGACAACGCTGAAAAGCCGCCGGTTCGTCAGCATGGCCGACGTTCACCACGCGGGGATCGAGTGGACGCTCGTCCCGGAGAACTGGTCGGGCCAGGTCGAGGTGATCTCGGCACTCGACGGCCGGGTGAGCAACCGCGGCGTCGCGCGGTACCAGCAACTCGAAGGCCGCCATCTAGACCCTGTCTCCCCGCGGACGCTCGGGCCCGAGGTCATCGCGCTGAAGGCCGAAACCCGGCAGTCGAATCTGTACATTAGCCAGGCGACCCGCACCCGCGTGTTCCGCGCCGGCCAACAGCTGCCGGTAAGGCGGACGCTCTATCAGATGGAGGACTACGTCCAGCAGGTCCTGGCCTTCGACGTCCATCAGGGCGCGGCCACCCGCGTCGAGAAGATGGTGGCGTTCTACACCTCCCGGGACCCGGCGGTCAGCGACACGCTGGTCAGAGCGGCCACGTCGGCGGCCCGGCACGACGAATTCGCCGCCTCGCTCCGGCGCCACAGTGCGGCCTGGGACGAACTGTGGCGGGTGTGCGACGTGCGCGTGTCCGGAAACGATCAGGTCCAACTGCTGCTCCGGCTGCACATCGCCCACCTTCTTCAGGTCTGCTCCCGGCACACCGCCGACCTCGACGCCGGGCTGCCCGCCCGCGGGCTCAACGGCGAGGCGTACCGCGGGCACGTGTTCTGGGACGAGATCTACGCGTTCCCGTTCTTCAACTTCCGCTTGCCCGAGGCCACGCGCGGGCTGCTGATGTATCGCTACCGCCGGATGGGGGAGGTACGGGCGGCGGCCCGGGAGGCAGGATGGCGGGGCGCGATGTTCCCCTGGCAGAGCGGCAGCGAGGGCACCGAGGAAACCCAGCGCGTCCACCTCAACCCGCTGTCGGGCCGCTGGGAGCCTGACCTCAGCCGCAACCAGCGGCACGTCAACGCCGCCATCTTCTACAACATCTGGAACTACTTCCAGACAACCAATGACCTCGAGGTCCTCGACCGCTACGGCGCGGAGATGATGCTCGAGATTGCGCGCGTCTGGGCATCGATCGCCCACTTCAACCCCGAGCGGGAGCGCTATGAGATCCACCGCGTGATGGGCCCCGACGAGTTCCATGAGAAATACCCGGATGCGCCGGAGGGCGGGCTGCGCAACAACGCCTACACCAACATCATGGTGGCGTGGCTGTGCGATATCGCCGGCAAGCTGCTGACGCTGCTGCCTGACAGCCGTGTCGAGGCGCTGCGTGCACGGCTGGGCATCGGCACCGACGAACTGGCGCTGTGGCAGGACATGAGCCGCCGGACGTTCGTCCCGTTCCACGGCGATGGAATCATCAGCCAGTTCGAGGGCTACGGCCAGCTGGAGGAACTCGACTGGGACGCATACAGAGCGAAATACGGCAACATCCAGCGGCTCGACCGGATCCTGCGTGCGGAGGGTGACGACCCCAACCGATACAAGGTCACCAAGCAGGCCGACACAGTGATGCTGTTCTTTCTGTTCTCGCACGACGAGCTCCGCGAGATCTTCGGGCGGCTCGGGTATGACTATCGCGACGACACCGCCCTGCGGAACGTCGCCTACTACGACCGGCGCACCTCGCACGGCTCGACATTGAGCTTTGTCACTCACGCGGGGGTACTCGCCGCGCTCGACCCCAAAAGCTCGTGGGAACGATTCCTGGTCGCGCTCCGCAGCGACGCCGACGACATCCAGGGCGGCACGACGAAGGAAGGCATCCACGTCGGTGTCATGGCCGGGACACTCGACGTCATGCAGCGGTGTTACGCGGGCACCCACGTCCGCGGCGATGTGCTGTATTTCGATCCCCGTCTCCCGGACCAGCTGGATGGCTTGTCGTTCCCAATCCAGTTCCGGGAAACGCCGATAATGGTCACCGTCACCGGCGAGCAGCTGACGCTGGCCGTCCACCCCGAAAGCGTGAGCCGCCCGGTCGGGGCCGGAGTACCCGGCGACGTTCGCGAACTGCGCGCTGGCGACCGCGCTGTGTTCCGGCTCAGCCCCGGTGCTGCGACCATCGGGCCGCCGGGTGGCGGCTGAGAGGAGGACGCAGGCCGGTAGTCCGGGGGGCAACCTTCGACGTCGACCGGGCATTCTCGACTCGCGCCGATGTCCGGCCGCCGCACACCGGCGCCACATCCGTAATCGGCCCGCGAAACCCCGTACAACCCGGACCTACGGCGCCTCACCATGCTTGTCGAGGATCATCAGCGAGGGAACCGTTCCTCGGCCCAAGGTGATCTGTTCGAGCGCCGGACGTCACCCATCGGCCATGAAAACAAGATCTACAGCGGCTACCTGGTGGTTAGGCCTTGGCTGCCTTGAGGGCCAGTGGATCGGCTGGTGCCTTGGCGCGGGCGGCTTGCATTTGCTCGGCCAGCGCGACCAGACGGTTGCGGCCCAAGGCCCTGCGGACCTCGGGAAACCATTCCTTTTCCTCTTCCTTCACGTGGTGCCGCGCGTTTTCGATCATGACCGTCACCTTGGCGTTGAACGACTCGTCAGCGGCATCCATGTTCAGCAGCTCGGACAGCAACCATGCCACGACGTGGTGTTCCTCGACGGCCTCTAGGATGTGCTCGCCGGTCTCGGGTACAGCGGCCTTGGCCGCCGGGT
>DASYQM010000428.1:0-33796 GCA_036005525.1 Streptosporangiaceae bacterium
CGCGCGTCGCGGCGGAGGGTCGCCGCAGGCTCACCAGCTAGCGGGGATCAGCCGCCGCCGCCCCCGTTGCCACCTCCACCCCCGTTGCCGCCTCCGCCGCCATTGCCGCCTCCGCCGCCGTTGCCGCCTCCACCGCCGCCATTATCACCGCCGCCGCCCCCGCCGTGATGCTTGGGCGGGCTGGTGCTGGCGATGCCGCTGCCCATGGAGAACAGCGGGCTGGACGGATCTACCGGAACGAAGCCGACCGGAGGGCCGAGGCGGGCGTGCAGGAACGTCATCTGCCAGGTCTGGCCGGGCGCCATCGACCCGTACATGACCCCGGGGCAGCCCAGCCGGTAGCAGGATCCGGGGTAGCCCCCCATCGGGCTCCGGTACGGGTCGGATGGGTTGCCGACCCAGACCGCGCCAAGCAGGTTGGGCGTGTAGCCGACGAAGAAGGCGGAAACGTACTGGTCGGCCGTCCCGGTCTTGGCGGCCGCTGGGCGGCCGATGGCGTCGCGCCCCGCCGTCCCCTCGCCGGTGAGGTCACCCTGGAGGATGTAGTTGGCGGCGTCGGCGACCTCGGTCGACAGCACCCGGTGGCAGTCGGCGGACTTCACCGGCAGCCTGGTGCCGCTCGTGGTCACGATCTTGCTGATCGCGACCGGGTGGCAGTAGATGCCGCGGGCGGGGAGGACGGCGTCGGAGGCAGCCACATCGATGGGGGCGACGTTGGCCGCGCCGAGCGTGAACGACGGGAGGTTGTCCGCGCTCTGCCAGTGGCGCTCCTTAGGGTCGGCCTTGAGCAGCGACTTCCCGCTGGGCCAGGTCAGGCCCATCTTGGCGGCGGTGCGGACCACATTGCACAGGCCGACCTTCTGCTCCAGGTAGGCGAACCACACGTTGATGGAGAAGGTCGTCCCGGTGTAGAGGGTGTAGTGCCCGCCTTTTTCGCTCTCGTCGTTGTGCACCTTCCAGGGGGGCAAAGGCTGGCCCTTGCAGTTGGTGTAGCCGCCGACGGTGGCCGAGAAGCCGACGTTCTTGCTGTAGCCGAACGGAATGCCCTGCTCCAGCGCGGTCACCATGACGTAGACCTTGCCGGTCGAGCCGATCTGCACACCCTGGCCGCCGTTGTACTGGGGGCCGACCGCGTAGTTGACGGCGTTGCGGTGATTGCCGGAGCCGTAGGGGCGGTCGATGGCCATCGCGCGCACCCGGCCGGTACCCGGCTGGATGAGCACCTCGGCCGCCGCGTTCTGGCCGGGGTTAAGCGGTGAGGGCGGCGGCGGCATCATGTAGTTGACCGCGTTCTGCGCAGCGTGCTGGTCCGCCGGGTCGAGGGTGGTGTAGATCTTCAGCCCGCCGATCCCGTTCAGCCTCTTCCACGCCTGCCTGAACTCCGGGTCGTGCTTCATCGACGCCAGCACGTAGTCGCAGAAATAGGCCGCATACCGGACGGACCTGCTGGTGCAGCCCCGCTGTGGCGCCGAGATGTTGAGCTCGAGCGGCTGGCGGCCCGCGGCATCCGCCTGCGCCTGGGTGATGTCACCGACCTGGACCATCCGCTGGAGGACCACGTTGCGGCGGCTGAGGGCCGTCTGCTTGTCGTTGATCGGGTTGTACGCCGCCGGGTTCTCCACCACTCCGGCCAGCAGTGCCGCCTGCGGCAGCGTCAGGTGGGAAGCGTCGGTGCTGAAGTAGCGGTGCGCTGCCATCTCGATGCCGTACGCCGAGTTGCCGAAATACGCCACGTTCAGGTACCCGGCGAGCACCTGGTTCTTGCTCATCGTGTGCTCGACCCGTATCGCCATCCGCAGTTCACGGATCTTGCGTGCGATGGTCTGGTCGGTCGCGGACGCGAAAGCCTTCTGCGGGTTGGGCGCGGAGAGATACAGCACGTTCTTCACATACTGCTGTGCGAGCGTGGACCCGCCCTGGACCGGCTTGTGCTCGAGGTTGTTGATGATCGCCCGGAGGGTGCCCTTGAAGTCGAGAGCCCCGTGCTGGTAGAAGCGGGAGTCCTCGATCGCCACGATCGCCTGTCGCATCACCGGTGAGATCTGCTCGTACCGGACCGGCACCCGGTCGATCCCCCGGCTGTAGTAGTAGGCGAGCACTTTGCCGTGGCGGTCCAGGATCTCCGAGCGGACCGGGATCTGGCCGAGCTCCGGCGTGGCCATCGTGTTGAACTTCGTGGCGGTGTTGCGCGCCGTCATCCCGGCGAGGCCCACGGCGGGGACCACCACGGCGGCCACCAGCACGCCGGCGGCCGCGGCCAGCACGGCAAGCTGTGCGACAACACCGGCCTTTCTGGCGAAACGTGGTGTCAGCACGCACCAAGGGTACGCCTGGCCGTCACCGGCCACAGCATCCTTGGCCGGTGACTACCCACCGCCATGCGGGTGACTACGCACCGCGCACGGCATGGCCCATGCGGGCTATCTGTGAAATGGGCCCAACGGGGTCTAGCGCCCGGGCCCAGACTTCCGTAAGTTACTTTTTCGCAACGATGCCATCCCCGGGGCGGACGACCGTGCTGTCGATCGCTCCGGACCGCGAGGGAAACGCCATCCCGGCGTGACGGCCCATCGGGGCGTGACGATCAGGAGGAGTTGGACCACATGTGGATCGCTGACTGGACCAGTCGTGCCGCGTGCAAGGAGTCTGACCCGGACGAGCTCTTCGTCCAGGGTGCGGCACAGAACAGGGCCAAGTTGATCTGCCGTGGCTGCACCGTGCGAACCGAGTGCCTGGCCGATGCCCTGGACAACCGCATAGAGTTCGGCGTCTGGGGCGGCATGACCGAGCGCGAGCGGCGCGCCCTGCTGCGCCGCCGCCCCGATGTCACCTCGTGGCGGGATCTCCTTGAGCAGGCCCGCAACCAGTACGAGCGCCGGGCGGACGAGCTGGTCGCCAGCTGACCAGCCAGTCACGTTCGCCGATCCTCCCGCACTGCCACCCCGCTGATCGTGCCCGCGGTCAGCTAGCTGGCGGCGAAACTCTCGCCGATGGTCCTCAGTCCTGCCAGGTCGTGTACATCCTGCGGCTGGGCAGGGATGCGGACGGTCGGCACTCCCGGATGAGCCGCCGTGAAACGCTGCGCGAGCCGGCGCTCGGCTGCGGCGAGCTGCATCCGCTCCGCGTGCAGCCGCAACGCCGTCACCGCAAGCGGGTGATGCGCTCCCTCGGCGCCATCCCCGGCCCCGCCGTTCAGCGCCTCCGGGCGTGAGCCGTTGCCGTCCGCGCCGTTGCCATCCATGCCTGCCACGGCCTGCAGCGCCTCGGCGGCGGCCAGGCTGCGGGCGGCGGACAGCCGTGCCGCCGGCGAGGGGTGGATACGGTTGAGGATCAGGCCGGCGAGCGGCATCCGGTCCTCCGACAGCCGCTCCACGAAGTAGGACGCCTCACGCAGGGCGTCCGGCTCGGGCGTGGCGATCACGAGGAACGCGGTGCCAGGCGTCTGCAGCAGGCGGTACGTGTCCTCGGCGCGCTCCCGGAAGCCGCCGAACATCGTGTCGAACGCGGCCACGAACGTCTGCACGTCCCGCAACAACTGGGTGCCGAGCACCTTGGTGACCACTCCGGTGAACATCCCGAACCCGGCGTTGACGACCTTGAGGTACGCGCGGCTGGAGGCCCGGGTCGGCGCGGTGAGCAGGCGGATCAGGCGCCCGTCCAGGAACCGGCTGAGCCGCTGCGGCGCGTCGAGGAAGTCGAGCGCCGACCGGCTCGGCGGGGTGTCCACCACGATCAGGTCCCACTCGTCCGCGCGCCGGAGCTGGCCGAGCTTCTCCATCGCCATGTACTCCTGGGTGCCGGCGAAGCTCGACGACAGCGACTGGTAGAACGGGTTCGCGAGGATCTGGGCGGCCCGGTCGGGGTCGGAGTGCGTCTCGACGATCTCGTCGAAGGTGCGTTTCATGTCGAGCATCATGGCGTACAGACTGCCGCCCGAATCGCCGTGACCGGCGGGCAGCGGCACCGGCCGCGGGGTGTTATCGAGCGATGTCAGGCCCATCGACTGGGCCAGCCGGCGCGCCGGATCCACCGTCAGCACCACCACGTGCCGGCCACGCTCGGCGGCCCGGAGCCCGAGCGCGGCCGCAGTGGTCGTCTTGCCCACGCCGCCGGAGCCGCAGCAGACGATGATCCGGGTGCGCGGGTCGTCGAGCAGCCGGTCCACCTCCAGCCGCTGCGGGCGCAGCTCCACCTCCCCGAGCGCGTCGCCCGCCACCGCTGTCTCACGTGGCGTCATCCCTACGCCGCCCCGTGCTCCCGCAGGGCGCCGGCGAGCCGGTACAGCCCGGCCAGGTCCATCCCGTCGGTGATCAGCGGCAGCTCGTAGCACGGCTGGCCAATACCGGCCAGCAGCTCCCGCTCCTCGCGCTGGGCAAGCGCTTCCGTGGCGCGCTCGGTGAGCTCAGCCGCGAGGCTCCCGGCCAGGTCGAGGTTCCCGCCCGGCCCGGCGCCATCCTCGATCCCGGCCGCTTTCAGCCCAAGGGCCAGTTCGTGCACGTCAAGCCGCCCGGCCGCGGCGACGGTTAGCTCGTCATCGCCGAGCTCCACCCGGCGCACCATGTTGATCATGATGCCGCCCAGCTGCAGCCCGCCCGGAGACAGGCCACGCAGTTCGGCGACGCCGTCCAGGGTCTCCTGCACCGGCATCTCCTCCAGCACGGTCACGAAGTGGACGGCGGTTTGCGGGGACCGGATGACGCCCTGCACGGTGTCGGCGTGGCCACGGATCGGGCCCACCTTGGCCAGCCCGGAGACCTCCGTGGCGACGTTGAGGAAGCGGGCGATCCGGCCGGTCGGCGGCGCGTCCATGACCACCGCGTCGTACACCCGCCGCCGTCCCACCCGCCGCCGGGTGGCCTCGGCGGCCTTGCCGGTCAGCAGCACGTCCCGCAGCCCGGGGGCGATCGTGGTCACGAAGTCGACGACGCCGAGCCGGTTGAGCGCGCGTCCCGCGTGCGGGAGGTTGTAGAACGTCTCCAGGTACTCGACCAGCGCCGACTCGGGATCGGCGGCGAGCCCGTAGACCTCGCCGCCGGCCCGGCCGGGCGTGCCCGGCGCGACGGCGACCTTGCGCTCCCCCTGGGTCAGCGGCGGGCAGTCGAAGAGCTGGGCGATTCCCTGCCGCCCCTCCACCTCCATGAGCAGCACCTTGCCGCCCGCGGATGCCAGCGCGAGCGCGAGCGCGGCGGCCACGGTGGTCTTGCCCGTTCCCCCCTTGCCGGTGACGACGTGCAGCCGCACGCCCTCCCAGTCGGTGTCCCGAGCACTCACGACTAGGAGGCTATCTCCGTCTGGAGGCTGGTCTGCCCAGGCCGGGACGGGCACGGCGGGCCAGCGGGTGCCTGCGAATTGTCACTAGCCGATTTGTCACTAGGCTGGGGGAGGAGTGGCCGGGCGCGTCACCTGAAAGGGGTGTTCCCGATGACGGTCCTCGCAATAGTGCTGGTAATTCTCGTGATCCTCCTTGTGGCCGGGGCGGTGGTGGCGGGCCGTTCGCTGAAGATCGTGCAGCAGTACGAGCAGGCGCTGATCTTCAGGTTCGGCAAGGTGCTGCCGGGGACCCGGGGCCCCGGGCTGACGGTCATCCGGCCGGTCGGCGACCGGCTGCAGAAGGTCAACATGCAGATCGTCGCCATGGCCGTCCCCGCCCAGGAGGGCATCACCAGGGACAACGTGACCGTCCGGGTGGACGCTGTGGTGTACTTCCGGGTGGTGGACCCGATCAAGGCGATCGTGAACGTGCAGAACTACATGTTCGCCGTCTCCCAGCAGGCGCAGACCTCGCTCCGCCAGATCATCGGCCAGTCCGAGATGGACCAGCTGCTGTCGGAGCGGGACTCGGTCAACCGGGAGCTGCGCCGGGTCATCGATGAGCCGACCGAGGGGCCGTGGGGGATCCGGGTCGAGCGGGTGGAGATCAAGGACGTCTCGCTGCCCGAGAGCATGAAGCGGTCCATGTCGCGCCAGGCCGAGGCCGAGCGTGAGCGGCGCGCCCGGATCATCACCGCCGACGGTGAGTACCAGGCGTCCAAGCGGCTGGCCGCGGCGGCCAACGTGATGGCCCGCGACCCCGCGGCGCTGCAGCTGAGGCTGCTGCAGACGGTGGTGGAGGTCGCCTCCGAGCGGAACAGCACCCTGGTCATGCCGGTCCCGGTCGAGCTGCTCCGGTTCTTCGAGAAGATGGCGCCAGGCCCGACGGCGCCGCCGCCCGCACCGCTGATCGAGGACACCGGTGACGCAGAGGTGGCAGAGGCCGAGGCGGAGATCGGGGCACCGCTCGCGGCGCAGCTCCCCGACGTCCCGATGCCCGAACTCGCCCCGCCCGAGAAGCTTGCCGAGGCGCAGGGCCCGGAGGAGATCGTCAGCTCCGACCCGGGCGCCGCCACCGCCAACGGCCCCCGGCGAGGGTCCCAGGAGAAGGCGGATTCCTGACGGGACGCGGGTAGGGCGCCCGGCCGCCGGGTGATCGCCCGGGCGGACCGGGCCGCCGACGGCACCATGATCATGCTCTAAGGTGGCGCCATGCAGAAGTGGGAGTACGCGACCGTGCCGCTGCTTGTGCACGCGACCAAGCAGATCCTCGACAACTGGGGAGACGACGGCTGGGAACTGGTGGCCGTGGTGCCGGGCCCGAGTGCCGAGCAGCTAGTCGCCTACATGAAGCGGCGGAAAGAGTGAGCGACTCGCCCGAGGCCAGGCTCGCCGCGCTGGGCCTCGCCCTGCCGCCCGTGGCGGCTCCGCTGGCGGCGTACGTGCCCGCGGTGCGCAGCGGCTCCTGGGTGTACACCGCCGGGCAGCTGCCGCTGGCCGACGGCAAGCTGCTGATGACCGGCAAGGTGGGCGCGCAGGTGAGCGCCGCCGAGGCGGCCGCGCTCGCCCGGACCTGTGCCCTGAACGCCCTCGCCGCCGTGGCGACGGCGGCCGGCGGGCTCTCCGCGGTGACCCGGATCGTGAAGCTGGTGGGCTTCGTGGCCAGCGATCCCGCATTCACCGGCCAGCCGGAGGTCATCAACGGGGCCAGCGAACTGCTGCTGGAGGTGTTCGGTGAGGCGGGCCGCCATGCCCGCAGCGCGGTGGGGACGGCGGTCCTGCCGTTCGACGCACCGGTCGAGGTCGAGCTGATCGCAGAGGTCAGGGATTAGGGCAGCCCACGCATGAGCTCGGCTGCGCGTCCCGGTATCCGGTTGCCCGACCGGCTGGCCGATCGCGCCCGTGACGTCCTCGAGGGCAGGACCCCTCCGGTGGCGCCACGCGATGCCGCCACGGTGATGCTGCTCCGCTCCGTGCCGAGCGCGTCCGGAACGGACGCCGGCCTGCAGGTCTATATGCTCCGGCGGCGGTCCTCGATGGCGTTCGCGCCGGGCGCCTTCGTGTTCCCCGGCGGCTCAGTGGATGCCCGCGACGCCGAGATCGAGGTCGGCTGGGCCGGCCCGGACGCGCTGGAGTGGGGGCGGATGATCGACGCCCCGGCCGACCTCGCCCGCGCGCTGGTCTGCGCGGCGGTCAGGGAGACGTTCGAGGAATGCGGGGTGCTCCTGGCCGGGCCCACCGCGGACACCGTGGTCGCCGACACCCGCGGCGAGGACTGGGAGGCGGACCGCGCCGCGCTGCTGGAGCGGTCGGTGTCCCTGGCCGGCCTGCTCCGCCGCCGCGGCCTCGTCCTGCGCAGCGACCTGCTGCGGCCCTGGTCGCGGTGGATCACCCCGGTCACCGAGGAACGTCGTTATGACACGAGGTTCTTTGCCGCGGCCCTGCCCGTCGGCCAGCGCGCCAGGGACGTCAGCGGGGAGGCCGATAACGCGGCCTGGATCGAGCCCGCCGGCGCGCTCGCCGCCGCCCGCAGCAGGGAGATCTTCCTCCTGCCGCCGACCGCCGTCACCCTCGGCGAACTGGGCGCCTGCGGGCACCTGTCCGCCGCGCTCACCGCCCGGCGCCGGATCACGGCGCTGATCCCCGAGGTCTTCGTGGCCGATGGGGCCGTCTGGCTGACGGTCCCCGCCGGACTGGACTATCCCCTGTGAGTGCCGCGCCGGAAGCCGCCGTCGACGGCCAGGGCACGCCGCGGGCGCGGTGCGTGCTCGCCCCCAACCCGTCCCCGATGACGCTGGACGGCACCAATACCTGGCTCGTCTCCGAGTCCGGGTCCCTGTCGGCCCTCGTCGTCGACCCCGGGCCGGGCGACGAGGGGCACCTGCGCCGGGTCAGCGGCATGGTCGCCGCGGCCGGGCAGCGGGTGAGCAAGATCGTGCTCACGCACGGGCATCCCGATCACGCCGAGGGCGCGGCCGCGTTCGCGGCCATGACCGGCGCGCCGGTGCTCGCCGCCGATCCCGCGCACCGGCTCGGCGGCGAGGGCCTGGCACCGGGGGACATACTGACGGCGGGCGGCTGCGAGGTGCGGGTGGTGGCCACCCCCGGCCACTCGGCCGACTCGGTCTGCCTGCTCCTGCCCGCCGACGGGGCGCTGCTCACCGGGGACACCGTCCTCGGGCGCGGGACCACGGTGATCGCGGGCGACGGCAGCCTCGCCGACTACCTCCGCTCACTGGAGCGGCTGCGCGCGCTCGCCGACGAGGCCCGGCTGCAGGTGCTGCTCCCGGGCCACGGGCCGCTGCTCACGGACCCGGCCGGCACGCTCGACTACTACCTTGCCCACCGCAGGGAGCGGCTGGCCCAGGTGACGGCGGCGCTGGCCGCCGGGGACCGCAGCCTGGCCGAGATCGTCGCCCGCGTGTACGCGGACGTGGATCGTTCGCTGTGGCCGTTCGCGGAGTGGTCGGTCCGGGCGCAGCTGGAATACCTCGCCGCCACGGGTGGCCTGCCGCCAGGCGTCAGCTACTGAAGCTGCCGGCCGGCCGCCGGCCGCTCAGCGGGCCCGCTTGGCCAGGCGGTCGGGGTCCAGGATGAGCACCGACTTCGCGGACAGCTGGAGCCAGCCGCGGGTGGCGAAATCCGCGAGCGCCTTGTTGACGGTCTCCCGTGATGCGCCCACCAGCTGCGCAAGCTCCTCCTGGGTAAGGTCGTGATGGACCTGCAGCCCTTCCTCCTGCTCCTCCCCGAACCTGTCCGCGAGGTCGAGCAGGGCCTTGGCGACCCGGCCTGGGACGTCGGTGAACACCAGGTCGGCCATGACGTCGTTGGCCCGGCGGAGCCGCTGGGCGAGCGCCCGCAGCAGATGCATCGCCACATCGGGCCGGCCGGTCAGCCACTGCCGCAGGTAGTCATGGCCTAGCCCGGCGAGCCTGGAGTCGGTGACGGCCACCGCACTGGCCGTCCGCGGCCGCGGGTCGAAGAGCGAAAGCTCGCCGAACATCTCGCCCGGCCCGAGTACGCTCAGCAGATTCTCCCGGCCGTCGGACGCGGTCCGGGTCAGCTTGATCTTGCCGTCGAGAACGACGTACAGCCGGTCACCGGCGTCGCCCTCATCGAACAGGCGATCGCCCCGGGCCAGCTGGACATCGGCCACACCAGCCCGCAGCGCGCGCGCTCCCTCGTCATCGAGCGTTTCGAAAAGTGGCGCCCGGCTGAGCACATCCTCAGCGTGAGCCACGGGTGCCTCCTCGCTCATGTTCCCTATTAGTGTCGCGCATGTGGGGCCGTGAGTGTTACCGGCTCACCCGGGCGGAGGCTCGGTGGCCGCGGCAAGCCGGCGGCGGCAGCTGTCGATCTCCGCCTCGGCCTCCACCCGGCCCACCCAGTTGAAACCCTTCACCCCCTTCCCAGGCTCCAGGGCCTTGTACACCTCGAAGAAGTGCTGGATCTCCAGCAGGTCGAACTCCGCCACATCGGTGATGTCGCCGTAGTGCGCCATCCGCGGGTCCGTCGCCGCCACGCACAGCACCTTGTCGTCGGCGCCCTTCTCGTCCACCATCCGGAACATGCCAATCGCCCGGCACCGGATGATGCAGCCGGGGAACGTCGGCTCATCCAGCAGCACGAGGGCATCCAGCGGGTCGCCGTCGTCGGCGAGGGTGTTTTCGATGAACCCATAGTCGGACGGATAGCGGGTGGACGTGAACAGCATCCTGTCCAGTCGGATCCGGCCGGTCTCGTGATCCACCTCGTACTTGTTGCGCTGGCCCTTAGGGATCTCTACGACCACATCGAATTCCACTATGTCGCTCCCTCTGCGCGAAGATGGATGATTCCAGCATCTCGTGAAAGGACGGGTGGTGGCCAACCGCGTGCGGCTGACCGTGCTGGCCGCGCTCGCGATGCTCAGCGTGTTCACCCTGTGTGCCGGGGTGGCCGTTGCCGCGCTGATGCCGGCCCGGCTGGCGCTGTGGCAGGTCCCGCGGGTGGCGGCCGTCCGGGTCGCCGCCCCCGCCGCCGTGCTCAAGCCCTCGGTCTCCTCCGGGACGCTGCCCACCCGTCAGGGCCTGGCCGCGGAGCTGGCGCCCCTGATCGCCTCCCGCTCGCTGGGCCCCCACGTCGGCGTGGCCGTCACCGACCTTGCCTCCGGCCGCGTGCTCTTCGCGCGGGCTGCTGGCACTCCGGCGACACCCGCGTCCAGCGCCAAGCTGGCCACCGCGGTCGCCGCGCTGAGCGTGCTCGGCCCCGCCGCGCGCTTCACCACCCACGTCGTCCACGGCCCCGCGGCCGGCTCGATCGTCCTCGTGGGAGGCGGGGATCCCACCCTGGCGGCCGGGCGGGTGCCCGCCTCGGACTACCCGCAGCCGGCAACGCTGGCGTCCCTGGCGCGGCAGACCGCGCGCTGGCTGCGCGCACACGGCCAGCGGTCGGTGCGGCTGAGCTATGACGTCTCGCTGTTCACCGGCCCGCTCATGGCGCCGGGCTGGACCACCAGTTACGTCACCACCGGCAACGTGACCCCCATCACCGCGCTCGAGGTAGATCAGGGCAGGCTGACCCGGTCCGGCAGGCCGGAGGACGCCGATAACCCGGTCAACTTCCGGCCGCGCTCCTTCACCCCGGCGGCCGACGCGGCCGCATCCTTTGCCGCGTTCCTGCACGCCCGGGGCATCCGGGTGCACGGCCGGGTCACCACGGCCACCGCACCGGCGGGCGCCGCCACGATCGCCAGGGTCCGCTCCCCCGCACTGTCCGCGATCGTGGGCTGGATGCTCCGCGAGAGCAACAACGTGATAGCCGAGGACCTGGCCCGGCAGGTCGCGCTGCGCACCGGCCGGCCCGCCTCGTTCGCCGGCGCGGCGGCGGCGGTCACGGCGGCCGCGGCGCGGCTGGGCATCCGCCGCGGCATCCACCTGGTGGATGGCAGCGGCCTCTCGCCGCAGGACCGGATCGCCCCGCTGGCACTCGCCAGGCTGGTCCGGCTGGCGGGCGGCAGGCAGGCCGCACTCCGCGCGGCCATCACCGGGATGCCGGTGGCCGGTTTCTCCGGGACGCTGGCTCCTGGACAGAGCGTGTTCGGCCACTTCGGGCCGGCGGCGCTCGGCACCGTGCGGGCCAAGACGGGCAACTTGACGAGGGTGGTCAGCCTGGCCGGGATCGTCAGCGACACCAATGGCCGGCTGCTCGCGTTCGCGTTCATGGCGGACCGGCTCCCGCGCGGCCAGCTGGTGCAGGCGGCCCATGTCATCGACGCGATGGCCACGGCGCTGGCGGGCTGCGGCTGCCGCCCCTAGCGCCGTGGTGCTGGCCGGGCTGCGGCTGCCGCTCCCAAGGCGGCGGCGCTGGCTGGCCGCGGCTGCCCCTCCCTGGACCATGGCGCCGCCCCCGAATCGGGGGCCACGGGGCCGCGGGGCCACGTCTCATCGCCCGGAGCACGTACCGTGGAGGGGTGAACAGCGGACAGATGATCGACTGGGATGTCGCTATCTCGACCGGCGTCAGGTGGGTGCGCCCCGGGCCCCAGGTCAGCCTCGCCGACGCGAGGGCGGTGGTCGGGGAATTGCGTGAGCTTGCCGTCGCCGTGGCGGAACCGGTTCACGAGGTCACCGGGATGTTCAGCACCGAGGATGTCGGCCGGGTGGCGGTGGTGGACCGCCCCGGGTGGATCCGGGCGAACGTGGACGGGTTCCGGGTGGTCCTCGAACCGCTGGCCCAGCACCTGCGTGAACTGGGCCGGGCTCCCGAGCCCGGCTCGGTCATCGCCACGGTGGGCTCACGCGTCACCGGGATGCAGGCGGGGCTCATCCTCGCCTACCTGGCGGGCCGGGTGCTGGGGCAGTACGAGCTGTTCCTGCCCCCCGACCCGATGGCTCCCGACGGCGCAGCGCCGGCGGGCCGGCTGACGCTGGTCGCGCCGAACATCCTCATGGTGGAGCGCGAGCTGGGGGTGAACCCGCACGACTTCCGCCGGTGGGTGTGCCTGCACGAGGAGACGCACCGGACCCAGTTCACCTCGGTCAGCTGGCTCCGCGGCTACGTGCAGGAGCAGATGACCGAGTTCCTCCTCGCCTCCGACCTCGACCCGGCGACCATCCTGGACCGTGTGCGCGCCGCCGCCGATGCCGTGGCCGGGGCCGTGCGCGGCAGCGACGGCGGGGGTGACAGCTTCATCGAGGCCATCCAGACTCCCCGCCAGCGGGAGATCCTCGACCGCCTTTCCAGCGTGATGACTCTGGTGGAGGGCCACGGCGATTATGTGATGGACGCCGTCGGGCCGCAGGTGGTCCCCTCGGTCGCCGAGATCCGGGCGGCGTTCAACGCCCGCCGCGGGTCAGCTGGGCGGCTGGAGCAGACGATCCGCCGGATGCTCGGCATCGACCTGAAGATGAAGCAGTACGCGCAGGGCTCACACTTCGTGGCGACCGTGGTGAAAGAGGCCGGAATGGCCACGTTCAACCGTGTCTGGACCTCGCCGGAGACGCTGCCGACCAAGGCCGAGATCACCACTCCCGCACTCTGGCTGGAGCGCGTTGGGGGCAACGGCGCCAAGGCACTGGACGGCTGACCGGCGATGGGCCCCCATCCCGCGGTGGCCGAGGTCCGCAGGGCCGTTCGCCGGGGGCTGGGCGGCCTCGCCGCCGGTGACCTGGTGCTGGCCGCCTGCTCGGGAGGGGCCGATTCGCTGGCGCTCGCGGCGGCCCTGGCCCACGAGGCGCCGCGCCAGCGGCTGCGGGCGGGCGGGGTCACCGTCGACCACGGGCTGCAGTCAGGATCTGCAGAACGAGCCCACCGCGTCGCGGCGGTCCTGGCGGGCCTTGGCCTCCACCCCGTGTGCAGTGTGCCGGTGACCGTCGGCGCTGGGCCCGGGCGGGGCGGCCCGGAGGCCGCGGCCCGCGGTGCGCGCTACCGGGCACTCGATGAGGTGGCCGAGCGCACCGGCGCCCGCGCGGTCCTGCTCGGCCACAGCCTGGACGACCAGGCGGAAACGGTCCTGCTCGGCCTGGCCCGCGGCTCGGGCGGCAGGTCGCTGGGCGGGATGCCGGCCCGCCGCGGCCGGTACCTGCGGCCGCTGCTTGGCGTGCGGCGGGCCACGCTGCGAGCGGCGTGCGACGCCCTTGGCCTGCGGCCCTGGGACGACCCGCACAACGCGGACCCCGCCTTCGCCAGGGCCAGGATCCGGCACGAGGCGCTGCCGGCGCTGGAGACGGCCATCGGCCCCGGGGTGGCGCAGGCACTCGCCCGCACGGCCGGCCAATTGCGGTCCGACGCCGAGGCGCTCGACGAGCTGGCCGCCGGCCAGGCGCCGCTGATGCGCGACCAGGACGGCGCCTGGCTGGCCGGCGCGCTCGCGGCCGCTCACGTCGCGATCAGGACGCGTGTGCTGCGGATGGCGGCGATCGAGGCCGGGTGCCCACCGGGCAGGCTCGCCGCCCGGCACATCGAGGCGCTCGATGCCTTGGTGACCCGCTGGCACGGGCAGCGCTGGGCCACCCTTCCGGGGGGAGTCCGCGCCATGCTCCGGTGTGGCAAGCTGACCTTCGCTGTCAATGTTCGTCATGCCCCGCAGCCCGGCATCAGTGGTCCCGGGACCCGCCGTGCCCGTCACGAGCCGGGAGAGGATGGCCGGAACGAGCGGCCGGGGCCCGACGAGGCGGAGGCGATGGTTGGACGCGACTGACGTGGGAGCCGACCTCAAACAGGTGCTCATCCCGGCTGACCAGGTGCGGCAGAGGATCGGCGAGCTGGCCGCCCAGATCGACGCCGATTACGCCGGGCGCGAACTCCTGCTCGTGGGCGTGCTCAAAGGAGCGGTCATGGTCATGGCCGACCTCGCCCGGGCGATCCGGCTGCCGGTGACGATGGACTGGATGGCCATCTCCTCGTACGGGTCCGGGACCAAGTCATCGGGTGTCGTGCGGATCCTCAAGGATCTCGACACCGACATCAGCGGCCGTCACGTGCTGGTGGTGGAGGACATCATCGATTCAGGGCTGACCCTGTCGTGGCTGATGGGGAACTTGCGGTCCCGGGAGCCGGCCTCGCTGCGGGTCTGCGTTCTGCTCCGCAAGCCCGGCGCGGCCCAGATGGGCGTCGACGTGGCCTACACCGGGTTCGAGATCGGGAACGAGTTCGTGGTCGGGTACGGGCTCGACTATGCCGAGCGCTACCGGAACCTGCCGTTCGTCGGGACCCTCGCGCCGCACGTCTACGGCGGAGAGCCGGCCGATCAGCCACGAGGGGAACACGATCAGTGATAGAGAGCGTTTATGCCTGGAGAGGGCCAGACAGGGCCCTGCGTCTCCCGCACCCAACGGGGCCCGGGCGCGGTGTACCGTCAAGTATCCCCGCACCACAGCCGGGAATGATAAGGAAGCCGGGCATGGTCACTGGGACGCACGACAGCCCCGCCGGGGGTCGGCGGGCCACGACGCTGGTCAGGAGGAACCCGCCCGGAACAGGTGGGGTCGTTCGCTGATGGATCTCAAGCGCTATTTCCGCGGGCCCTTCGTAGCGGTCCTTGTGATGCTGCTGCTGTTCTTCATCGTGTTTACGTATGCCAACCGCGGCACCTCGTACACGCAAAAGGACACCTCGCAAGTCGTGTCGCTCATCGAGCAGGGCCAGATCAAGTCGGCCATCCTGACTGACAAGAACCAGACGATCCAGGTCCTCACGAAGTCCGGCGCGCACTACCAGGCGAACTGGGTTGGCAACCAGGGGCAGCAGCTGGCCACCGAGCTGCAGAAGAACCTGCCGCCGGGGGGCTACAACGTCGTGGTTCCCAGCGGTAACTCGGTGCTTGGCCTGATCATCGGCCTGCTGCCCTACGTGCTGATCATCCTGTTCTTCTTCTTCCTGCTCAACCAGATGCAGGGCGGCGGATCGCGGGTGATGAACTTCGGCAAGTCGAAGGCGAAGCTCATCACCAAGGACACGCCGAAGACCACGTTCGCCGACGTGGCCGGGGCCGACGAGGCGATCGAGGAACTCCAGGAGATAAAGGAGTTCCTGCAGAGCCCGGGCAAGTTCCAGGCGATCGGCGCCAAGATCCCCAAGGGCGTCCTGCTCTACGGCCCGCCCGGCACCGGCAAGACCCTGCTCGCGCGCGCGGTCGCCGGCGAGGCGGGCGTGCCCTTCTACTCCATCTCCGGCTCCGACTTCGTGGAGATGTTCGTCGGCGTCGGCGCCTCCCGCGTCCGCGACCTGTTCGAGCAGGCGAAGGCGAACGCCCCCGCGATCGTGTTCGTGGACGAGATCGACGCGGTCGGCCGGCACCGCGGCGCCGGGTTCGGCGGTGGCCACGACGAGCGCGAGCAGACCCTGAACCAGCTGCTCGTCGAGCTCGACGGGTTCGACGTCAAGGGCGGCGTCATCGTCATCGCCGCCACCAACCGGCCCGATATCCTCGACCCGGCGCTGCTGCGCCCGGGCCGGTTCGACCGCCAGATCGTGGTCGCCCAGCCCGACCTCGCCGGCCGCAAGGGCATCCTGCGGGTGCACGCCCGCGGCAAGCCCTTCGCCCCGGACGTGGACCTCGACGTGATCGCCCGCCGGACGGCCGGGTTCACCGGCGCCGACCTCGCCAACGTGATCAACGAGGGCGCGCTGCTCACTGCGCGGCACAACGGCACGCAGATCTCCATGGCCGCGCTGGAGGAGTCCATCGACCGGGTCATGGCCGGCCCCGAGCGCAAGAGCGTCCTGCTCTCGGAGAAGGAGCGCAAGCTCATCGCCTACCACGAGGGCGGCCACGCGCTGGTCGGCCACGCGCTGCCCAACGCCGACCCGGTGCACAAGATCACGATCATCCCGCGCGGCCGGGCGCTCGGCTACACCGCCTCCGCGCCGCAGGAGGACAAGTTCCTGGTCAGCCGCTCGGAGATGATGGACCAGCTCGCCATGCTGCTCGGCGGGCGGACCGCCGAGGAACTCGTCTTCCACGAGCCCACCACCGGGGCGGCCAACGACATCGAGAAGGCAAGCTCGATCGCGCGCGGCATGGTGACCGAGTACGGGATGAGCGAGCGCCTGGGCGCGCGCAAGTTCGGCACCGGCGACGGCGAGCCCTTCCTCGGCCGGGAGATGTCCCACACCAGGGACTACTCCGAGGAGATCGCCTCCACCATCGACGATGAGGTGCGCCGCCTCATCGAGTCCGCGCACGACGAGGCGTGGGAGATCCTGGTCCAGTACCGGGAGGTGCTGGACGACCTGGTCCTGAAGCTGATGGACAAGGAGACCCTGAGCCGGGAAGAGGTCCTGGCGATCTTCGCCCCGATCAAGACCCGGCCCTCCCGCGGCTCCTACACGGGGTACGGCAAGCGGCTGCCGTCGGACCGGCCGCCGGTACTCACGCCCAAGGAGCTGGCGCTGACGGCCGCCGCGGACGTCAAGGACCTGGCGGCGCCCGGCAACGGGCAGTCCGGTGCGCCTGGCGCTCACGGCAGCCCCACCGCGGGCCTGCCCGCGCTGGGCGGCGGCGAAGACGAAGGCGGCGGCGAGTCCAGTTGACCGAGCCCATCGACACCGGGCGTATCGAGCGTGCGGTGCGTGAGATCCTGCTTGCCGTCGGGGAGGACCCGGACCGGGACGGGCTAACCGAGACCCCGGCCAGGGTGGCACGCGCCTACGCCGAGCAGTTCTCCGGTCTCTCGCAGCGTCCCGAGGACGTGCTGACGACCGTCTTCGACGCCGATCACGACGAGCTGATCCTGGTCCGCGACATCGAGCTCTACAGCACCTGCGAGCACCATCTCGTGCCGTTCTTCGGCTTCGCGCACGTCGGGTACATCCCGAACGAGAAGGGCCAGATAACGGGCTTGTCCAAGCTGGCCAGGCTGGTGGATGTCTACGCGCACAGGCCCCAGGTCCAGGAACGGATGACCAGCCAGATCGCCGACGCCCTCATGGAGGTGCTCGAGCCGCGCGGCGCCCTGGTCGTGATCGAGGCTGAGCACCTGTGCATGTCGATGCGCGGCGTGCGCAAGCCGGGCGCCAAGACCGTGACGTCGGCGGTCCGCGGCATCATGCGGGACAGCGACCGCACCCGGGCCGAGGCCATGAGCCTGCTGCTGCGCCGCAGTTAAGACCCCGCCGGTCCTGCTGCCGGGGCCCCCCGGGGGCATGTGCCCGGGGTCACCTGGACGTTGCCCCGCAGCCCCGTCCGTAACGCCCTGGCATGGGCAGGGTAATGGTTCACGCGGGAAGGGCGCGAGCGGCGCAACCGCGGGTACCCCTATTGCGGAGATCGCCCGCTCGGGGACCGGCGCGACTACGCTGATCCCCCGTGATGCCGGGCCTGAAGCACATGCCGCAGACAAACGAGCCCAGCGCCCCGGCCCCCGCTCCACCGGCCGAGGGTGACAAGGGCGGCCATACGCGGGCGCACGCCACGCGTGCGCCCGACCGCCGGCATCAGCGCCGCTGGGTGCCGATCACCATGGGATGGCTCTGCCTGCTGATCGGGCTCACCGACATCATCGGGGTGGCGATCCCGGGCCTGCGCCTGTACCACCGGCTGCACCGCATCGCGGTCTTCGTGCCCGGCACCGTGACGAACCTCGCCAGTACCGCAACGGTGATCATCGGGCTGCTGCTGCTCATGCTGTCCCACGGGCTCCGGCGACGCAAACGCCGTGCCTGGCAGGCGGTCACCGTGCTGCTCGCGTTCAGCGTCCTCATCCACGTGGTGCACGCCCCCTACCTGGTTCAGGGCGCCGCCGCCGCGGCCGTTCTGGCCGTGCTGCTGTACTACCGGGACGAGTTCTACGCGGTGGGCGACCCGCGGACCCGGTGGCGGGCGGCAGGGGTCTTCGCCGGCCTGGTCGTCGCGGACGTGGCCACCGGCCTGACCTACATCCTGCTGGTGCGGCACCTGGCGCTGGACTACTCGATCTGGCAGCGGACCGAGCACGTGGTCTACGGCCTGGTGGGCGTCTCCGGCCCGATCAGGTTCGTGCCCGATGCCCGCGCCGACCTGTTCAACCTGCTGACCAGCACCCTGGGCGTGTTCACCCTGCTGGTGACGGCGTATCTGTTCCTGCGTCCCGCCGAGCCGAGGGGCAGGCTCGGCGAACGGGACTCCCTTCAGATCAGGGACCTGCTGGCCCGGTACGGTGACCGCGATTCACTGGGCTACTTCGCGCTCCGCCACGACAAGAGCGTGATCTGGTCACCCAGCGGCAAGTCCTGCATCGGGTACCGGGTGGTGTCCGGCGTGATGCTCGCCAGCGGCGACCCGATAGGGGACCCGGAGGCATGGCCAGGTGCGATACACGCGTTCCTCGACGAGGCGGCGCGCCACGCCTGGGTGCCCGCCGTCATGGGGTGCGGCGAGCTGGGAGCGGAGATCTGGTGCCGCGAGGGTGATCTCACCGCCCTGGAGCTCGGCGACGAGGCCATCGTGGAGGTGGCCGACTTCACGATGCAGGGCCGGGCCATGCGCAACGTCCGCCAGATGGTGGCGCGGGTATGCCGCCAGGGGTATGCCGCGGACGTCCGGCGGGTGGCGGACATCGGCCGGGATGAGATCGACCGCATCGTGAACCGGGCCGGCTCCTGGCGCGGCAGCCCGACCGAGCGCGGGTTCTCCATGGCGCTCGGCAGGGTCGGCGACGCCGAGGACGGCCGGTGCGTCATCGCCACCGCGACCGAGAACGGGGTCCTCCGGGCCCTGCTGCATTTCGTCCCCTGGGGATCGGACGGGCTGTCGCTCGACCTCATGCGCAGGGACCGCAGCGCTCAGCCGGGAGTGAACGACTTCCTGATCGTCGAGGCCATCAAGGCGGCCCACGCGCTGGGGGTCAAGCGCATCTCGCTCAACTTCGCCGTCTTCCGGTCCGCCCTGGAACGGGGTGAGCGGATCGGGGCGGGCCCGGTGCTGCGCGTCTGGCGCCGCTTTCTTGTCTTCATCTCGCGGTGGTTCCAGATCGAGTCGCTGTACAAGTTCAACGCCAAGTTCTGCCCGGCCTGGGCGCCGCGTTTCTTCGTCTTCCCCGGAACCAGGGATGCGGTACGGGTCGGCGTGGCCGCGCTGGAAGCCGAGGCGTTCCTGGTCTGGCCCCGGCTGGAACTGCGCCGGGTTGCCCGCAGACTGCGGCTGCCCGGCGTGCGGCGCCGCCTCCGGCGCTTTCCGCGGGCCCGGGCCGCCACCCGGGGAACCGGTCGCTGATCCGTGGCGCGGCAGGCGCCCGGAAGGGGCTCCGGCGCAAGCACGGGTAGCGGTAGGGAATGATCCACCCGCGGCATAAGGTGACGCTCATGGCGAGCGACGCAACGGTGGGAACCGGCCGGGGCGCGGGCCCGGCCGGCCTGGGGCAGCGTTCCCCGGGTGGCCCGGCCCTCCCGGGACTGCCGAGCGTGTCCCGGTGCCTGGTGATGGGGGTGGTGAACGTCACCCCCGACTCGTTCTCAGACGGGGGCTCCTGGTTCAGTGCCGACGCCGCGATCGCCCGCGGCCTGGAACTGGCGGCGCAGGGGGCGGACATCGTCGACGTGGGTGGGGAGTCCACCAGGCCGGGGGCGCAGCGGGTGCCGGCCGAAGAAGAGCTGCGGCGGGTCGCGCCGGTCATCAGCGGGCTCGCCGGTGCCGGCGTTCCGGTCAGCGTGGACACCATGCGGGCCGAGGTGGCGCAGGCCGCACTCGAGGTGGGCGCCCGGCTGGTCAATGACGTCAGCGGGGGTCTGGCCGACCCCGCGATGCCCCGGCTGGTCGCCCAGGTCCGGGTTCCCTACGTGGTCATGCACTGGCGCGGGCACAGCCACCAGATGCAGGATCGCGCCGTGTACGCCGACGTGGTCGGTGAGGTCCGCGACGAGCTGCGCCGCCGGGTCGATGCGGTCGTGGCGGCGGGAGTCGACCCGGCGCTGATCATCCTCGATCCGGGCCTGGGCTTCGCCAAGCTGGCCGAGCACAACTGGACGCTGCTGACCCACCTCGCGGAGGTTTCCCGCCTCGGCGGCTGGCCCGGCTTCCCGGTCATCATCGGTGCCTCGCGCAAGCGGTTTCTCGGGCAGCTGCTCGCCACCCCCGATGGTTCCGCGCGCCCGTTCGCTGGCTGCGACGATGCGACGATCGCAGTCACCGCCCTCGCCGCGGTGGCTGGGGCATGGTGCGTCCGGGTCCATGAGGTGCGGGCCAACGCCGACGCGGTACGGGTCGGGCAGGCCTGGCGGGAGGCCGCCGGGGAGGCCGGGACAGCGGGGAAGGCCGGGGAGGCCGGGGCAGCGGGGGAGGCCCGATGAGCCAGGACCGGATCTCGCTGGACGGGCTGCGCGTGTTCGCGCGACATGGCGTCCGCGAGCATGAGCGGCGGGACGGCCAGGAGTTCATCATCGACGCCGTCCTGCGTCTGGATACCCGGGCGGCGGCCGCTGAAGACGATCTTTCCCTTACGGTCGACTATGGCGCCGTCGCCGACCGGCTGGTGCGGCTGGCCAGCGGGCCGCCGGTGCGGCTGATCGAGACGCTGGCGCAGCGGCTGGCGGACGGCTGCCTGTCGGAACCGGGTGTCGAGGAGGTAGAGATCACTGTCCACAAGCCCCATGCCCCTTTGTCCCACCGGTTCAGCGACGTGGCGGTCGCGATCCGGCGGAAACGCACGTGAGCGGTGACGGGACAAGCGGGCTGGTGTCCGCCGGCCGGGCATCCCGGGCCGCCGGGGGATCCCGGGTCACCATCGCGCTCGGCAGCAACCTCGGCAACCGGCTCGAGAACCTGCAGGGGGGCCTCGATGCGCTCTTCGACAGCCCCGGGCTCGACCTGGTCGCGGTATCGCCCGTCTACCAGACCAAACCGGTTGGCGGCCCGCAGCAGCCCGACTACCTGAATGCCGTGCTGATCGCGACGACGACGCTGCCCGCCCGCGCGGTCCTGGAGCGGTGCCACGGGGTGGAGGCCGTCTTCGGGAGGGTCAGGGACGAGGTCTGGGGTCCGCGCACGCTGGACCTGGACATCATCGTCTACGGTGACGTCGTGAGCGACGATCCGGAGCTGACCCTGCCGCATCCCCGGGCGCACGAGCGCGCCTTCGTCCTCGCCCCCTGGCTTGACATCGACCCGGACGCGGAGGTCCCGGGCTGGGGCCGGGTATCGGATCTGCTGGCCAAGGCCGACCGCGCCGACGTGCGGCGGCTGGACGACGCCGTGCTGCACCCGCCCGCATGACGGCCCCGGCGAGGTGTCTTCACCCGGCGGTGCGCGGATGACTCCTACCCGGGTGTGGACGCTCGTCATCATCGCCGCGGTCTGCGCGATCATCTCCTGGCTGCTGCTGCGGCAGGTGTATTCGGTGCTTCCGGCCCTGCCGTGGACGGGGGTGCCCGCGCTGCTGCTGCTCGCGGCCGGCGAGGCGTGGAGTGGCCGGAGCCTGCGGGCCCGCCTGCGCGGCCGCGGCAGGCCGGTGCACCCGATCGCCGTGGCCCGGATGGCTGCCCTCGCCAAGGCCACCTCGCTGGCGGCCGCCTGCGTCGGCGGCTTCGCCGCCGGGTTCCTGCTGTACGTGGCGCCGTCACTGGACAAGGCCGCCTACCGCGCGGACGCCTACGCATCCGCGGGCACGTTCGTGTCGGCCGTCGTCCTCATCCTGGCCGCCCTCTACCTGGAGAACGGCTGCCGCGTCCCCACCCAGAAAGACGGGCCCGGCCAGCCGCCGGACGCCTCCGGCCCGTCCCGCTAGCCCGGTTCACCTGTCCATGTCGCCCACGACGAAGAACATCGAGCCGAGGATGGCCGGCAGATCGGCGACCCGGCTGGCCGGAAGCAGCTCCGAAAGCACCTGGACGTTACTGAACGAGGCCGAACGCAGCTTCAGCCGCCAGGGCGTCTTGCCCCCGCGGGAGACGAGGTAGTACCCGTTGATCCCGAGGGGGTTCTCCGTCCACGCGTACGCATGGCCCTCGGGCACCTTGAAGACCTTGGGCAGGCGGGCGCTGAGCGGCCCGGGCGGCAGTGCGGCCAGCCGGCTGGCGCATGCGTCTGCCAGATCCAGCGACGCTCCGACCTGGCCCAGCAGGCACTCGAACCTGGCCAGGCAGTCGCCTTCGGTCCTCGTTACGACGCGCAGCACGCCCGCGAGCTCGCCGTAGGCGAGGTAGGGCTCATCGCGCCGCAGGTCGAACCCGACCCCGCAGGCGCGGGCGGCGGGCCCGCTCACCCCGTACTGGCGCACCTGCTCCCCGGTGAGCCTCCCCACGCCGCGCGTGTGCTGGCGAAAGCCCTCGTGCTCGGCGACCACCGCGCCGATGACCGGCAGGGCGGAGCGCACCTGGCCGACCGCGGCGTGCACGCGGCCGAGCCAGCCCGCGGGCAGTTCCGCCACCAGGCCCCCGACCCGGTTGAACATATAGTGCATCCGGCCGCCTGAGATCTCCTCCATGACCGCCTGGACGCGCTCCCGCGCGTCGAACGCGGCGCGGGCGGCCGCCTCGGGGCTGGCGCCGTCGGCCGGCGCGGCGCCGGCCGCGATCTCCGGTGGGTAGGCGCTGAGGAAGGCCAGGTGGCTGAGGACGCGGTTCAGCTCGGCGAGCAGGGTGCGCGCCCACACCCCGCGCGGCGGCACCTCGATCCCGGCCAGCCGCTCGGCCGCGAGGACCACGCCCAGCTCGCTGGAGAACGCGCTCAGCCAGTCATGACGGTTGGCCAGCACGATGATCTGCCGGTAGTCCCGCGCCTCGAACAGCTTTTCCGCGCCGCGATGCACGTACCCGATCACCGGCTCAGCCGCGATGATCCGGTCCCCGTCCAGCGTGAGGCTGAGCCGGAGCATGCCGTGGCCGGACGGGTGCCCGGGCCCGAGGTTGATGAGCAGGCGCTCGGGCGATGGGCCGGCCGGCGCGCCAGTGTGGCCGGTGCTCGCCGGCGTCCACGCACCGGTGACCGCGTCCGCGTGGCGCTGCGCCATGGCGTCCATGGTCCCACGCGCGGAACCCACCGGGCGCGCGGTCACGCGTGGCCGCCTAGGGGGTCTTCCGCCCGCCGTCCCCATGCGGGCCGCCGCCAGGATCACGCGCCTGGCCGGCCCGCCGCCGGGCAGGCGGGTGGCAGCTGATCCGTTAAACAGGCAAGTCGCCGAGGCCGGCCAGTGGTGCCGGGATGTCCAGGCCTACCGCCTGGACCAGCCAGCCGAACCCGCCGAGCCCGTGCGCGTCGATCAGCTCGGCCTCCCCGGACGCCCGGCTCAGCGCGCGCGCGTAACCCAGCGGGTCGCTTCCCGCCTGCGCCACGGGGGGCCGGCGGCCGGTCACCCCCAGCGCCCGGAGGGCCTGGCGCTGCGAGGTGAGCACGGTCGCGGTCGCCCGTGCCGCCCGCCCGGCGGCCGCACATGCGTCCAGCGCGACATGCGCGGTGATGTCGCGTGACCCATCGGGGATGGCGCGCACCACACGGCCGTCCCGGTAACCGGCAATGGTGCCCTGCCGGGGCCGGCCCGCCCGCTCGTGACCGTAGTCGGCGGCGACGGCGAGGCCGCGCGTGATCCTGTGCACGACCCCGGCCCATGCCTGGCACCGCGTCCGGCCCAGCTCGGCGCGGTCGCCCGGCGTGTACAGCGGCCACCACGTGCGTGACCATTCCAGGTCGGCCGGCGAGGGCAGCGGCCCGGGCCGTTCCTCGCCGCTTCCGGTCTCCACCAGCACCAGCCGCGGCCCGTCCGGCGTGAGCTCCGCCACGTCAAGGGGGATGTTGTCCAGCCACTCACTGGCGATTACCAGCCCGGTGATGGCCGCGGGCGGCGACGCCTGCCAGCGGATGCGCGGGTCGAGCCCATCCGGTCGGGGTGTGATCTCCACCGCCCGGGCGGCGATCCGCGCGGCCAGGCCGCGATCCCGGCCAGCCTGGTCGAGCAGCTGCCCGAGCAGCTCACCCCGGCCCGCGCCGACGTCGACCAGGTCGAGGCGGCGGGGGTGGCCGAGTGCGGCGTCGACCTCGCGCAGCAGGGCCAGCATCACCCCGGCGTAGGCGGACGAGACATGCGTGGAGGTGCGGAAATGCCGTGACGGCGGCTCTCCTCTCGCGTAGAAGCCAGCCGGGCCGTACAGCGCGGTCCGCATGGCCTCACGCCAGGTCATCCACACCCAGCCGACTCTAATCACCGCCGGCGTTCCGGGCTGCCCGGCGTGGTTATGCTGATCAGTGCCGTTCGATACCCGGAGGGACGCCGACGCGATGCCGAACCCGGCGGGACCGCCGACCGCACCTCATCCCGCGCGGCTCCGGGTGGGCATCATCGGGGTCGGGCGGGTCGGCGCGACCCTCGGCGCTGTGCTCGGCCGGGCCGGCCACCACCTGACCGGCGCGTCCGCGGTCTCCGAGGCCTCGCTGCAGCGGGCCGCGCGGATGCTGCCCGGCGTCCCGGTCAGGCAGCCGCAAGAGGTGCTCGCCGCCGCCGACCTCGTGCTGCTCACCGTCCCGGACGACGTCCTGCCCGGCCTGGTGGCGGGCCTGAGCACGACCGGCACCCCGCTGGAGGGCCGGCTCGTCGCGCACACCAGCGGCAGCCACGGCATCGCGGTGCTCGCCCCCGCCACCCGCCTTGGCGCCCTGCCACTGGCGCTGCATCCGGTCATGACGTTCACGGGCCGCCCCGATGACGTGGACCGGCTGGCCGGCGTCTGTTTCGGCGTGACCGCACCCGAGTCGCTCCGGCTGGTCGCGGAGGCGCTGGTGATCGAGATGGGTGGCGAGCCCGTGTTCATCGATGAGGCGAGCCGGGGGCTTTATCACGCGGCGCTCGCCAGCGCCGCCAACCACCTCGTCACGCTGGTGGTCCAGGCGGCCGAGCTGCTGGGCGTCGCCGGCGTGCCGGATCCCGCCCGGATGCTCGCGCCGCTGCTGTCGGCGGCACTCGACAACGCCCTGCGGCTGGGGGACGCGGGGCTCACCGGGCCGGTGGCCCGCGCCGACGCCGAGACCGTCGCCGGCCACCTGGACGCGCTGCGCGAGGCGTCGCCGGAGGCGTTGCGGGCCTACGTCGCGCTGGCCCGGCTGACCGCCGACCGTGCGCTGGCGGCGGGCATCCTTGCCCCGCCCGCGGCGCAGCGGCTCCTCGACGTCCTGGCCGGTGCGCCCGGCGCCCCGCGATGATCCCGATCCTGGCCCGGACCAGGCTCGGCCTGGCCGCCGCCCGCCGCACCCTGCCCGCACCGGTGGTGCTGGTGCCCACCATGGGTGCGCTCCACGACGGCCACCGCGCGCTGCTCCGCCGTGCGCGCGAGATTTCCCGGCCGAACGGATCGGTCGTGGTGTCCGTGTTCGTCAACCCGCTCCAGTTCGGGCCGGGTGAGGACCTTGACCGCTACCCGCGCAGCCTGGACGACGACATGAAGATCTGCGGCGCGGAGAGCGTGAGCGTGGTGTTCGCCCCCGCCGCCGCCCAGATGTATCCGCAAGAGCAGCTGATCACCATCGACCCCGGGCCGATGGGGCAGGTGCTCGAGGGAGCGTCCCGGCCCGGTTTCTTCACCGGGGTGCTCACGGTGGTGCTCAAGCTGTTCCAGCTCGTCCAGCCGGACGTGGCGGTGTTCGGGGAGAAGGACGCCCAGCAGCTTGC
Organism: Streptosporangiaceae bacterium; assembly: GCA_036005525.1. GTDB lineage: Bacteria > Actinomycetota > Actinomycetes > Streptosporangiales > Streptosporangiaceae > UBA9676. Next base: position 25,860 of record DASYQM010000428.1, read on the forward strand.
CCTGGTCCGGCGGATGATCGCGGATCTCGATCTCGGGCTCGGGATCGCCAGCGTGCCCACCGTGCGTGACCCGGACGGGCTGGCCGTCTCCAGCCGGAACAGGTACCTGTCGGCGGCCGAGCGCGCCACCGCGCTCGCCCTGCCCGGTGCGCTGCGGGCCGGCCGGGAGGCGCAGGAGGCAGGGCCGGAGGCGGTGCTGAAGGCGGCGGGCGCGATCCTGGACGAGGCGGCGACGGCGGAACCGCCGCTGGTCACCGACTACCTGGCGCTCGTCGACCCGGGCACCTTCGCGCCGGTCGCGGCCGGGTACACGGGCGACGCGCTGCTGCTGGCGGCGGCCAGATCGGGGTCGACCCGGCTGATCGACAACGTGCCCCTCATCCTGGGAGCCCAGAGTGAACCGGGGGAAGGCCATGCTGCTGACGATTGACGTGGGAAACACCAACACGGTGCTCGGCGTGTTCGAGGGCGAGCAGGTGATCGAGCACTGGCGCATCGCCACCGATCCCGCGCGCACCGCCGACGAACTCGCCGTGGTGCTGCAGGGCCTGCTCGCCCAGAGCGCCGTGCTGAAAGACCCCGACATCACCGGGATCGCGTTGTGCTCGACGGTGCCTTCGGTGCTGCACGAGATGCGCGAGATGTTCCAGCGCTACTACGGCGACGTTCCCTCGCTGATCATCGAGCCGGGGGTGCGCACCGGTGTCTCGGTCCGGATGGACAACCCGAAGGAGGTGGGCAGCGACCGGATTATGAACACCGTCGCCGCGGTCCATCTGTACGGCGGCCCGGCGGTGGTGGTGGATTTCGGCACGTCGACCAACTTCGACGCGGTGAGCGCCAAGGGGGAGTTCGTCGGCGGGGCGCTCGCGCCGGGGATCGAGATCTCCGTGGATGCCCTCTCCAGGCGCGCCGCCCAGTTGCTGAAGGTGGAGCTCGCCCGCCCGGAGCACGTGATCGGCAAGAACACGGTGGAGGCGCTGCAATCGGGCATTATCTACGGGTTCGCCGGCCAGGTCGAGGGCATCGCGACGCGCATGAGGCGCGAACTAGCCCCCGGCGACCCCGGCTCGGTGACCGTCATCGCCACCGGCGGGCTCGCCCCGCTGGTCCTTGATGAGATCAGCGTGATCGACGCGCACGAGCCCTGGCTGACGCTGATCGGGCTGCGGCTCGTCTACGAGCGGAACATCCCCAAGGCCGAGTGATATCCAGCCCTGACGTGACTGGCCTACAGTCGTGATCATGACTTCGCTGTAGTCAGGTGTACACCGAGGTCATGATCACGACTCTGAATGTCCGGCCGCAGCGGCCACGGAAAGAGGAGGGGCGACATGGCTACTCAGCAACCACAGCAGTCCCAGTACCCGGTCCGGTTCTCCGTTGACTACCCGGATCGTGACCTCAACCGGGTGACCACCGCATTCCGCATCTTCACGATCATCCCCATCGCCATCGTGATCGGCACCGTCTCCGGCGGCACCTGGCAATACTCGTACCCGAACGGGAGCACTGCCGTCGTTGCCTCGGCCGGCGGCCTGCTCTTCATCGGGCCGCTGCTCATCATCCTGTTTCGCCAGAAGTACCCGCGCTGGTGGTTCGACTGGAACCTCGAACTGCAGCGTTTCAGCAACCGAGTGGGGATCTATCTCGCGCTGATGGACGACAAGTACCCCTCGACCGACGAGCACCAGTCGGTTCACCTGGAGTACCACTACCCGGACGCGGCACGGGACCTCAACCGGTGGCTCCCCTTGGTGAAATGGCTGCTGGCGATCCCGCACTACATCGTGCTCTTCTTCCTCGACATCGCCGTCGTGGTGGTTGTGATCGTGACCTGGTTCGCGATCCTGTTCACCGGCCGCTACCCGCGCGCGATATTCGACTTCGTGGAGGGGGTCATTCGCTGGCACAACCGTGTGATCGGCTACGCACTCACCCTGGTCACGGACCAGTACCCACCGTTCCGGCTGGCGCCCTGACCACTGCGCCGGGCTCAGGCAGTCAGCGCCCAGGTCTGGGCTCCCGCGCGCGGCACGTACTCGGGCGACCGGTGGGCGCCGCGCCCGGTAGCCTCTTCCGGGTGGGAGACGATCAGGCGCCGGGCGGTGACGCCCCCGGGCACGAGCGCGACCTGCCCGACCTGCCGGAGCAGATGCGAGTCCGGCTGGCCAAGAGGGAACGGCTGCTGGCGGCCGGCGCCGACCCCTACCCGGTCGGCTTTCCCCGCACGGCCACGATCGGCGAGATCCGCGAGCGCTACCCGGACCTGAAGCCGGACACCTCGACCCGCGAGAGGGTCGGGGTGACGGGCCGGGTGATGCTGTCGCGCGTCGGCGGAAAGCTCTCCTTCGCGACCATCCGCGACGGCACCGGGGATATCCAGGTCATGATCTCGGAGGACAAGGTCGGCGCGGACGCCCTGGCCGCCTGGAAGCACGACGTCGACCTCGGGGACCACGTCGGTGTGGTAGGCGAGGTCATCTCCTCCCGCAGGGGGGAACTCTCCGTTCTGGCGGACCGGTTCGCCATCACGGCCAAGAGCCTTCGGCCCCTTCCCGAGAAACACAAGGGGCTTTCGGACGTTGAGTCGCGGGTCCGCCAGCGTTATGTAGATCTGATCGTGAATCCGGGGACACGGCGGATGGCGGAGATCAAGAGCGCCGTCATCCGCGCGCTGCGGGAGGAACTGCACGCGCGCGGCTTCCTAGAGGTGGAGACGCCGGTCCTGCAGGCGGTGCACGGCGGGGCGAACGCGCGCCCGTTTACCACCCATATCAACGCCTACGACCTGGATATCTACCTGCGGATCGCACTGGAACTGCACCTCAAGCGGCTGCTGGTCGGGGGTATCGAGAAGGTATTCGAGATCGGCCGTATTTTCCGCAACGAGGGCGTGGACTCCACCCACAATCCCGAGTTCACCATGCTCGAGGCGTACGAGGCGTACGGCGACTACGACACGATCGGCAACCTCACCAGGGAACTGATCCAGCGGGCGGCGGTAGCGGCCTTCGGCACCACGGTCCTGCGGCGCGCGGACGGCGGCGAGTTCGACATCGGCGGGGAGTGGCCGTCGAAAACGGTGCACGGCGCCGTGTCCGAGGCGCTGGGCGAGGAAGTCACACCCGACACCAGCGAGCAGCACCTGCGCAGGCTGTGCGCGCAGGCGGGGGTGCCGACCGAGCCGGGCTGGAACCGGGGTCAGGTCGTGCTCGAGATGTACGAGCGGCTGGTGGAGCGGCAGACGGTAACACCGACGTTCTACCGGGACTTCCCGGTCGAGGTCTCACCGCTGACCCGCGCCCACAGGAAGGACCCGCGGCTGGCGGAACGGTGGGACCTGGTGGCGTTCGGCACCGAGCTGGGGACCGGCTACTCCGAGCTCACCGACCCGGTCGAGGAGCGCGCCAGGCTCACCGAGCAGTCGCTGCTCGCCGCCGGCGGCGACCTCGAGGCGATGCAGCTGGACGAGGACTTCCTGCGCGCGCTCGAGTACGGCATGCCGCCGGCCGGCGGGATGGGCGTGGGTATCGACCGGATCCTGATCATGTTCACCGGGGAGACCATCCGGGAGACGATCCTGTTCCCGATGGTCCGGCCAGAGTAACCGCCGGATTTAGCAGGAAGCTCCGCGCAGGCTTAAGAGGCCCCGACAATAGGACTGCCGGGCTCGCGTGTCCCCGCATCCCGGCTGGCGGCGTTGTCGTCGTCGCCGATAGCTCCACTATCGGCTCCTCCTCCGCCTTGCCATCCGGGCGCGGATGACCCGCTCCCTGATCCCGCGCCCTACTGCCGGGGCCTCTTAGCCCACGATGCGGACGGCGCCTACGTAGACGTCCCACATGACCGGCTCCACCTGGACCACCTCACCGAAGTTGGGGGCGTCGACCATCAGGCCATTGCCGATGTAGAGGCCGACGTGACCGATGTCGGGGTAGAAGAACACCAGGTCACCGGGCTGCAGGTCGGCACGCGCCACGTGCACGCCCATGTTCCACTGCTCGCCGGTGAAGTGCGGCAGGCCGATGCCGACCTGGGCGTAGGCCCACAGGACCAGACCCGAGCAGTCGAACGCGCTCGGCCCGGCCGCTCCCCAGACGTAGGGGTCCCCCCGCCGGGTCAGCGCGGCCCGCAGGGCCTGGGCGCCGATCGTGTTGGCGGTGGGGATCTCGATGTTGGGGAAGTCGCCGGTCTTCCTGAAGGTGGCCATGGCCTTGGCGAACACGGCGCTGTTGAGAATGCTGATCTTCTTCTGCGCGGCCCGCCGCTTGACGGCCATCTGGGCGGCCAGGCGGGCCACGACCTTGGTCTGCTGGGCCGCGGTTGCCTTGGCTCGCTGCGCCGCCGCGACCGCCGCGGCCATCTGGCCGATCCGGGCGCCGTTCTGGTGCTGAAGCTGTTGCATGATCGAAGAGCGGCTGATCAGGTTCTGCGCGTTGCTGCTCGTCAGCAGCTCCAGCGACGTGGCCAGTCCGATGTTCATGTAGCTCTGGGCTGCGAGCTGGCCGATGCTGAGCTTGCCGGCGCTGAGCCGGACGATGTCCTCGGCGTAAGTGCGCTGCGCCACCTTCACCTCGGCACGCGCCTGGTTGAGCTGGATGCGGAGCCCGTTGTACTGCTCGTCAAGCGAGTTGATCTCGTTCGAGAGCGTGCGCGCCTTGGCGACCAGGCTCTTGAGATCCGGCATGGGCTTTCTCGGTGCCGCGGAGCCCAGGCCGCTGGGGAGAACGAGGCTGACCAAGCCGGCCGCCCCGATCAGCACGACCGTCTGCCGCCAGACGCAGAGGCAGGGCCATTGGCGACGAGCCCGTCGTGGATCACTTTGGTTATGCCTTGCGGAAGGCACGTGCTCCACGTGAGCTCCTCTCCTCGGGCGCCTGCGTCTCGCCCGAGGGTCCGGGGTTCATGCTGGGCGCGGGGCGTCAGCCGCCGGATCACGTCTGACTCGCGCCGAATATTAACGGGTGCGCCAACGGCCTGCAGGCCGAATGAGTGAAACTTTGCGATGAGAGTTGGGTGTAAGGCATTCGGAATGCCGGAGCGGCCCGGTTCACGCTCGCGCAGGTGGCGGATTCAGCGGGACCGGATCGGAATATTTGCAGGTCAGAGCGCGCCGATGGCCACTCATCTATGGACGTGATTGGCACGTGATGTACGCGAAGGTTTTGCGGCACCGACCGGCAAGGCAATCCGTGATTACGGCGTGACGTTACGTGGAGCCATTGTTCGCTGGTTGCGTTGGGTAGCCAACCGGAGCTGGCGATGGCGGCCGGGAGAGGCCCGGCTGGCCTTAAGCGGGTGCCAGTCGTCGTCCAGAGTGAGTGCCTGTCGTCGCCGGGAGCATGCTGGTTGTGCCGGGAGCAGGGGTGGTTGTCCCGGGGCAGGAGTGGTTGTCCGAAGGCGAGGCTGTCTATGGCAGGGGATTGGGGCTAGTTGTCGCAGGGGCGGGGGCAGGGCTAGCGGCGGCGAGGCGCGGAGTGACCGTAGCGGCCGCTGAACGGGTGCTGATCGTGGCCGGGGCGGAGTGGCCGTAGTGACCGCTGGATTGGTGCCGCTCGTAGCCGGGGCTGGCAGCCGATCGTGGCGGCGCGGGCAGTCGGCGGTGGCTGGGCCGGTTGCCGTTGCGCGCTAGGGTGTGCGGGCGATGGAGTATGCGATCAGACGTGCGCGGACCGGGGACGTGCGGGCGATCGGTGGGCTGGTGGACGACAACGTCGGTTCCGGGCGGCTGCTCGCCAAGGCCACCGTCACTCTGTACGAGGATGTACAGGAGTTCTGGATCGCCGAACGCGTTGACGATGGCCAGGTCGTTGGCTGCGGCGCCCTTCATGTCATGTGGGAGGACCTTGCCGAGATCCGGACCATCGCGGTTCACCCGGATTGCCAGGGAAAAGGTATCGGCCACCGGCTGGTGGAGGCGCTACTGGGCAGCGCGCGCGAATTGGGCGCACGCCGGGTATTCGTCCTTACCTTCGCTGTTCGATTTTTCGCAGGGCATGGGTTCAAGCAGATCGACGGTTCGCCCGTCTCGCACGAGGTGTATGAGGAATTGCTCCGCTCCTATGACGAGGGGGTCGCCGAGTTCCTCGACCTCGACCGAGTGAAGCCCAACACGCTGGGCAATACCCGCATGCTGCTCCACCTCTGATCGCGGGTGCGACCGGGCGTGTGGGCCGTAGACGCCGTGGGCCACACACGTGCGGGCCATGGACGCGCGGGGGCCATAGAGGCGCGGGGGCCACAGAGCTGCAGGGGCCACAGAGCTACGGGGGCCACGGACGTACGGGGCCGCAGACGTACTTGAGCCACAGACGTGCGTGAGCTATAGGCGTGCGGAGCGATAGACGCAGAGGGCCACGGAACTGCTGGTTGCCGAACGCGCGCGCCGACCGGGTCAGGTGGGATATGCCTCCGGGGTCACGTCGTAGCGGCGCCCAGAGGGCGTGATCCCCAGCGGCACAGGACTATCTGATTTTCATGCCGGATAGGACGCACCGGACGGTCCGGCAGTCGTCGCCGCCGGTGAACCACGTAATCGGCCCGGCCGAGTGGGACGCGTTCGAGGCGGCGTGGCAGGAGCAGCGGCGGCATGCTGAGAACGAGCTGCTGATCGCCGTGTACGGCGAGCGGGTGTGCCGTGACGCCGGGATCTTGTGAGTGGTGGCCACCTGAGGAGTGGCGCTGCAACCGCTGCGGCTGCCACCTGGACCACGCGCAGGACATGTGCGTCTGTGGTGGGGTGGCAATCCGGTGCGGCGACTAGCGAAATGGTGGCGGCAACGCCGCCCGTGGGCTACGGCCGCCAGGTGCGACTGGTGCGGCTGGTGGACACCAGCTGCCGATGGGCGGTTCTACGGCCGCGGCGATGAACGCTTCCGCGGCCACAGCCCGGTATGCCCCATCCAGTTGTTCGGCGAGATCCACACCGCCCAGCAGGTGGCCGACCAATTCCAGGCGATCACGGTCTGGACGTACGCGACCGAACATCTCGACATGCCGTGCCGACCGGAGTGGTGGCGGATGGTCACGCTGGCATTGATCCAACGGGCCGACATGATCGGCGCGAGGGTGCCCATCCCAGCCGACACACGGGAACTGAAACGGTCCTAGGCGCAGGCCCCAGTTGGTTGCCATGCCGACCCAGCACCACTGCTACACCGGCTGTGCCGTCGCGCTCGGCGGCGTCCAGGAGGACGCCTGCAGCGCGGCCCCGAATCCAACAGCTCACGAGGGTTCTTCTCCTTCGGTCAACCCCAATGACGGGCTGTGCGCTGCGCGGGGACGCTACGGACAGGGGCAGCCGTGCCTCACTGCCCGTAAGTAAAGTCATATTAAAGCACTAGTAAAGCGATATTGACGCTGCCCCCAACGGATGGTAAAGCGGGCGGCATCGGCTATAGCCGCCGCGGCGTGTCCTGCGGCTGGGCGACCTGCCCGGCGCCGGGCCACAGTGTGGTGGCCTTGCAAGGGGGGATCGTCATGGGACGACGGATCGGTCTACTGGTCAGCCTGGTCGCGCTGCTGGCGCTGGGGGGAGGCATGCTTGCGGCCACGCCCGCCCGGGCGACACCGCCGCAGCACTTCCACCAACAGATCAACCTCAGCTTTCCGAACGACGAACTCAGCGCTGCCTGCGGGTTCGATGTCGTCGTCGTCTTGGCGGGGAACACGAACACGACCCTGTTCTACGATCAGAGCGGCGCGTTGGTCAGGTCGACCGTTACAGGCCCAGCTTTCACGCAGTCCTTCACCGCCCCGTCGACCGGGAAGTCCATCGTCTCCCGCCAGCCATTCCCTGTGATCACCGAATACACGGGCGGGGGTGCCGTGGGCACGCCTGTGGTTTCCCGCGCCACCGGCCTGGTGTTCATGTTTCAGCCCGGCGTGATGTTCACCGGGAGGCAGGTGTTCGAGGGCGTGGTCACCGGCCACAC
>DASYQM010000429.1:0-16241 GCA_036005525.1 Streptosporangiaceae bacterium
AAGAACTCACCGCCCGCATCGGCCAGTTCATCGACGCCTACAACGACCGCTGCCACCCATTCGCCTGGACCAAAGACGCCGACGAACTGATCGCCAAAATCAAACCGTAAAAGAACTAACGCCACGCGACACTAGGTCCAAGATCACAAGCCGGCAAAATGCGTCCTGGGGCCGCGGCGCGTTCTAGTACGCCCTGCAGGAGGACCCTGGGGGCCCCGGAGGCCGTTTCAGCGCGACCGGAGTTAAACGATGACGATGGCAGTGACAGCCAGGCTGGGCGCTGCCGCGGCTGCGGCAGCCGTGCTCGCGGGGTGCAGCAGCGACAGCAGCCAGCTCCCGCCGTGCAGCACCGGCCACGGCCGGGACGGCTCATCCTCCACCCTGTCGGTCCACCAGGACGGGGACCACTTCACCGGCACCTACCTGAACACCCCGCCGGGCCCGGGCGGGGTGTCGATCCGCTACGACGTGACCGGCACTGCATCCGGCGGCCACCTCGTGAGCACATGGAGCGTCGGCTCACTGGCGCTGCGGGTCACCGGCCACTACACCAGCCGTCGGACCGTCCTGGATAACCCGGGCGGAAAGTTTTCCACCACCGTGTTCACTGCTAGCAAGGGCTGCCCCGGCTAGGCCGCGGGCTGTCATGAACGTCCCGCACATCCCGGTAATCCATAGGGTCCCGGCCCGCGTCCTGACCGTGAGGAGGATCAGCATGAAGAGGATCAGGAACAAGGCCGCGGCACTGGCAGCGGTGCTCACCGTGGCCGGGCTCGGGCTTGTGGTGGCTCCGGCGCAGCCCGCGCATGCCATCATCACGTGCGGGACCTGGCGCTGGCCGGTGAAGACCGGCTCCGACGCCGACCGGTACCGGGTCTCGCGGACGGTGCGCTATACCACGGTCCACCACCTGCGCAGCCTCACCGCGCCGTCGTCGTTCCCCACCTACTACCAGAACCACCGGTTCCGGGGGGCGGAGCGGCACATCTGGCAGCTGACCACGCACCTGACCCAGTTCCGGGAGGAGGATGACGGCGACATCCACCTGGGTGCTGCGCAACAGCGCGGGCAAGAAGATGATCGCGGAGATACCGCTCGGTCGCTGCGTGTCTTCCAGGTCGCTGTGGAAGCACCGGATTGCCTCGGCCAGGACCACCTTCACCAGCCATTACCACGTCACCACTTCCTGGCATTACGTGAACCGGTGGATCACGCTCCGCGGCATCGGCTTCTTCGATGAGGTCCACAACGTGACCGGGCAGGCACCCAACGGCATTGAGCTACATCCCGTGACCCGTGTCCGTTTCCCCTGATCCCGCCGACCTGGCCAGCTGCGAGATCGACCAGAACCTCAACGGAAGGTGGGGCTCGCCATGCCGGGGTGAGCCCGCCTCACCAGGATTGACGTAGCCGTCCGCCAGGCTCTTCCACGTGAACACCTCCTACCGGAGATGCCCGTGCTGCGGGCTGAACCAGCCGGTCGCCCTGGATGCAACCGGCGTCACGGCCCGGGTGTGCGCGGAATGTACCCACCACCAGGGCGAGCAGGATGCGAAGCGGCTTGCCAAGGCCAAGCGCCACGAGCAGATACTCCGCGAGCGGCTCGCAGCCTGCCGGGCCAGCGAGTCGAGAGCCCGGTCGGAAGCGGCGCAAGCCCGTTCGGAAGCGGCAGGGGCGCGGGAGGCCACGGCCTCGGCGCTGCGCAGCCGGGCGCAGCTCGCCGCACGCCTGGCCGAGGCGGCCGACGAGAGCGGCAACCATCGGTGAGCGGCCATGGGGGTCGCACGCGACCCGGAGGTCACCAGATGGGCGCGGGAGGCCGAAAGCGATACACGGCCCGGCTGGTAACGCCCGCTCGCACCGCGGCCGGTTCCAGACCGACCGGCAGCCCTTCACGTTGCACCACACCGCCAGGTGCCCGGCCGCGCCACCCCCGGACATGGCCCGCGCGGCCGGGCAGTCGCACAACACCCACGACACGGTGATCAGCCCAGGACCCCACTCGTGCCCGTTCTCGCACCGCTGTGGGTAACACCACCAGTCAGGACGCTTGACCCCATGGGCACGATTAGAACGCACGTACGAGTCGTAGATGCCCCCTCCGGGGCACCCCGGCGGCCATGTCAGCCTTCCTTCTGCCGGTGCTTCATCACGTAGCGGGCGGCGGCCATGAGGATGCCTGGGTCGTCCTGCATCGAGCCGATGCCGCGGTTGCAGCCGTCACACAGCAGGCCGCGGACCTGCCCAGTTTCGTGATCGTGGTCAACCCGCCAGGTGCCCCGGGTGCCCGGCGTTGTGGCACGGCAGATCGCGCACCGGACGTGCTGCAGGGCCAGCAGCCGGTCGTAGTCGGCCTGGGTGATGCCGTACAGGGACTTGAGCTGGATGTCCCGCCTGTACTGCGGCGAGCGGTCATCCACGCGGCAGTCTTTGCAGACAGGACGCCCGGTCTTGTGCGCTACCGGCCCGCCGCACCGCTCGCATGGCCGTGGGGGTGCCGCCTGACGGTGCCGCCCGTACTCGTGCCGCCAATACTTTTCCTTGCACGGCGGTGAGCAGAACTTGCGGTCAGGGCCACGGCGCGCCGGGTTCGGGAACACCTTCCCGCATTGCAGGCAGGTAAGAAACGCAGCGCGGTCTAGGGGCTCCCGGTACAGCGTGTTGTGGCAGGTCTTGCAGTGCGCAGCACGGCCATCGCGCCCATGCGCCGCACGGCTGAACCCGGCCAGCGGCTTGACCTTGCCGCACCGGCTGCACTTCTTCTCCTGCATGCGCCGATGATCCCCGGGACGGCGGCCAGCCCGTGGCAGGCGCGCCAAGGGGCAGGGAGCGTCCGGTTCATCTACGGGGCGACGGGCGCAATCTCCCTCGGCCCTGCCCAGCTGGGGCGGTGGGCGCAGCTAGCGCTCTTCACCAGCCAGCAGCGGGCGGAGCGGGCAAAGGATCCTGCCGCCCTTGACAGCCGCGGCTGGCTGGCCGCCGACACTGGCAAGCCGGGAGAGGGCACGAGCACGGATAGCCGGGACGGCCGCGGCCCGCGCCTCCCTCACCAGCGTGTTAGGGCGAGCCGTAGCGGGCTCCGGTCCCCTCGGAAATTTGCCGCACCCTGTGCCTGAAGCCTTACGTCTTTGCAATCCCGTCGTAAAGCGCTAGTAAATTCCAGTGGTCAGGGCAACCTTCACGGCTCATGGCGCGGACTGACCTGCGCACGGTCGCTTTTTTTCCTTGGCATGCGGTTCGCCCAGTAATAGCCAGGAAGAATAGGTTACTCGCCGGTAGTCCTTGCCGTGCCTTTACGAGAGTGCTACCGCTGGATTGCCCACCGCCGGGGCCGCACCGTGCGGTGCCGGAACTAGCCCGCCACAAGGAGGGGTACGCGGGCGGATTGGCGTGGGCATTCCCTTTCGCTCTTACTGACCCGGCATGGCCGCGTACCCGTTGTGACCGGCCATGGGACCCAGGAGGTGGATCATCGTGCGGATCTCACGAAGAGCGGCTGCGGTTGTCGCCGCCGTCCTCACCGGGCTGGCATCGCTCGGCGCCGCTGGCGCGGCGTTGGCGTCCCCATCAGCCCCGCGGGCAAATGACAGGGTGCAGGTGCTGCGGCTCCGCGCCGATTTCGTCGCCGCCGCGTCCAACGATGCGGGCCACGGCGGCCCCGGTGACCTGCTCGCGGCGCGCTTCGCCATCCGTACCCGCAGCGGCGCCAGGGCAGGCATGGAATCCGTGTCCTTGCTGGCCATCCCGGGGCATCAGCAGCTGGCCCACTCCGTGTTTGTGCTCAAAGGCGGACAGATCGACGCCATGGTGTCGGTCGCGGAGACGGCGACTAGGTTCACCGCTGCCATCATCGGCGGCACCGGCATCTATGAAGGGGTCACCGGCCAGATCCGCAACGTGGTGTTGCCGTCTGGGTCTTTGAACCTGACGTTCTTTATCATCCGGCCATGATCGCGACTGGCCCAGCGCCGCCAGCTTCGGCGCTGCCAAGCGCCGCGCTGGCCGCGGCTGCCGGATTCTGGCTAGTAGTGGCGTACGCGGCCCACGCGGGCGGGTGACCGCTAAGGCCGAGCACCGCGGCCTGTACCGCACCGGCCGGCAGCCCCGCCGTGGCCGAGCCCGTTTGCATGCTTCAGATTGTGGTAGCGGCGAGCGTAGGTGCCGCCGCTCGTCCTGGCGGTTGGGGCGGGACCCGCGTCGGATGGCGGCGGCGCCGCTGACGTAAGGACGCGGCCCGCGCCACGCTCCGCCCCCCACGGAGCCAGTAGCCCCGCTCCACGGAGCGGCGCGGGCCGCTCCGCTGCCCCCGGCCGCAACGGCCCGGGCTGGATCACCTTTTTGGCTTTGTGCTATCTGCCGTCCTGGTTTAGCTGCAAGGCCATTGTTGCCTTGTCTCGGATCTGCTGAACCCACCGTAGCCGTTTTGACACCAACGAACGTGAAGAGCGCGCAATCGAAAAGACCAAGGATCCCGAAAGCGAAACCTGCCGGGTGATGGCTGGTGGCAATCAGGACGATTCCCAGGGCAGCGAATCCAATAGCCATCATCATGTTGAACCAGCCGAGCACGGGCACTAGCCGGAGCACCCGGAACTTGCCAGCGAGAATCTGCGCAGCAAGATCACGCGCCGCCGCTGCCAGTGCCGGGTTGTCAACCCGGCGGCCCCCGCCGACCGCCTTGCGGACACGCTCGCGCGAGACCGGTGGCAGCTTGTGCCGGTCCAGGAGCCATTTGTCGATCTGGTCATAGCCTGTCCCGAGCGGACTCACCGGTGGCGGAGGGCGCAGGCGGGTGTAGCCCCAGGCAGCGACGGGGACACCGACGCTCAGGATCAGGATCGCGGCTAGTGCCCAGGCCATGCCTTGATGCTCCCACCACCAAGCGGATCACAGGCGTCAGCGGTACTGCTGCCCTCACCGCCATTATTCAAGCCCAGCCGGACCGGGCAGGCCGGTCCACATGTCCCCGGGCACTCGCTGGCCGCAGATGACGAACTACGGTCACCCCGGTCCGGTGCCCGGATCGCGCCGCGGCCGGTACCAGGCCGACCGGCAGCCCGGAGCTGCGTTGCAGAACACCGCCATGTGCCCAGCCGGGCCACCGCCTGCCCGCTCCCGGGCGGCCTGCGCGGGCGGGCAGTCGCACAGTACCCAGCTCACGGTGATCAGGCCCGGTCCCCACTCGTGCCCGTGCTGGCACCGCTCCGGGTAGCACCACCAGTCCGGCCGTCGCATCCCATGGGGCACGATTGGAACACAGATTCGAGAATGTGGTCACCTGGGCGAGCTATGGCGCCCGGCACGGGCACGTGGCTGAAAGGAGTGACGTTCCTTTTCTCCCAGCAGTTGCTCCACGGACCGCTGGACCCCGAAAAACTTCCAGGCCGGTCCAGCGGCGATGACGACGAGCAGGAAGAGCGTCATCACCATGACAGTGGCTCTACTCGCTGTCGTGTCCCACCGGCTGAACAGAGCCCCGAGCGCGAACGCCTCGCCAAGCACCCCGGCCACGAGCGTGAGATAAGCGACCGCGGGAAGAAATGCTGACGCGGCACCGTCACGACCTCGTCCCGGGTGCCTGTGCGCGGCCTCCATGGCAGTGCGGAGCATGTTCTCATAGGTGCCGCCCTGGACGACCAGGGCCAGGAAGAGGACTGGGATCACGGTCGCGCAGGTGACGTAGAAGTCGGCGTTGAAGTGCTTGTCCACGGGGACAGGGTGGCATCTGGCAGCGTGGGATGAGTGCGAATGCCAGATGGCCCCGTGTCGCTGCACCACTATCCCGCCTCACGGGGGCAGGCTTGGCCGATGGACAATGACAATGAGCAGACGCAGGCTGAGCAGCGGGACGCCCCCGGCGGCGAGACGGCGCAGCGGAGCTGGGTCACGGCCCTGGCCTCAGAAGCCCACCAAGTGGGCGATCGCTTGCTGGATGCTGCCGCGCTCTACGGTGCTACGGAGGCTGTACACAAGGTTGTGGACAAGATCCGCAAGCCACCGGCCGTGCCACCACCTCCACCGCCCGGGTGACGGCGACAGCCAGGGCGGGCAAGAATGACCGCCCGTGCTATCCCGCGTTCCAGCACCGGCAGCAACCAGCTGGCGAACAGCGGCGTGACTGGCTCGGGCAGCCACTCGCCGAGGCGGAAGTTGCGCAGCCACCATCCGCTGCTAGGCGGGATCCATGTCAGCGGCTGGGGCAGGGCGGTCATCGGCCGCGCCTGGAGCACGAATACCTGGCCGGCGGTGATCGCCCACTCCAGGTCCTGCGGCGCGCCGAAGAGTGCCTCCGCGCGGCGGGCGAGCGCCGCGACCTGGTGGGCCTGCCCGGCGCCGATGGCATCCTCGGCCGATCGCCGGCACCGGGCCTGACCGGCGCGCACCACCCACTCATCCCCGACCGCCACGCCCCCGACCAGCCGCTCCCCCAGGCCACGCACCGCGGTGATCACCACCTCGTCATAATCCCCGGTGACCGGGTTTGCGGTGAAGGCCACCCCAGCGGCCTGCGCCTCGACCATCACCTGCACCAGGACGGCCATCGGCGCGGCCGACGCCGGCCCTGCCGCCCCGGCCAGCCCCTTCTGGTAGGCGGTCACCCGCCCGGCCGTCGCCGACTCCCAGACCCGACGCACTGTCGTGGCGACGTCGGCCGGGGCGACGTTCAGCACGCTCTCATACATCCCGGCATACGACGCGCCCGGCAGGTCCTCCGCGACGGCGGAGGAGCGCACCGCGTACCGGTCTGCGCCGAGCCTGCTGGCGGCCGCCGCCACCGCAGGCCCGGCCGCCTCCCAGGCCTGGAACGCCTCGGGCGTGACCACGAACCCCGCCGGGACGGGCAGGCTGGCCGCCGCCAGCCGGGCCAGATTGAACGCCTTCGATCCGGCCCGCTCCGCCCCCATCCCACCGGCCGCGGCCAGGTCCACGACCGCGCCCAGCCCGGTTCCCCCCGCCGCGGCCCCGCCCGGGCCGCCCGGCTCACCGTGTGCTGCCATGATCGTCACCTCCACGCCGACCCGTCAGGCGCCTGACACCGGCCGTCTCGCGAGTCGTCTTTTATGACTGACTAGTCACCCACTATACTCGCCTTCATGGTAAGGGTCACAGCCGATACCAAGCAGGCGACGCGGGCCAAACTGCTCACGGCCGCGGCGCAGGAGTTCGCCCGGGCCGGGTTCGAGCGCGCCAGCGTCGACGCGATCTCGCTCGCCGCGGGCTATGCCAAGGGGACGATCTACAACTACTTCCCCTCGAAGGAAGACCTCTTCCTCGCCGTGGTCGAGGACGCCTCCGCACAGGCCGCCGCCAGCCCGGCGCCCGCGAACGCACCGGCCCGGGAGCGCCTCGCGGCGGTCATCACCGGATTCTGCTCCTGGGCCCGCGACCATGACGCCTTCGCCCGGGTACTCGTGCGCGAGTGCCTGATGGGCACCCCCGGGCTCTACCCCCGGGTGATCCTGGCCGAGGCCCCCCTTACCGGAGAACTGGAAACGATCCTGCAGGAAGGGGCGCGCGGCGGCGAACTGCGCGACGACCTCCCGGCGGAGATCCTCGCCCTGGCGCTCGCCGGGCTCGCCGACCTCGCACTGGCCCAGCACTGGGCCTCCGGCGGCAGCCGCCCGGCCCTGCACGAGATCCCAGAAACGGTGCTCACACTGCTGATGGGTCCCCCGATGCCGGGTAGGTGACCTGGGACGCGGCTGCGCCGGGCGCTACGGCCGTGCCCCTGGCCCTGCTCGCGCCCCCGTTCCTTGCCGCGATGATCACTGTTCACACGCCCGGCTGCGAGCCAACGGCGGCCACTAGGGCTGGGAACAAGTGGGAACCGTCCGTGCTCGCGATAGCTGTAGGCGCGCTGAGTTGTGGTCCTGGATGTCGGGAGTTCGGAGCCCTCTGACCGCTGCCAGGACACCCACCGGTAGCGCCGATGTTCTTATCGGCGGTCGGCCTAGGAAGCACTTCTCCCCCATACGCCCCCCAGCCAGACGGTCGCGGCGAGTTTTGCCAGGTAAAAGCCTCATACAGGATCGGCCTCCGGAGCCGTTGCTCCTTCATGAGAGACCGTCAGGGCCGACTGCGCGCTAGTTCAGCGTGATGCGCTAGGGAAAGGCGGGAGATCACGCCGCCGTTAAGCGGCTTACCGTTAGTCCCCACCGTTGTCCCCACCACTGCCTGCTGCCCGATCGAATCAGGCTTCTGACCTGGAGCCCCCTTACGGAATCGAACCGTAGACCTTCTCCTTACCATAAGCACGGTTCGCTGCTCAAAGCGCTCTGGCCTGCACTGATCGCACATCTCGCCCGATCAGATTGCCCTGAATGCCCAGAGTTTGACAGGCACCCGGTCCACGACCCGTTCCACGGTCATCGCCAGCAAGGCCATCACGCTGAGTAACCGTGTTGGGCGTGGACTCCTCACGGGCCCGCAGGGGCACACGGCCCCGAAGACAGCACTCCCCCATCGGCGGGGAGGTCAGCTGACGGCGCTGAGCGGCCGGATCCCATCGAGGGCATCGCCGAGCCGGTCCTTCTCGACCTCCAGGTCGTATCGCGCCTGCAGGTTGATCCAGAACCGCTCGGAGGTGCCGAAGAACCGGGCCAGCCGCAGCGCCGTATCGGCGCTGACGCGGCGCTGGCCGTGCACGATCTCGTTGATCCGCCGGGCCGGCACCCCGATCTCCTTCGCCAGGTGGTACTGGCTCACCGCTAGCGGCCTGAGGAACTCTTCCAGCAAGATCTCGCCCGGGTGCACCGGCGCCATGACCGTGTCCGCTGCCATGCTCCCCTCCCCTCCTAGTGATAGTCGGTGATCTCCACGGCCTCGGGCCCGGCATCGGTCCACCGGAAGCAGATCCGCCACTGCTGGTTGATGCGGATGCTGTGCTGCCCAGCACGGTCACCGGCCAGCTTCTCCAGCCGGTTCCCCGGTGGCACCCGCAGGTCCGCCAGCGTCTCCGCGGCATCGAGCATCGCCAGCTTCCGCCAGGCCGCCCGCTGTAAGGGCGGATCCAGCTTCCGCGACCGCCTCCGGTGCCAGACAGCCTCGGTGTCCTTGTCCCGGAAGGATCGCAGCATGCACTCCATAGTAACGTGATGCGTTATTAACGCAACACGTCATCGAAGCCCGGGGTCCGGACAAATCGGCCCCGTAAGGGCACCCGGGATCACCCAGCGCTGAAGTCACGCTGTGTAGCCGACCCAAGTACCGCCAGATGATCAATATCCGCCGTTATGATCGGCTGCCCATTCGGTCGCCGTGGCAGTCGGCGTGGTGCCGAAAGATCGTTCTGTGCTTCCCCTGGTTCTTGTTCGTGCCCGGCTGGTTCACTCCTGGCGCCGGGCCAGCAGATACGCGCGGCACGTCTCCACCTCCCCGGGATAGCTCACACGCTCCAGGCGCATCTCGGTGCGAAAGCCCGAGCGCTCTATCGCGCCGGCGATGTCCTGCGGCTCGAAGAAACGGAAGTCGACGTCCACGGCATGGCCCCACCAGTGGTCCAGGTGCCGTACCTGCGAGCCGGTATGAAATGAGACCAGGAACAGCCCGCGGGGCCGCAGCACCCGACAGATCTCCTCGAACGCCCGGCCCAGCTCCCCGGGCTCCAGATGGATGATCGAGTAGAACGCGATGGCGGCGGCGAACTCACCGTCTGCCGCCGGAAGCGCCAGGAAATCCCCCGCGGAACTCCACCTGCGGGTAGTCCCGGCGGCCCACCGCGATCATGCCCGGGGACAGGTCGATCCCGACCGCGGCCACGCCCCGGCCGGCCAGCCAGGCCGCGACGCGCTCGGGGCCGCACCCCAGATCGGTGATCGGCGCACCCTCGCCAGCCTGCTCGGCCAGGCAGGCCAGCAGCGCCCGGTCGAGCGGCTTGGCGGCCGGCTCATCACCGAAGCCGGCCGCGTACTTCTCGGCGACGGTGTCGTAGCTCCGGCGAACCGGCTGATGCTGCAGGTTCAGGCCCACCATGACGAAAGCTGCACTGCCAGCCGGCCGTCCCGTGACCAGACGCCGGCCGGCATCGCGGACGCGACGCAGGATCGTAGCCACACCCTGTAGCCAGCTCCGCTGGTCACTAACGAACCGCATCCGATCTGCGCGGCCCGACTCGGGGCCGACCACTGCGCAGGTTATCCGGATTTGGACATTCTGCGTCCAAGGTTGTCGCCCGGCAGGGAGCGGCGCTGCACTTTCCGGCGGGTCCGCCGGGTACCGGCGGCAGCCGAGTTCGCTTGCTGGTTGCCGAGTGAGCGCGTCTGGGCCGTCAAGGAAGCACTGTTGTCATCGGACGAGCAGGGGAATGTTTTGCACGGCGTTGGCGCCGTAGCCGAAGCGGTTCCAGCGTGGCTGGCCGGGTTGCGTGCGCCCGGCAAGATCAGTCGCGCGGGCCCGCAGCGTCGTTTCGCCCGGGCTGTCGATGCGTGTCAGCAGCTCCCACCACCGCCAGCTGTGACTGTGCTGCTGGCCGGTCAGCCTGGCGTTCTGCCACGGTCCGCTGCCGACGCTGACCTCTACTATGTCGATGGGCGCCGCGCCTGACCACGCCACTCCCCGCACGAGCAAGTCGCCGACGGTGACCTCCTGGCCGGCGGACGGCTGGGTGATGACCGACCGGACCTGCTGCAGGCGCACCGGTTCGCGCGCCACACTGCCGTTGCGCTGAGTCTCATAGACATAGCGCTTGGCCTGGAAGAATCCCGTGAACGGCGAGCCGATGGCCTCGATCTCGGTCAGCCATTTGACCGAGGCAACGGCGTACCAGCCGGGAACGATGAGCCGCAGCGGATAGCCGTGCTCGAGCGGCAGCGGCTCCCCGTTCATCGCATACGCCAGCAGTGACCCGGGATGACCGGCGTCGGTGACCGGCAAGCTCCGCTCGAAACGGATGGGATCGGCCGCGTCCCCGACGTTCCCACGGTCCGCGCCGCGGAACACGATCTCAACCGCCTCCGGCGTAAGGTCGGCGCGGTCGAGGATCTCAGCCAGCGGCACCCCGGTCCATTCCGCGGTGCTGACCGCGCCCAGCTGCCACTGCTCCCCATCGGCGGGCGGGTCGAACCCGGCGCGGCCATTGCCGGCGCACTCCAGGGTTGCTACCAGCGTCTCCGAGCGCATGTAATGAAGATCACGCAGGCGGAGCCGCAGCGGGCGCTCAACAAGGCCGTTGACCTCCAGCCGCCACGACACCGGGTCCAGCCGCGGGGTCTCGAAGTGGTTCCGCACGTAAAACCGGGCATTGGGCATGACCACGCCGCCGATCAGCGCCGGGATCGACGTCTCGCAGTTAAGCGGGTGAGTGCCGTGCACCACCAAGCCCGCGCTGCCCGGCCCGGTGGTGACCACGGGCAGGCCAGCCACCGCCCACGCGGTCATTCCGCCGGACAGGTTGACCGCGTCGAACCCCCAGGCGCGCAGCGCCTCGGCGACCGCTGCGGAGCGGCCGCCGGAGCGGCACACCACCACGATCCGGCGGTCCTGGAGCAGGTCGCTGCGGTGCCGGGCGACCTGGCCCATGGGCAGCAGCCAGGCCTGCGCCACGTGGCCGTCCTGCCACTCGCCCGGTTCACGGACATCGAGCAGCAGCGCGCCGGCATCGACCAGCGCTGCGGCCGCGCGCGCCCCCACCTCCGGCGCGGCGGCCGCCTCGGGCGTTGCCTCCGGCACTACTCGCAGCCCAGCACCTTCCCAGGCGCGGTAACCACCGAGCAAATCAGCCACGTCGGCGAACCCGGCCGCCTGCAGCACGCTCGCCGCCACCACCGACCGGTAGCCACCGGTGGAATACACCAGGACCGGGGCGGAGCGGTCCAGGGCGTCCGGCAGCTTGGTGAGGAAAGCCAGCGGGACCTCCCGCGCCCCGGGCAGCGTGCCCAGGGCGGTTTCTGCCGGGGTGCGGACATCGACAAGCAGCAGGGCCGGTTCCAGCCGCTGCAGCTCGGCCAGCTGCTCGATGGTCAGCCGCGAGCTCGCCTCGGCCAGCCCGGGCCCGGCGGCGAGCACCGACGCCAGGTCGTCAAGCTGCCCGATCACCCGGTCATACCCGGCATCGCCCAGCCGGGCCGCTGCTTCGGCCGCGATCTCAACATCGCCGACAAGCACAACATCCCGGTCGAGCGGCAACACCGCGCCGGCGCATTCCCCGAAGCGCCCCCGCAGGCCGATACTGACCGCCCCGCGCACATGGCCGGCCGCGAACCCGGCGGGCCCGCGGACGTCCACCAGCACCGCCCCGCCATCCCGGCGGGACAAGACCTCGGCGATCGGAAGCAGGGCAAGATCCCGCCCGGACACGACATCACCTGGTTCCTGCCCCACCACCGGCCGGCCAGCCGCAGCCCCCGGCCCTGCGGGACCGGCCGCCGCGGCTGGCCGCCCACCGCAGGCCTTCGGGTTAGTAAACTCCACTGCCACCACTCCTCCCGCACCGCCTGCTCACCCAGAGCGCCAGTGTCACCGGTGCGCCGTGCGGCCATCTGTCCTTCGCGACCGATGGTGGTTAGGGTCTCTGACCAGGACGGCGTCCCAGGCTGCGACGATGTCCCCGGCCGGGAGGCAGTCCCGGGCTGCGTCGGCAGGGGTACAGTGCGGCTAGCCGGCCGGCGCGGACCGGGCCCGACGGCCCGCCCGCCGGCACGGACTCCGAGTGAGGGCTGGGCGAACCCACTCCTGGAGGCCAGCGGTGGGTGCCAGGGCCGGCACACGCGCGCAGTCACGCCGTTCGGCCACAGGCCACCGGGCCCGGGGGGCCAGTTCCTGGCCGGCGAAGAACGGGGCCAGCACCGCGCCGCAGCCGACCCCTTCCGCGGGCTCCGTAGAAGACCGCCTCCAATGCCGCTGCCTCCAGCCCCCAGACGCGTCCAAACTGGACACCCACGAAGGCGGTACTGGTCTCGTGCTCTATCCGCTCAGCTGCAGCCAGGCCAGAGCCATAGGAAAGGGCACACAACAATTCGGCAGCGCCCCGCGCCTTGGAACGCCGGCCCGGCGGAGAACCAGCACATGCGGCCGGGCTCATACGTGCAGCCTAGCCCGCGGGCCGGAGCCTGGACCACAGGCCGTAGGACCGCCTCCCAGCCCGGGTCCCGGCGAGAGAGTCCCGGGTGCAACGCTCACCCAGACGCCCGGCTCCGGTTGCCGCGCCACGGCAAACCCGGCTCAGCCACCGCGCTAGCCTCAACGAGGCTTCCGGCACTCGCAGCCGCCGCCCTTAAGCTGATGGGGATTGCGGGCAGGTCATGTGGGGGCAGGTCCATCGGTGCGGTCTGGCGGGTCGGTGGACAGCCGCTGCGCTGCGAGTGCGTCGGCGGCCGCCGTGCTCATGCTGTTGCCGATGACAGCGGTGAGGAATTCTTCCCGGCCAAGGGCCAGGGTACGCAGCGGTTGCTCCGCCGTGACGGTCGCAGTCCGCGGGATGCCGCGAAGCAGCGCGATCTCGCCGAAGCAATCTCCCCGCTGAAGGGATGGCCGGGGCGCGCCTCGCACGCTCACCGCCGCAGACCCCTCGGTGATCAAGTGGAAGTGGTCGCCTGCCTCCCCCTCGCGGATGACCACCGCGCCGGCCGGGAACCGGCGCGGTTCGGTTTCGGCCGCCAGCAACTCGGTCACCGCCAGCGGCAGCGGCGCGAACATCGGCAGGTTGCGAAGCAGCCCGACCTCCGGGCCCGGCGCAGGCATCGCGCGGTCCAGGCGCCTGAAGCGGACGGCGTGTGCCAGGGCGAGACCCGCAAGTCCGCCGCCCAGCAGCGCGAGGGTGCCGCGGACGCCGAACACGTGCAAGAGCGGGGGGGCGAGGATCGACCCGGTGGCGAGCCCGGCCAGGGCAACGACCTCCAGCGCGCCGAGCACTTTGCCCGCCGCGCGGGGCCCGGCCAGCCGGGTCACCATTGTGAAGCCGGCGACGTCGACGACCGCATTCCCGATCCCCACGATGACGAGAGCCAGGTAGGCGATGGCCGCAGCCGGCGCGAGGGCAAGAAAAGCCAGGGGCAGCCCCCACAGCAGCATGCCGGCGATGAAGCTCCGGCCAAGCCGGGTGACGCGGACCGCCGCTGCGGCCACCGCACCGCCGGCCAGGCCGCCCGCGCCAAAGGCGGCATTGAGCCAGCCAACCGCAGACCCGCCGAGACCCAGGACGTGGACGGCGAGCACGGCGATCAGCACGACGAGCGCGCCGCGGAGCAACGCCTGGGCGAACACCAAGATCGCGACACCGCCGGGAGGAGCCACCCGCCAGAACCCGGCGAGGCCGCTGGTGACATCGCGGACCACCTGACCAGCGCCGCGGCCGACGCCTTTGGGCGTATCCGGGACGGCGAGCCGGAGCAGCGACACCGTCGCGACGGCGAGAAAGCCCGCCGCCGCCGCCATGGCAGCAGCCGGGCCGGCCACGGCAAGCAGGCCGCCGGCCAGCAGCGGCCCAACAAGGGCTCCCGAGTTCTCCATCACGGCGGTGACGGCATTCGACGCCGCCAGCTCGGCTGGCGTACGCACCAGCCAGGGCAACACGGCAGCCTGGAGCGGACGGTAGGTTCCCGCGAGCGACGAACTGGCCGCGCCGGCCGCGATGACCGCGGCCGGCGGCTGGTGAAACGCGGCAAGGAGCGCCGCGGCCGCCAGTAGGATCATGCGAATGCCGGTGATCCAGCGCAGCAGGCGATCGCGCCGCAGCCGGTTGGTGATGCCAGTCAGGACCAGCGCCACCCCCATGCCAGCCAGGGTCCTGGAGGCGGCATAAGCAGCAACCAGCGCAGCGCCGCCCGCGCTGAGCGCGTAGACCACGAGCGCGACGGTGCCGGCGAGTTCGCCCGTTATCGACATCCCGTAGCCAAGCTCGATCCGCCGCATATCGGGCAGCTGGAGGGCGTCGCGAACCGTTCCCACTTACCCCTCCCGTCGAGGTGGGCGCCTTTGCAGCGCGGCGACCGCTGATGCCCCCATGTCCGGGGCCTCCTGCGGAGCCGTTGTCGGCGGGCCGATTGCCCGCCATCGCGGCGGCGCGGCTCCCGATGCCCGGGCGGCTGGGTTTCCTCGCCCCCGGGAGCATCGCCTCGCAATCCCGGCCCGGCCCGAGGGCCGCCGCTAAGGCGCTTCCCCCGTGGTTCGCGGCGCCCTCGACGGCCTCACCGAACTGGCCGGGCCCGCCAGGACAGTAGATGTCGCGGTTCTTATTTCACGCAGACATTGTGCGCGGCGCGCTCGTCGCTCTCAAGAACGAGTCTGCTCCCACTGGTGCCGCGGTCTGCGAGCCCTCAACCAGAATCTCGATCTTGCCAGCGCAGGCAAGTCGTTCGGTCAGCGTGGTGAATCCGGAGATACCCGGCAGGCACGATGGTGCCGTCCCGCGCCCGGTACGTGGTCTCTGTTTCGTCACCAGCCCAGCCGGTCACGACACCTGGTACCTATGCCCGGAGCCTTTCGTTCTGTCTCGTCTCGATCCCCTATTCGCCGCTCCTACCTTGGCTAGTGGCGTGCTGGCAGGGCCCGCGCCAGGCGCCGGGTCGGCGCGGTGCCAGGACCGCTACCACTACCAGCGGCCACGCCAAGTCAGACAGGACCGCCAGGCTAGGCACTGGCTGACACCCCAGGACCCAGGCAGCAACCGCAGCGTAACAAACAGGTCCTACCGCTCCCCGTTGCCGGGCAGCTCACGCCTGACGCTCCAGAACGGCCGGTGACCCTAATGGGACGTTCTGCGCTGGGCCCTTCTCACCGGCCTCCCGACCAGCACGAGCGCGTATTCGGCGCTCGGATACCTGAAGTGGGATGCTTCGCCTTACCCTGAGTAATCAGCCCTGGCCTCGGGCGCGGCGCGCCGACCCGCCGTTCTGCTCGAGTGTCTGGGTCGTTCTGAGATCGTTTGTAACGCGCCGGATTAGGTAATCTGCGCGCGCCCTCGGATCGTTGGTTGTGTGTGTGTCCAGATCCGCTCACCGGAGGTGCCTGGTCAGCGATCTACCGACCCTCCGGATAGCGTCTCCTGCCGGTGCAACCCTCTGGACAGCGACAAGCCAGCAGCGCTCTCATTGGACAAGAGAGATCGTGGGCGGACGGTGCCTGTGGTTTCCCGGGCGGGAGTCCGTGGAGAAGGTGGCGAAGGCGGAAGGGCGGGGCACCTTTGCGGAGTTGCTTCGCCGGCACCGGTTGGCGGCGGGGCTGACGCAGGAGGCGTTGGCCGACCGCGCCGGGCTTAGCGTGCGCGGGATCGCGGACCTGGAACGTGGTGCCCGCCGGTACCCGCA
>DASYQM010000430.1:0-7092 GCA_036005525.1 Streptosporangiaceae bacterium
GACGGCGCGAGTGTGTGGCCGAGACCGGTGAGTTCGCCGTGGATGCGCCCGTAGCCCCAGGCCGGGTTGTCGCGCGCCTGGACACCGTGCTGCTGAGACGCCTGTACGTGCTGGTGTTCATTGAGCATGGCACCCGCCGGATGCACCTCGGCGGCATCACAGCCAACCCGACTGGCGAATGGACTGTGCAGCAGGCCCGCAACCTCGCCCTCACCCTTGACGGGCGGTTGGAGGACTTCAGGTTCCTGATCCGCGACCGCGGATCGAACTTCACCGCCTCGTTCGACGCCGTATTCGAGGCCACCGGCGCCAGGATCCTGCGCACCGCGGTCCAGGCCCCGCGTATGAACGCGATCTGTGAACGCCTGGTAGGCACCGTTCGCCGCGAACTCCTTGACCGCGTACTGATCCTCGGCGAGGCACACTTGCGCGCCGTCTTGACCGAGTACCAGGCGCACTACAACACCGCCCGCCCGCACCAGGGCATTGCCCAGCGTGTCCCCGGCGGCGAACCTGACGCGCCCCGCGGCACCGTGACCGACGTCGATACACGGCAGATCCGCCGAAAACCTGTCCTGCGCGGCCTGATCAACGAATACACTCACGCCGCCTGACGCCCGGAGGACTTGCAGGTGACGAGCCGAATCCTATTTTCGGGCGGGATCGGCAAATACATGCTCGACAACGCCGGGCAGCAGATGAGCGCCCTGCATGGAGGCCCGGGCTACTTCTCGCCCGGTGTCTCGCTGATCATCTGCGTCGCCTACGCGGCCGCGGCGATCGGGGCCGCCGCGATTGTGATCACCCGCCGTGACGCCTGAGCGCACCCCGAACCCCGGCAGCTCGTGCCCCGCGTGGACCCGCGACGTCGCCCCGTGCAGCACCAGGTCCACGCCTCACCAGCTGGCCGGATGGCCGTGCCCGGTTCACGGTGTGCCCTGCGCCCCAGACAACCACGGCCCAGCATTGCCGCCCGGCGACCACCGCGACGCCCACATCAGCGGCCGGCCGACAATAGCGACAGGAGAGGCACCATGCACACCCAGCCCCGCTGTCGGCAGCACCCCGGCACGGCGTGGCCGGCCACGCCCACCGGTGATTCACCAGGCCGCAGATGCTGCACGCGGCCCCCAGCATCGGCAAAGCGGCCACGGCGCGGCCGGTACCGTTCCCCGGTGCGCAGCCGGGCACGCGCCTTGGCCTGCCGTCGCTCGCACAGACCAGCATCAGCATGATGGCCAGGTGCAGACGCATCCTGGCCAGGGAAACGGGAGGCAAGCTGTGAAGATAATCGGTTTGCTCGGCGGCATGAGCTGGGAATCCTCAATCGTCTACGAGACGATCATCAACGAGGAGGTGCGGCGGCGGCTCGGCGGGGCCCACTCCGCCGACCTGCTCATCCGCTCCTACGATTTCGCCCTACTTGAACAGCTCCAGTCATCGGGCGAGTGGGAACAGGCGGGGCAGCTCCTCGCCGACGGCGCCCGCCGGCTCGAAGCCGTCGGCGCTGAGATGCTGCTGCTGTGCACCAACACCATGCACACGGTCGCCGACGTAATCACCGACGCCGTCGGCGTCCCTTTCCTGCACATCGCCGACCCGACCGCGGCAGCGATCAAGGCTGCGGAGCTGAACCGGGCAGTAGCTGGTGACGAGAACGGAGGCTGTGATGGGTGACTGGATAATGATCGGGGTCCCGAGCAGCGCCGGAGCGCACCACGCGGGCCAGGAGCGGGCCCCCGACGCGCTACGCGCTGCCGGGCTGGCGGAACGGTTGGGTGCGGCTGGGGAGTCCGTGCTGGACCTGGGGAACCTGCCCGGCGCGAAGTTCGCTGCCGATCATGACCATCCGGGAGGCCGGAATCTGCCCGCAGTCGTCCGGGTGGCGCGCGAGGTGGCCGATGCCGTCGCCGATGCCGTCGCCGATGCGGGGACGGGGCGGCTGCCGCTTGTCGTTGGCGGTGACTGCACCATCACGCTCGGCGTCATCAGCGGGTTCCGGCGGCAGCATCCGGACGTCGGCCTGGTCTATGTGGACGGTGACACCGACGTGGGCGTCCCGGACTCGGGCGGTTCGGGCATCTTCGACTCGATGGGCGTATCGCACCTGCTCGGCCGGGGAGCACCCGAGCTGACCGGGCTGGCCGGCGCCGTGCCGCTGCTTGACCCGGCCCGGCTGGCGATCGTCGGCCCCGACCCCCGGGAGACCGATGACGCGGGCAGGCGCTACCTCGCCGGCGCCGGGGTGAGCTTGCAGGAGGCGCCGGCGTTCATCGCCGACCCGGCGCCGGCGGCCGCACGGGCGCTTTCTGCCGTCGCGGCGGCAAGCGGCCCGGTGGTCGTTCACTTCGACGTGGACACGGTTGACTCCGGTGACCTTCCGCTTGGCAACTTCCCGCACTACGGCTCGGGCGTCCTGCTTGAGCACGCCGTCGCGTGCCTGCGCGTGCTGCGGGCCAACCCCTCGTTCGCCGGGCTGGTCCTCACCGAGGTGAACCCCACCCACGACGCAGACGGCAGCCTGATCAGCCGGTATGTCGACGGCATCGTCAGCGCGCTCGCGGCCTGAACTGGCGCACGGTGGACACCATGGCCGGCCAGCACCGCGCCTAGCTTGACTTCGAGACCACCTTCGCAACGGGGAGGGGGGAGCCGGTGGTCACGCTCTGCTCGGTCACCAAGGTGTACGGATCGAGCGGTGGCGCGGGGACTGCCCTGCGTGAGGTCACCCGCCCGGCTTCGCCCGGCGGCCCCGGCCCGCGGGCAAGTCAACGTGGATAGCAGGCCACCTCAGCGCGGGGCCTCGCCCAGGAAGAAGGAAAAGATGATGTACCACCCGCCCCGCCTGAATCAGTCAGGCACAACCCGGCCCGCAACGAGCCCGATCCCGAGCGAGATCAGCATGGCCACGCACCCAGCCCGCCATCGCCATCTTCCGGCCGGTCCCGGGCCCCGCTGGTGAAGCGGGTCGAGCGCGGGAGGTCTCTTTCGTTCTGCGGGCCAAGCGGCGGTGCCACCCTTGATGCCTGCAGGCCGAGCACTATTGAGCTACTTGCTGGAGGTGGAAGCCATGCCGCAGACGACACCGGGCGATCCACGGGACGGCGGACAACATCGACCGGAGGCCGGGCGGGCGGAGCGGTCCTCGCAAGCCGGAGGCCGCCGGCCGGTGCGGACCTATCGCATGAGCCTTGGGCGCCGGGTGGGCGATGCGATCATCAGCGCGCTCATCCGGGCAGGCGTCGTGCCGAGTTCGTACCTGCTGACCACACGGGGCCGCAAGACCGGCCGGCTGCGCACCAACCCGGTGACGATCGTCGAGAGTAACGGCAGGCGTTGGCTGGTTGCCCCCTATGGCCCCGTCTCGTGGGTGCACAACGCGCGCGCCGCGGGGCGGGTGACTCTGCACCGCCGCCGCGAAACGCTCGAGTGTGAGGTTCGCGAGGTCACACCCGAGGAAGCCGGGCCGGTAGTCAAGCAGTACGTCGCTATCTCCAGGCCCACCCGGCCGTACTTCCAGGCAGCCAGGGACGCGCCGGTCGAAGAGTTCATCGGCGAGGCCAGCCGGCACCCCGTCTTCGAACTCACACCGGTTCAGTAGAGATCGCCGTCCCCGGCCGCGGTGGATGCCTCACCGCGGCGACGCGCCCGCCTCGGTGGTGTGCGGTTGGTGAGCCGGGCAACATCGCCCGAACGTCCTTGAGGTAGCTGATCCGTCTCTCTGACCCGGTCCGCATTTGACCAGCCGGTGGGAGCTGCGCTGGTGCTCGGCCGCTCTTCGGGCTGGTGAGGTCTTGGCTTTGCGGGGGATTGCGACGGTACGCACGCCCAGGGCTTGCAGGTCGCGCTCCAGCGCGGGGCTCGCCGTAGCCGCGGTCGGCGGTGACCGCGCGCCGCGTGCGCCGGGTGGGTCTGCGCCACGATCCGCCCCGTGCGCTCGATCGTGGCCGACAGCTCACCCAGTGCCCGCCGCAGGCTCCCCATACCCGCCCGCTGAGAGCCCGCCCGGAGGCCCGGCGGCCGTTGCGCAACACCGCAGTGGCCTCCAGCGGCCTTTCCGCCATCCCCGCGAGCTCACCGGTTCACCCGGCGGATCGCCCGGCTGGCTTCCCTCCACGGCCGGCTTCCCCCGGGTGCGCAGCTTGCTGGCGATCTCCCGGGACCCGCCAGGCCGCCGCCCGCTGGCGGCCTGCCACCGTGGTGCCGGCCGCCCCGCCGCCGCCTGCACCCGGCGCGCCGTCCGCACCAACTCCCCGGCCGTCCTGGCCAGCAATCCCGAGTCCGTGAGGGTAGGCCACGTTCGCCGCGATCACCGTCGTGTCCGCCCGCACCCCGGGCTGTGTGCAGCAACTTGTTCCCGGCAGCTGGGCGTTCTACGACCGCTCCCTTACCCGCACTGCTACTGGTGCAGCATGCGGGTCTGCGGTGCCCGTACCAAGTCACGCGCCTACCGCCAGCGTTGTAGCAGCCCAGTCATCATCGTTTGCAACCCGATAACTGCAATGAGTCGTTATCACGGTCTGGCCGGTGCCTATCCCGCAGCCCGGCCACTACCGCGCTCGGCGCCGGTTCCGGCGGGCCGATCAACCAGGTCTGAGCGGTGCCAGTTCGGCCGCCTTGGCCGGCCCATAGGCACCCCGGCTCTTTGCTCGCTTGCATCAGCAAGCACTGCCGTGTCGGAAACCTGCGGGGCTCATGCGGGGTCAACTCGGGTGGCGAGCATTTGCTCCTCGAAGTGCCAGGTAGCGCCGCCGTCGTGTGAGGTCTCGGCGCGCCACGTGAACGAGTCCGCCGTGATGTCGGTAAAGCGCCACCGCAGCTGGGGGTCGTCCTCGTCGCTGAGGAGCACGATGTCGCCGTCCGAGGTTCGGCCGATGAAACGCCGCACCCGGCCGTTGACCGGCTCGATCCAGGTGGAGCGCCAGGCATCGATCGCCGGGTCATAGAACCGGATGGTCGAGCCGTGGAAGGCCAGCGTCGGCCGTCCCTCGCCAGGCTGTCCGCGACCTGGGACGATCCAGACGTCTTGAACTGCACGGCCGCCCAAGACCCAGCCGAAGTGCAGCTCGCCGCTCATCGTGGCGCGCTGCCCGTCGACGCCAGTCCCGGTCCATTCCAGGTGCCAGGAGCCGACAAAGCGCCCGAACAGCATGAGCTTGCCGGCGTGCTCGCCTGCCGGGCCGGTGACGTGCAGCGCCCGTATCAGCCCTGTGGCCCACCGCGTCGCATCCGTGTTACTGGTCACTGATTGTCCTCCTTGGGGGGCGCGCAGGAAGGCACGGTGCCGGCCGGACCGCAGGTCAGCCCGGGGCCCGCTAGAAACGACCAAACCCGACGGTAGCGCCGACTTCCGAATCGCTGCACCCTCGCCGTCCCAAGGATCAGACCCGAGCCATGCTGAGCGTTCGATCTGAACGCTCAGCGCCGGTTCGAGGCGGTCCCTGGGCGAGCGCAATCAGGACGACAGGATAGGGAACGCGACGAGCGACGGTCATGGAGCGCTTGGACTGGCCTCATGCCGGACCAAGAGGCCGGGCGGCGTATTGCAGACCCGCCACCCGCCATCGACCTGCGATGTACCTCGGATGTACAAGGCATCTACCCCGCGCGTAGGGGCGGCGGCTGCGCCCAGCCGCACGCGCCACAAGCGCGGCCTATAGGCCGACTTGCCCACCGCCGACCTGGGAAACACTGTCACACGTTCCCCAGGGACTCAGCACTAGCCTGGAGGGCGTGCTTCGCCTGCTGGACGCTCGTACGGGCTCACCCGCTGAGGTCAGGCCTGCCCGCCCGGGCGTGCTGCGGGTGTGCGCCCACGTGCAGCAGGACGAAGCGGGATCCGGTATCTCCGCGCTGCGTGTGCTGCTCGTTGCCGACCTGCTGGCGCGGACGGCCGAGCTGACCGGGCTGCAGGTACTCACCACGCTGGAGATCAGCGGCCCCCCTGTCGATCAGGCGGCGGCCCTGGAAAGCGACGCCGGCGCGCTCGGCATCCACCCACCCACCGCGCGCACCAGCGCTCACGATGCGCCGTCGCCGCTTGGCGGCCCGATCGATGTTCACCTGCTCAGCCAGAGCGCCAGCCTGGACCAGGGCCAGGGCGGGCTGGTCGTCAGCGTCGGTGCCGCGCATCTGGGCGGGACGGATAGCCGCCCTGACGCACCGGCCGGCCGCCTGCCCGCCGGGCAGGGGCACGACCCGCTCGCCGTCCGGCTCGCGCTGATGTCATTCCCAAGCCACCAGCCGGCGGACCTGGCTGACGACGGCCTGAGCGGCGCGCGTGAGACGCTCGCGTACTGGCGGCAGCAAGTGGCCGGATGGGCGGAGTCGCCCTCGCAACCGATGCCCGTGCACATCGCGGATGCGGCGTCGGCGGCATTCAACGACCTCGACACCGTGTCCGCGCTCGCGTTGCTGCGCGGCCTGGCGCCCGACGCCAGCGTGCCAGCGGGCGCCAAGTTCGAAACATTCGTCTATGCCGACCGCATCCTGGGCCTGGACCTGGCCCGTGACATAGGCCACTGACACAGGCCGGCCAGCCAGCCGCGGCTCATACCGCTCGCCAGCAGCAGGATCGGCTCATTCGTTGCGGCGAGGATCAGCCGACGCGGCTGGCTCGCCACCGGCGCAGGAACGGCGATCTGCCCCCAGCCGGCCGCAGCGCCTGTACCGCTCCAAAACTCGTTGCATGTGTCTGGCCCGGGAATTCGCGATCCCGGTTATGCGGCCTGCTAGTACTCGTTGATCACGGCGCCGAGTAGCTTGCGCCGCTGGACCGGCAGACTCGCCCGGACGGTGGTCTGGGTGGGTCACTGGTCCAGAGGTCGCTGCTGGCGGGACTGGTGTGGTCGGTGCCGATTGTCATGATCGGCGTACCGGCGGAGGACTGATCGCAGGTGCCGTTCGTCGTAGATCAGCATCCGGTCGGTGCACTCGGCGCGTGCGGTGCGTATCCACCGCTCCACGTAGCAGTTCGCGCGCGGCGCCTGTACGCCGCTGGTGCGGCCGGGAAGTGGAAGAGCGGGGGAAACCGGCCGACTGGGCCGGAGCCGCCGTAGGCCAACTGGGTAACCGGTCGTGCGGGCCGGCCAG
>DASYQM010000431.1:0-3541 GCA_036005525.1 Streptosporangiaceae bacterium
GCACCCACTCCAGGTAGTCAAGACAGTCGGCATCGGTGCGGAACCAGGCCTGGAACTCGCCCACCGACCGGGGATAGTGCCGCCCGCCACGAGGCCCGGTCACCCCGCCATGCTACTCCGGTTAAATGGAGACCCCTTACCGCCGTTATGGTCGGCGGCTCCACCGTCAAATGACCGCTTTCACTGCGCCCCGAATAGTCGTTATGAGTCACCGAAGATCGTGGAAGAGTGCCGGCCGCAGTTCTTGGGCGTGGGCGCACGCCTGACCGGGTGTGGGATGCCCGGTCTCATGGGCGCTGCTCGCGCTGCAAGAAGGCCAGGAGCTCGTCGTTGACGTCCCCGGGGCGCTCCTGCTGGGTCCAGTGCCCGCAGGCCGGGAGCAGGACGATCCGGCGCAGGTTCGGCACGGCCGCCTCCATCGGCTCGAGCTTTCCGAACAGCACCGCCGGGTCGCGCCGCCCGCCGATGAACAGGGCCGGCTGCCGCACGCCGGCGGTCCCGATCTGGGTGTGCTCGTGCCAGTCCCGGTCCTGGTTGCGGTAGACGCCCAGCGGCCCCCAGAACCCGGTGCGCGCGTACGCCCGGGCGTACTCGTCCAGGTCCTCCTCGCCGAGCCAGGCCGGCAGGGCGCCCGGCTCGGGCATGCTGTCCAGCACCCGGCCGGACGGGGCTCGCTGCTGGAACAGGCGCGGGACCAGGCCGGGCGGGGCGTCGCCGGACAGCGCATACAGGAACAGGCGCAGGGACCGCCGGGCGTCGGCCTGCAGCTCCGCCTCGGTGACGCCCAGCGGGTACGGTGAGAAGGTGGCCCCCTCGGGCAGGAATTGCCGCAAGACCTCGCTCGGCGGCGCCGGCGGCCGCGGCCGGTACGGCACGCTGAGCGCCACCAGCCCCGCGACCCGCTGCGGGAACAGCTCGGCGCACGCCCAGGCGATGTTCGCGCCCCAGTCGTGACCGGCCAGCACGGCCTGCCCGGCGCCGAGGGCGCCGATCAGGCCGGCGACGTCGGCGGCCATGTTCGACGGCGCGTAGCCCTCGTCCGCCGCTGAGGCGTCGGTGTCGCCGTAGCCCCGCAGGTCCGGCGCGACGGCGTGGTAGCCGGCCGCGGCCAGGACGGGCAGCTGGTGCCGCCACGAGTACCACAGCTCGGGGAACCCGTGGAGCAGGACGACCAGCGGCCCGCTGCCCGCCTCGGCGACGTGCATGCCGATCCCGTTGGCCTGCAGGCGGCGATGCCGGACCGCTTCACTGGCCGCCGGGGAACGGCCGGGCGGGTGCGCCGCCGCGGCCGGGCCTGCGGCCTGCTTTGCCATCACTGGGCTCCTTTCGCTGGCCGTGAACGCTGGCCGCGCTGGATGTGGCTGGGCGGGAAGCGCCAGCGGGTGGAGCGGGCGGGCTCGCTTGTGCCCAAGCCGAAGCCGATGGTGGGTGCTACCCGGTACAGCTGGTAGGGGGGTGGGCCGGCGGTGGGGGCTCCTTGGGTGTCGTGGAAGGCACCCTCGCGCACCGTCACGTGCCAGTTGTATTTGGAGGCGTATGCGTCGGCGACCCGGCGGAGCGTGGGCTGGTCGTGTATTTGCGTGGCTTCGCCTTCGATCACCACGTCCAGGCCGTCACCGGAGACCGAGATGACGCAGTGAGCGCTGGCTGCGAGGTTTTGCGCCTTGCGGGAGCTGGTGTTGGCCACGAAGTGCGGCGCGCCGTCTACCCAGACACCGAGCACCGGCACCAGGTGGGGCCGGCCGTCGGGGCGGACTGTCGCCAGCCAGTAGGTGGGTGCCTGCGCCAGGCACGCGCCCGCCTGGGCCCAGGGCCTTGGCGGGCCGTCATCGATGCTGATTGTCCGCGCGGATGCGGGCTCGCGATCGGCCATCTGCTTTCTCCCGGGATCTCTTGCTGGACTGCTCTTACTGGTTGGCTGAAGGGCCTGATGAAGATGTCTGTGCTGTTGCCGGGGCATCGGCTGTGTGGGCCCGCTAATCGGCTGCGCCGGCCACCTTGCTCACTGAGAACTGCGCGCCCTGCGGGTCGGCCAGGACCGCGGTCCGCCCGGCCTGCGTGCTGGCGGGCGCGCTGATGACCGTCCCGCCGAGCTTGAGGGCGGTGTCGGCGGTGGCGTCGACGTTGTCGACCCAGAAGTCGACGCTCCAGTGCGGCGCCACCTGGGCGGGAGCTGGGACCATGCCGGCGACGACGTCGCGGGCGACGGGCTGTTTGGGCTCACCGCCCACATAGCCGGGGACGCGCCACAGCGTTACCTGGCCGTCGCCGGTCCCGAAGGTGCCGGTTTGCCAACCGAAGATGGCCGCGTAGAACGCCTTGGAAGCCTCAACATTGTGCGTGTTCAGCGCGCTCCAGCTCCATGCCCCCGGCTCGTTGACCAGCTGGGCGCCCCGGTGGGTGCCCGGCTGCCAGACGCCGAACACGGCCCCGGCAGGATCGGCGAGGACCGCCGCGCGGCCGCCGTCGAAGCTGGCCAAAGGACCGGCCAGGGCTCGGCCGCCGGCCTGGGCCGCCTTCTGGACCGTTTCCTGCGCGCTGTCGGCCCAGATGCAGGTCTCCCACGCGGGCACGACCGGCGCGCCAGCGCCCTGTGGCGGGCCGATCGCGGCCACGTCGCGGCCGCGGAGCTTGCAGATGAACAGGCTGCCGGGCATGCCCGCAGGCGTTATCTTTTCAGCCTTCCAGCCGAACAGCCGCGCGTAGAAGCGGGCCGCTGCTTCGGCGTCGGAGTGCCGGCTGCTGATCCAGCACGGGACACCGGGCTGGTACCCGTCGCGCTCGCTCACCAGCATCCTCCCTTCTCATCGTGACCGCGCCACCACTGGACCTTGGGCGGTGATGGATCTGGCCGCCAAGGACTGGCCGGGCCCGGGACGGCTGGCAGCACTCGAGCTAGCCGTCATTTGACGACGCGGAATCTCAGGTGGGTGGCGAACTGGGATTCCACCACCTCGGTCCGCTCCAGCTGGATGGGGCCGGTGAGGCGGTCGAACAGCCGGGTGCCAGCGCCCAAAACGACCGGCGCCACGTGCAGGTGCAGGCTGTCGGCCAGCCCCGCCCGCAGCGCCTGCTGGATCACGCTGGCACCGCCCATGATGTGGACCTTCTTGCCGCCCGCGGCGGCTTGCGCCTGGGTGATCGCAGCCTCGATGCCCTCGGTCATGAAGGTGAAGGTCGTCTCACCTCTGACCACCACGTCGTGGGGCCGGTGGGTGAGCACGAAGACCGGCATCCGGTAGAACCCGTCCTCGCCCCATCCGGCCATCCCGTCGTAGATCTTGCGGCTGGTGATCACCGCCCCCGAGGTGGCGAACAGCGCGTCATCGAGCAGGCGCGGGCCGTCCGGGTCGTGCCGGAACCAGGCGTGGAGGATCTCCCCTCCCCGGCCAAGCCCCGCCGGATCCTTCTCGATGTCCGGGCCGGTGATGAAGCCATCCACCGACATCGAGATCTCAACTTCCACTGCGGCCATATCGCACTCCCCGCCGCCGATGCCCTGCCGGTCAGCTGCACTGTGGGTTGCCCGGCGGCCTGCTGC
>DASYQM010000432.1:0-9497 GCA_036005525.1 Streptosporangiaceae bacterium
CATCCAGCCGCCGACTCCCTGGGCCACCAGCAAGATCGCCAGCCCGGCGCGGATGGCCACCGCCATCGACGGCGCGGCCTGCATGCGCGTGAACGCCAGCACGGTCAGCGCGACGATGGCGGTGACGGTGACCGCGATCGCAGCCGCGCCCAGAAGGAACAGGGCGGTGTCCAGGGTGGTGGTGAAGTTGAAGTGCGAGGCCACCCCTCGCCAGCGCTGCACCGCGACCCAGCCGACCTCGGTGGCATCGGCGACGGCCAGCGGGCCGAGCAGCAGCCACCGGGTCCGGCCAGTGATGCGCAGGCGGCCGGTGATCCAGGCCAAGGTGATGGTGGTCAGCCCGAAGGAGGCCCCGAAGGTGGCCGGCTTGCGGAACGACACCGGCCCTTGCCACGCCCCGCCCACCACCAGCCACGCGGCCAGGTGGGCCAGGCCGGCCACGATCAGCGCGCCGCCGGCCACATAGGCGAACCGCTGCGCCGGCCCTGCCTGGCGCCACTCGCCCGCCAGCGAGGCGCGCATCCTGCCCGGCAGGGAGGTGGAAACGAAGGCTGGTGCTGGGTGTTGCATGTCAGGCGCTCCTTACCAAGCTGGGCCCGTGCCAGCTCAATCCCGCCGCGGGCGACAAGATCGCGGCTGTGGAAATACCGCTTGAGGTGCCGGCGGCGAGCCCCGGGTCGGTGCAAAACGTTCCGGGCCTGTCAGCTGGGTGGTTACGGTCACGCCATACGGCGTGGGCGTGCTGGGTGTCGCTGTACTCTCGGACCTCGCGTATCTTGCCGCCTGAGACACGCATTGCGGTGTGGTATCGGTTGTGATACAGGCGTCGGTTGGTCAGTTCGCCGTCCGACTCCACTTCCAGCGCGACTAGGTCACCTTCGGCGATCGCGTTCTTTACGGTCATGGTCAGGCCGCCTTTGAGGCGGCTTGTCATAAGGGTGAACAGCTTGGCGATTTCGTCTTTCGTGTGCCACCTGGCGGCGGAAAAGAGCTCACGCTCTCCGGCCAGCCACCAGCTGGCGGCGCTGCTGAGCAAAGCGGCTGCCCCCGGAACGTCGCCCGCGCTGAAGCGGACATAGAACTCGCCTGCGGTTTGCCTGGTTTCTTGCCTGTCCATCTCTGGCTCCTGTCTCCGCGGTTCGCGGGAGCGGTTGTTGAGCAGCGGCCCAAAGTCCAGACCGTGCGTTCCGGCTGCAGCTGACGGCGTGAGTGCCGGTGCCGAGCATGTCTGCTCCATTCGCAGGCGAGGGGTGGCGGACGGGAATCATCGGGTTGCCATTCGCTGTCGTGCTGCCGGTGTTCTGGTTTCTTGCCGGTGGTGCTTCAGCGCCTGGCTTTGGCGTCTTCGGCTCGGTGGCCGGTGGCGGCGGGGCTGATGCGGGCGTTGATGGTAAACAGCGCGACGAGGGCACCGGCGGCGAAGATGATCGAG
Source organism: Streptosporangiaceae bacterium (assembly GCA_036005525.1). Taxonomy (GTDB): domain Bacteria; phylum Actinomycetota; class Actinomycetes; order Streptosporangiales; family Streptosporangiaceae; genus UBA9676. Next base: position 1,433 of record DASYQM010000432.1, read on the forward strand.
CCGGCGAGAAGGCCGGCGAGGTAGCCGTCGGTCAGCGCGGCCGCCGTGGTGTGGCCGGGCAGGCGGTTCCTGGTCACGATCGAGGCGATGGCGGCCAGCGCGGCCAGGCCGAGCGCGGCGCCGGTCTGCACGCTGGTGTTGAGCAGGCCCGCAGCGATGCCGGTGTCGTGGGAGGCGACCGCGCGCATTCCGGTCACGGTGCAGCCGATGAAGGTCAGCCCGGTGCCGATGCCGCCGGCGAGCATGGCCGGGAGCATCACCGCGAAATAGTTCGATGCCGGGGTCAGCGCTACCACATACCACGCCAGCCCGCCGGAGCACAGGGTCATCCCGGCCGCGATCACGGCCCGGGCGGGCAGCGCGCCGAGCAGTCGTGGCCCGAGCCCGGCCGAGGCCAGGATGACACCGGCCACGAACGGCAGGGCGGCCAGGCCGGTGCGCATCGCCGAGTAGCCCCGCACCACCTGCAGGTAGAGCGTGAGCAGGTAGAACATGGCGAACATGCCCGTGCCCAGCAGCAGCAGCACGGTGTTCGCGCCGGCCCGGTTACGGTCGCGCACGACCCGGGCCGGCAGCATCGGCGCCCGGCTGCCGCGCTCGATCAGCACGAAGGCGGCCAGCAACACGGCCCCGGCCGCGAAACAGGCGAGGGTGCCCGGGTCGGTCCAGCCGTTGGTGTTGCCGCGGGTGAGCGCGTAGATGAGCGAGCCGATGCCCAGGGTGGCGGTGGCCGCGCCCGCCACGTCGAGCGCACCGTGCTCGCGATCGCCCGGGACCAGCACGCCAGAGCCGGCCAGCACCAGGCCTGCGATGGGGACGTTGATGAACAGCACCCAGCGCCAGCTCAGGTAGGTGGTCAGCGCCCCCCCGAGCAGCAGGCCCACCACCGAGCCGAGCCCGCCCATCGCGCCATACACGCCAAGCGCCCTGGTCCGGGCCGGCCCGGCCGGAAACGTGGTAGCCAGCAGGGACAGCCCACCGGGCGCCGCGAGCGCGGCACCGCACCCCTGCACCACGCGGGCGATGACCAGCGCCGTCCCGGTGGGGGCGAACCCGCCGGCAAGCGAGGCCAGGGCGAACACGATGATCCCGAGCCGGAACACCCACAGGCGGCCGAACAGGTCACCGGCCCGGCCGCCGGCCAGCAGCAGCCCGCCGAACGCGAGCGCGTAAAAACTGGACACCCAGTTCAGGTGGGACGTCGCCAGGTGCAGCGACCGCTGGATGCTCGGCAGGGCGACGTTCACGATGGTGTCGTCGAGCACCAGCATGAGCTGCGCGGTGGCGATGACCAGCAGCGCCAGGCCGAGGTAGCGTCCGGCGGCGAACGGCGCCGCAGCCGGGGCGGTAGTCACCTTTGCGTCGTGGGGTGCCATGGCCCTCTCCTTGAATCCTCTCCGGCCTTTAAGGGGCCGGCTCGCCGGCGGCGGGCCAGATGCCCAAGAAGACGTACCCGGGCGCCCACTGCTCGCGGTAGACGGCCAGCAGCGGCGGGGGAAACTTGCCGAGGATCGCCTCCAGGGTCTGCGGGCTTGCGCCGTTCAGCAGCCAGGGCATGTACGCCGGGGCGTAGCCGCGGATCCGCTCGGTGCGGACCTGGGCGAAGTGCTGCCACTGCTGCGGGGTCAGCGAGGCGTCGATCAGGGCCAGCCCGTCGGTCTCCTCGTGGGCCAAGTGTGCGGTCAGCTTGGCCGCGAGCTCGCCGATGATGTCGCCGAACCGCTGGTGGCTGTAGCCCGGGTCGGCCGCGGCCCTATCGATCGCCTCAAGCAGCGGCTCGATCACGGCGTGCTCCTCCTCTAGCGCGCCCACCAGTGCCATCCGGCCGGGCCGCTGCGCCACCCGGGCGCGCAGGGGAGGCCCCAGGACGTCGTCTTCTGACTGGTGATGGACCAGCAGGAACTTCTTGAACAGCTCCCACCCCAGCGCCGCGTGCAGCATCTTGCCGGGGCCGCCGCCGCGACGGGCCGCGGTCTGCCCGACCTGCGCGAGATCCCGGCGCAGCGCGTCGTGTATCGCGAACATCATGCTCATGTCGAGCCCGAAATCCATGGCTCCTCCCTTGACCTGGGCGTGGGTGGACGCCTCGGGCAGGCCCGCTGGCCTGCGATGGGCATCCCGGTGCCGGTTGCCTCCGCGGTTCGCCTTTCGGCCAGGGCCAGGCGTTCCCGCCGCCGGCCGCGTCCAGGACCCGTGAATCAGTGGAAGCGGATGGGGATGTGGTATTCACGGCGGACGCTGGAGCCGACCCGGGAGATGTCGGTGCCGTAGATGTGCAGCGAGATCGTCGTGCCCTCGGCCGGGTTGTGGACCCGGTGAATGTCGCCGGGCGGCGCGAAGCCGGTGACGGATCCCTGCTGGTTGGCGACCTCGCCCACCCGCGCGAGGTACTCACCGGTGGGACAGGTGAACAACTCCTCCTGCTCGACGCCTTGCATGACGCCGACCACACACCAGGTGACGTGATCGTGGATCGGGGTCGCCTGCCCGGGCCGCCACACGACGGCCACGATGGAGAAGGCGCCGTCGGGTTCGGCGTGCAGCAAGTGGCTCTGGTAGGCCGCCGGGTCACCGGCCCGCTCCTCGGCGGTGAGCAGGTCAGGCGCGGGCAGGTCCCGCCGCAGCGCGTCAGCGACCAGCGCGGCGGTCTGTCCCCAGTCGGCATGCCGGGCGACGATGCCACGCACGGCGTCCACGAGGCCGGCAAGCCCCGGCCGCTGCACCGTGGGACTGATGAGAATCATGCCCCCCAGCTTGTGCCCCGCTCATACATAGGTCAAATGCCGAAATTCTTGTAATACCATAAATGACACTCATATATTGGTGTGGTGCTGGATGTCACCCGGCTGCGGGTCTTGGTGGCCGTCGCCCGCACCGGCTCGGTGACCGGGGCCGCCCGGGAGCTGCACTACACCCAGCCGTCGGTCAGCCACCATCTGGCCCGGCTGGAGGCGGAAACCGGCGCCAAGCTGGTCCAGCGGGCCGGGCGGGGGATCCGGCTCACCGAAGCGGGCCGGCTGCTTGCCGACCGCGGCGCCGAGATCCTCGGCCGCCTCGACGTAGCCTCCACCGAGCTCGCCGCGCACGTGGGGCTGCGCCGGGGCCGGGTGCGCCTGGCCGCGTTCCCCTCCGCCGTGGGCACCTTCGTGCCGCGGGCCGCCTCCCGGCTGGCGGCCGACCATCCCGGGCTGGAGCTGCGGCTGGTCGAGGCCGAGCCGCCGGAAGCGGTGCAGATGCTGCGCGAAGGCCAGGTCGACGCCGCCGTGATCTTCCGGTACGCCGACAGCCCGCCGGAGGAGGACGGCATCCGCACCCGCCGACTGCTCGCCGAGCCGACCTATCTGGTCACCACTGATGGCGGTTCCGACCTGACCGCCCACCGGGACCGGGACTGGATCGCGGGCTGCGAGCGCTGCCGCGCCCACCTGCTGGCCACGTGTGCCAGGGCCGGGTTCCAGCCTCGCATCGCCTACGCCACCGACGACTACGTCGCCGTCCAGGCCCTCGTCGCGGCCGGGCTCGGAGTCACCACGCTGCCCGGGCTGGCCCTGGCAGCCTCACGCAACCCGGGCGTACAGGCCGCCACGCTACCGGACTCGGCGCGAGACGTGCTGGCCGCAACCTACGGCGAGCCACCCGATCCGCCCGCCACCGCCGCCCTCCTCGGCGCCCTCAGCGACGCCGCGCCCGCGACCACACGGTCGTCACGCCGCCGCAAAACATCCCCCCGGCCATCAATGCCACCATCACGATCATGACCCATAGCCCTCGCCACTCCCATCCAGCGGCCGAGCATATGTGTCGAAGGGGAGACTCGTGACCGGCCGGGCAACGCAGAAGTAGAGTTCCCGAGATTTGAAGTAAAGCCCTATTAACTTGCCTCACTGCTGACGGGCTCGTACCGGGAGAGCGGCCAGCCCACGCGGTGATCTGGCAGCCGCGCGGTTGCCGACTCTGTACGCCTCGCGGTGCATGCTCGCCTGCTGGGTGGCGCTCGGTATCGATGGTGATTTGGTCCGGTCTAGCATTGAGGGTTACCACCAGGCCTGCTGCGGGCTGGGGGGAGGTCGGCGTGGCTGAGGCAGAAGCTGCAGGCTCGGCGGGGTTTGCCGAGCGGATGATCCACATGATGAACGAGGGCGCGCTGGCCCTGATGGTCAGTGTCGGCCACCGCACGGGGCTGTTTGACGTCATGGCCGCGATGCCCGCGGCGACGAGCGCAGAGATCGCAACTGCCGCAGCTCTCGACGAGCGGTATGTCCGCGAGTGGCTGGCGGCAATGACCACCGGCCGGATCGTCGATCATGACGACCTGACGGGCACTTTCTCGCTGCCCGCCGATCACGCCGCCTGGCTGACCCGGGCCGCCGGAATCGACAATCTGGCGATCCAGGCGCAGTATCTGGGGCTGCTGGCGCTGGTGGAAGATCAGATCGTGGACTGCTTCCGCCATGGCGGCGGGGTTCCGTACTCGGCGTTCCCGAAGTTCCAGGCTCTCATGGCCGAAGACAGCGGCGCTGTTCACGACGCGACCCTGATCGAGGTGACGTTGCCGCTGGTTGCGGGGCTGGTTGACCGGCTCGAGCAGGGCATCGAGGTCGCGGACGTCGGATGCGGTTCTGGCCATGCCGTCAACCTGATGGCCGAGGCGTTCCCACGGTCGCGGTTCGCCGGGTTCGACTTCTCCGACGCCGGGCTCGCCGCGGCCAGGGCGGAGGCCGACCGCAAAGGCCTGACGAATGCGCGGTTTGACAAACGCGATGCCGCCCGCCTCGGCGAGACCGCAAGGTTCGACCTCATCACGACCTTCGACGCGGTGCACGACCAGGCCCGGCCCGACCTGGTGCTCGCCGGGATCGCCCAGGCTCTTCGCCCCGACGGTGTCTATCTGTGCGTCGACATCGCCGCTTCCAGCACGCTGTCGGACAACGTGGATCACCCGCTGGGGCCATTGCTGTACACCATCTCATGCATGCACTGCATGACCGTCTCCCTCGCCGACGGCGGAATGGGCCTCGGCACGATGTGGGGAGAGCAAAAGGCACGGCAGATGCTCCGCGACGCAGGCTTCACCTCCATCGAGGCCGCACACGTCGACGGAGACATCGCCAACACGTACTTCATCGCCACCAAGAACTGAGCCGAGCCCAGGCGGCTCACCAGATGACCGGGCCTGCTGCCCGCGCCAGCCTTCGGCGCCGTTACGGCCTACCGCTTCCCCCAAACCTCCGCCTCGCTGTCCCCACCGAGCCGTCCTGGGGCCACGCGACGGCTTCGTCCTGCGCCGCCTGTCCGGGCTGCCGGTCATTCCCGGCCCCGCCGCAAAGCCAGCCAGCGTGGACCGCACATCAGCCCCCGAACGCCCGGATCTGGACCATTCTCGCCACCGACCTGCGGTCTGCCGAGGGCGTCCCGAACGAAGACCTCTTTGTTGTCAAGTCGTTCTGCGCGAGTTCTTGAACGGTGCCGCTGGGACTGCCCGGCGGGCCGGGGCGCTTGGTCGTAGGCTGGGTGCTGGTCCGGGAGTGGCTGGTCCGAAGAGCCGGTGCCTGGGGTGTGAGCTGGCCGCGCTGGAGACAGAGCCGTTCCCCGATTGCCCTCCCGGGCCGTTAGCTTGCCCGCGCACCCTGTGGGCAGCGTCGGCCTTGAGCCGCATGTAGATGGCGTCGCTGAGCTGGCGTTTGAGCGCGCGGAGCGCTTCTTTGCGGGTCTTGCCTTCGGCGATCTTCTTCTCGAAGTAGGCGCGGCCCTCACTGTGGGCATGCCGGATCTGGGTGACCGCGGCCATGTGGATGGCGTGGTTGAGCCGCCGGTTGCCGCGCAGTGAGAGCCGGTGGATCTTCCGCTCGCCGGAGGAGACCTCGATCGGGGCGGTGCCACTGCGGGCTTGGGCCGTGCCCGCCAAACGAGCGCTCGGAGATCAGCCCGGGCCAGTCGGTCGTGCATGCCGGCTAGAGTCAGCTCGCGCCAGCCGTTACGCCGGAGGAGCGATCCCGCGAGGAACCGGCAGCGGCGCTGGCTGGACCGGGTACCGGCGGCTGCCGCCAGGTAAGGCAGGTGCGTGCTCTACAGCCAGGCCCGCAGCCCGGCGGGAGACGCGAACTACCGCAACCGGGTGGCCAGCGCCAGCGTGAACAGCGGAGCCAGGCAAGGTGTGGACGCGACCACCACCGTGGTGGCCGGCAGCTGGGGCCGCAGCCACAGCAGGCCCAGGCGCATCCACGCCAGCGGCAGCACAGGCACATCGGTACCGCCACCGGCGAGCGGGACGCGCCCGCCGGGTACACCATCTGGTGGCCTACCGGATGTGCACACTGTGACAAAGGAGTGGCCCACGCGATCCTGGCCCCGCCGCCGTGCCTGAAGCCGCCGGGCCCGGTGGTCCTGGCGGCCCGGTGGGCGACGATGTGGCCGGGAGGCCGAGTGGCGACGGCGTCGTGGGCGGCGTCGGCTCGGTCGGCCCGTGGGCCGCTGCCGCCGCCCGCCGCCGTGCATCCGGTGATGAGAACCGCGATCGCGCCAAGCAGCGCTCCCGCTCGTCCTGTTAGGGCCCGGACATGCGAACTTGTCATCGCGCCCTCCCCGGCATGGCTCAGGTGGTACCCATCTGACGCACTGCGGCCGTGACAGGTTCCCATCGGGCGTTCGCGGGCATCCACTGCGGCCAGCATGCCCGAGGTGACCACGATCGGCCTCCGCCTCGGCACCGCCAGCATGGCGGGGACTTCTGGGATGTGCGAATTCCGCGCAGCCTGGATGGGATGAAATTCGGTGCTGGTTGTTTCAGCAGCCGATGGCTTGCCTCTGTGGTAGAGCCTGGATTCTCGTGGGTCACGGGATTGCGGGACCCAGCCTCAGCCCGTGACCGGGTGGGCTGGCCGGCCGGTCAATTCCTGTCATGGACGAATTCGGACCCCATGCCGCTGCTTGGCGGCTGGGCTGGGTGGTCGGATCCGTCGGCTGCTCGGACCGCGCGGGGCGCGTACGTGGCAGCGCTGCCATTCGGGCAGGGTTCGGCGCTGCCGATCCTGGATATCGCCGTCTACCGGTCCTCCGACGGGGGCCGCACGTGGCCCGGGTGGTGCCCACAGCTGGTCATCGGCTAGGGAGTAACAGCCGTGGAAGTAGCGGATGCCCCCGCTGCGCCGGTAGGTCGCCCGCAGTCGGACGGGCTTGTTCTTCTTCGCCCCCGCGCTGCCATGCCTCCCAATGTAACAAAGGAAGGAAGCCCGCCACCCAACGTCGGCAGGCGGGGAGTGAACCGCCATTCATTCGTGAGGGCGGAGCTCGGCCATATCCGGTCAGTACCCCTCGGCCGTGATTCTGGACTTTGCCTTTAGTTTGCACATCATTGACTCTTCTCCGGCGATGGTGGCAGTCTGACCTGAGGCCCCGGCGGCTGGGCGGCTGTGACGGCCGCGCAGCGCCAGGCGTGCGGCAGCGGGCGTGATGCCGTATGCCCGGGGGGCGCCGTGTTTTGGAGGGGGGCGTGTCATGCGGAACTGGATCGCGGTAGGTGTTGCGCTAGCGGTGGCATCGGCCTTGGCGGTAGTCGCCGGGGGGGCGGGTGGCGGCTCGCCGGCGATGGCGTCGGACAACCTGCTCAATGGTCCCAGTGCAGCGGTCGGGCTGCATGTGTATCTGTCGCATCCGGAGCTGGCGCCGGCGCGGCTGCGTAGCCGGTTCTGGCAGGCGCGGCAGGCGGCGACGCGGGCTGGCGGTGTGACGGCGGCGGCGCCGCGGGGGCGGGGCGGCGTGTTCAACGGCGACACGGTGGGCCTGCCGCAGAATGAGGAATCGATCAGCAGCTGCGGCAAAACCCCGCGTACGTTGATCGGCGGCACGAACGACTACCGGTTCTTGCTTGATCGGCAGGGAAACTCGACGGGCTGGTACTTCTCCACCGACGGCGGCCACACGCTGGCCAATGAGGGGCTGTTGCCGGCGCTGAGGTCCCCAGATGGCACCACAGTCCTTCCCTCCGGCGGCGACCCGGTCGACGTGGCCGGAACCGCTTGCAGGCACCTTTACGCCGGGAGCCTGAATTACGACTTCACTAAGGCGT
>DASYQM010000433.1:0-5529 GCA_036005525.1 Streptosporangiaceae bacterium
GAAGTCACTTCCCGGACCCGCCAACCACCGACCCTACCCCGGCAGGCCGATCCGTTCTTCAGATCGTTCCCGCCATGCCCAGCCAGCTCCGGCCCGCAGCCGCAGTCCAGCGCACTTTGCTTGACTGCGGCGAGAACCGGAGCACACTCACAAAGGCGGGAACGACCCCTCTTGACACAGAGGGGAGCCACTTCCGGACGGCCCGCCCGCGGTCACATCACCGTGTCGGGTGGTGGCCCAGGCCCCTTGCGCCACGCGCGGGGCGGGCCAGCATCGCCGCCACGCCGACGCCAGGCACTGAACGTTCTAATTCTACTATGCGTGTTAGTAGATAGGTCGGCTCATCGCTGTCCGGTCGCAGGCGCCAGGCCTGCGGGAGATACGCCCCAACTAGGAGGACACGAATGTCAGCTCGTCTCAGTCCGGCACCGTCCGTGCAGGACTCCGACATGATCGCCCGCGCGGTGGGGGCGGCGGCCCTGGCTGCCCTGGCGATGATCCATGTGATCGACCTGCCCGGCACGATCGGCCCAACCCCGCTGGTCGGAGCCGGGTACCTCGGGATTATCGCAGCCGCGATCGGCGTGGGTGGGCTGATGATCGCCCGTTCCCATTGGCTGGTGTGGGCAGCCACCGGCGGGCTGGCCGCCGCCGCCACGGGCGGGTACGTGCTGACCCGCACCGTAGGTGGCTTCCTCGGCGATCACAGCGATGTTGGCAACTGGCGGTGCCCGCTCGGCCTTGCCGCGCTCAGCGTCGAGGCGCTGCTCATCCTGCTCGCCGCCTGGCAGGCGCGCAACCGGGCCACGAACCTGACGGTCTCGCCCCGGCCTGTGGCGCAGCGGGCACCCGAATACAGCCATTCCCGCTGACCAGACCCGCCAGACCAGCGAACCCGGCTTGTCCCGGGACATAAAGGAGCATCACGATGCGCACATCCCAGCCCGGCCCCCAGGGCCAGGCAACCCCGGCCCCATGGCGGCGATGGCTGCTGCCGCTAGGCGGCACGGCCGGTATCCTCGCGCTCCTGTCCCTGACCCGCGGCGGCCCTCCGGGCATGATGCTGAGCTATACCCGGTTCCTGGCCGACGTCGGGGCCGGCACCGTGCGCGCGGTGACAATCGGGCCGGCCGGCCAGGTAACCGGAAGCCTGTCTACCGGGCAGCCGTTTACCACCACCATCCCGGTCGCGCTCGGTGACCAGAACCTGGCCGGGCGGCTGGCCGCCCACCACGTCCAGGTCACCGCTACTGCCGCCATGTCGTCCTCGCTGCCGTCGGTGCTGGTCGGGCTCCTGCCGCTGCTGCTGATCGGCGGCCTGCTGTATGTGGCGGTCCGCGGCGCCCGGCGGCAGGCCGCGGGGCTGGGAGGGCTCGGCGGCGCGAGCGGCCTGACCAAGGCGAAGGTCCGCGTCGTCGACGCCGAGCGCCCGGTCACCCGGTTCGCCGACGTTGCCGGCTACCCGGCGGTCAAGGACGACATCGGCGAGGTCGTCGACTACCTCCGCCACCCCAGCCGCTACCGGCTGGCGGGGGCACGCGGCCCCCGCGGGGTGCTGATGGCCGGGCCGCCAGGCACCGGCAAGACGCTGCTGGCCCGCGCGGTCGCCGGCGAAGCCAATGTCCCGTTCCTGTCCATATCCGGCTCGAGCTTTGTCGAGATGTTCGTCGGCATCGGGGCAGCCCGGGTCCGGGACCTGTTCGAGCAGGCCCGCACCCGCGCACCGGCCATCGTCTTCATCGATGAGATCGACGCTCTCGGCGCCCGCCGCGACGCCGGCGCGCTGGCCGGCAGCGACGAGCGGGAGCAGACCCTCAACCCGCTGCTGGCCGAGATGGACGGATTCGAGCCATCCGACGGTGTGGTGGTGCTGGCCGCCACCAACCGGCCGGACGCCCTGGACCCGGCGCTGCGGCGGCCCGGCCGGTTCGACCGCGAGGTCATCGTCCCGCTGCCCAGCCGGGCCGAACGGGAGGCGATCCTCGCCTCCCACGCCCGCGGCAAGAACGTCGACCCTGCCGTCGACTTCGGCCAGGTCGCCGCCGCCACCCCCGGATTCTCTGGCGCCGACCTGGCCAACCTGGTCAACGAGGCCGCGCTGACCGCGGTCCGGGCCGACCGTACCGGACTCACCGCCGCCGACTTCGACGCCGCCCGCGACCGCGTGCTGCTCGGCAGCCGCCACGGCAGCGTCACGCTGACCCTGGACGAACTGGCGACGGTCGCGGTCCATGAGGCCGGGCACGCCCTGGTCGCCGTCCTATCCCCCCACGCCGACCCGGTCAACCGGGTCACCGTCCTCGGCGCCGGGCAAGCCCTGGGACTCACCGAGCAGCTCCCCGCCGACGACCGGCGGCTGTACGGGGAGCGCTACCTGGCTGACGCCCTAGCCGTGCGCCTGGGCGGCCGCGCTGCCGAACGCCTGACCCGCGGCGAAGCATCCACCGGCGCCGCCGACGACCTGGCCTCAGCGAGCGCGCTGGCCACCCAGATGGTCCGCGAATTCGGCCTGAGCGAGGCGATCGGACCGGTCAGCTACGAGCCGGCCGGCCACCTCCATCCGGTCCTCACCGGCTCACCCGGCCACTCCGAGCGCACCCAGTGGCTGATCGACCGCGAAGTCACCGCCCTGCTGACGAGGGCCGAAGCGCGCGCACGGGAGCTGCTCACCGCTCATAAACAGGCTCTCAGCCAGCTCACCAGGGCCCTGCTTGAGCAGGAAACCATTACTGGCGAGCAGGTATACGCCATCGTCGCCGCTGCGAGCCTCAGCCCGCCGGGGAAACGATCCGGCCAGACCGGCCGGAACCGGCCGGCCAGCCCGTCCGGTGAAGCTCACTCCTCTACTACTCGTATTAGTAGCAAATCTCACATCGCTAGGAGCTGATCATGCGACACCCACGGATCATCCTTGCCGGCATCGGCCTTGCCGCCGTGGCGGCCGTCGGCGGCGTCATCGGCGCCACAGCCGGCGGCTCAACCACCAGCACCGCATCCCCCACCCGGACCACGGCTCCCGCCGTCCCGGGCACCGCCACGGCGACCGTGCGTACGGCGCAGGCAACCGTTGGCGGCCAGTCCGAGACCATCCTGGTCAATGCCCACGGCCAGACCCTGTACTTCTACCGGCCCGACACCGCTACCAGGTCGCTGGTCACCGGCGGGCTGGCCCAGCTGTGGCCTCCGCTGACCTCGGCCGCGCCCACCGCCGCCGGGCTGAGCGGCAGGCTCAGCGTGCTCAACGACGCCCACGGTCACCAGGTCGCCTACAACGGCCACCTGCTGTACACCTTTGCCAGCGACCGCGTCGGCCAGGTGACCGGCCAGGGCTTTCAGAACTTCTTCGTGGCCACCCCCGGCCTAGCCCCGATAGCCAGTTCCCCCGCCCAGGGCGGCACCGTCCCAGCCGCCTCGCCCGGCGGCCTGGGCTACTAAACCCTGACCGGCACCCGCCCGCGCAAGAGTCTCCCGCCGCCGCCACCGTCACGAAGCAACGTCCCCCCGGCGATGGCGGCGGCGGGCCGCAAACCGCCAGAAGACATCAGGCCAACCACGCCAAGGAGGATCGCCGGGATGACCGACACACAGCCTTCCCCGCAGAGGCCCGCTGGGACGGCATCAGACGGGCGGGAAAGGCCGGTCCTGCCGACCGGTGCGCTGCGGCGCAGCGGCCGGCTGGCCGTCCTGCCGGTACGCCATGCCGCGCGCGCCGCCGCCGCGGCCAGCCGACTGTCCCGGACCGGTGCGGATCAGGTCGCAGCCCGCACCGCCGCGCAGCTATTCACCACCCTTGGCGAACTCAAGGGCGGGGCAGCCAAGCTGGGGCAGGCGATGGCGGTGTTCGAGGCGGCGATGCCGGAGGGGGTGGCGGCGCCGTACCGGTTGGCGCTGCGGCGGCTCACCGACGCTGTGCCGCCCATGCCGGCCGGGGTCGCCGGACGGATCGTCGCGGCTGACCTCACCGACGCCCATGGGCCCGGCTGGCGGGACCGGCTGGTTGCGTTCGACGGCACGCCGGTGGCGGCCGCCTCGATCGGCCAGGTGCACCGCGGGCGATGGCGGGATGACGGTGGCCGGATCGCGGAGGTGGCGGTCAAGGTGCAGTACCCCGGTGTCGGCGACGCGCTGCGCTCAGACCTGCGCCAGGCCCGGCTGCTGGCGCGGATGATGGCCCGGCTGACCCGGCTGAACGTCTCCGGAATGGCGGACGAGCTCGCTAGCCGGATCGTCGAGGAACTCGATTATGTGCGGGAAGGGCACATACAAACCGAGGTCGCGGCCGCGTTCACTCACCAACTCCCCGACGCCCTCGCCGCCGCCCACGCCGCCGGGGTGCGCGAGCCGCCGGGCCGGACAAGCGTCACGGTTCCGGCCGTGTACGCGGCGACACCGCGGGTACTCGTCACGGGCTGGCTGGAGGGAGTGAGCCTGTCCACGCTGCTGGAGGGGCGCACGGATCTGCTGCCGCCGGGCTGGCGCGAACTCGATGCCAGCGACGCGGCAGACCTGGCCGCACGGCTGCTGGGGCACGCTATCTACGCGCCGCCAGCATGTACCGGCTGGATGCACGCCGACCTGCACCCGGGCAATTTCCTGCTACTCCCCGGCGGCAGGCTCGGCATGCTGGACTTCGGCGCGGCCGCCGCCACGCCCGGCGGCATCCCAGCGCCGTTCGGGCAGCTCGCCGCCGCCGTCCTCGCCGCCGACGGGCCAGCGGCAATAGGCCTGGCCCGGCAGGTAGGGGCGCTCGCCTCCGACGCCCAGGTCGATCCACAGCTCCTGATAGAACTGCTTCACCCCATCGTGGCCACGGCCGCGACCAGCAGCTTCACCTACTCCCGGCCCTGGCTGCGCACGCTCATGGCCCACCTCACCGACCCGCGCTACGCCCCGGCCCTGCGCAAACTGACGCCGCCCCCGGAGTACGCCCTCGTCTGGCGGGCCACGCTCGCTGCGGCCGGGCTCTACGCGCAGCTAGGCGCCACGGTTCCCACCCGCGCATTCCACCTCGCCTACTCCCCCGGGTTCCGCGACGGCCACGTGGCACCGGAACCCCCTCCATACCCCAACCGCTTCCGCACCGCGGGAGCTGCGTTGACCGAGCCGATCCTGCTCGCCGCCGACTCGATGTTCCGTGTCAGGTCCACCAGGAACCGCCGAGCCGCTGGTTGTCGGTGACGGTCTGCCGCGAAGCGGGTCCCCGGAGACCCATAGGCTGCGAGCGCACAGCGCTCAGCTACATTCGGTGACGGAACCTTGCCAGGCCCCGTACGGATGCCGTGGAACGCCTCGTGGAACGACCACCGCCGCATCCCTGTGCGTTGCGTGCATTCCGGGCAGATTCCTGAGACGTTGGTGCAGGTAGAGCGTGCGGTGCGGCTCAGCAGTCCACTCTGAATCGAAAATCGGAGCTTAGCCAGGCGGGCGGCAGTACCCGGCGGAGTGCAGCGGAGCCGGGTGGTAAGGGGGTGAGGGTCAGGCGGCGGCGTCTTGGAGCAAGACCTTCTTGCCGGATAGCCGTTCTAGCTC
>DASYQM010000434.1:0-28739 GCA_036005525.1 Streptosporangiaceae bacterium
CGTTCGCGCAGAACAAGTCGATCTCGCCGAGCACCTCCCGGGCCACGCCGATGAGCGCAGCCACTCCGCCTTCGGTCGCGGCGTCACCGGGCACGGCGGTGGCCCCGCAGGACGTGGCGGCCGCGGCTGCCGCCCCGGCGTCGATGTCATTGACGATCACCCGGCCGCCCTCGGCGACGAAGCGGCGTGCGAGCGCGGCTCCGATCCCGCTGCCCGCCCCGGTCACCACGACGCCCGCACCGGCCACCGACTCCATCACGGCTCCTTCCGCATGATCTTGAAGCCTTTTCCGCTCCCTGTGCGGAAAAGTCTTCAGGATCTTGCGGAAGGAGCCGTGATGGAGTCGGTGGCCGGTGCGGGCGTCGTGGTGACCGGGGCGGGCAGCGGGATCGGAGCCGCGCTCGCCCGCCGCTTCGTCGCCGAGGGCGGCCGGGTGATCGTCAATGACATCGACGCCGGGGCGGCAGCCGCGGTCGCCACGTCCTGCGGGGCCACCGCCGTGCCCGGTGACGCCGCGACCGAGGGCGGAGTGGCTGCGCTCATCGGCGTGGCCCGGGAGGTGCTCGGCGAGATCGACTTGTTCTGTGCGAACGCCGGCGTGGCCCGGCGGGGCGGTGAGCAGGCCAGCGAGGCGGACTGGTCCGCCTCGTGGCAGGTCAACGTGATGGCCCATGTGCGGGCCGCCCGGCAGCTGCTCCCCGCCTGGCTAGAGCGCGGCAGTGGCCACCTGATCTGCACCGTATCCGCGGCCGGGCTGCTCACAATGCTGGGCTCGGCGCCCTACTCGGTGACCAAGCATGCGGCGCTCGGGTTCGCCGAGTGGCTGGCGGCGACCTACGCCCACCGGGGCATCACGGTGCAGGCGATCTGCCCGCAGGGGGTGCGGACCGCGATGATGACTGGGGCCTCGCCCGCCGAGAAGCTGATCCTCGGCGGGTCCGCCATCACACCGGAGACGGTGGCCGATGTGGTGGTGGCTGGCATCGCCGACGGGCGGTTCCTGATCCTTCCCCACCCCGAGGTGGCCCGGATGTACGCAGGCCGGGCGGGCGACCCCGACCGCTGGCTGAGCGGCATGAACAAGCTTCAGCGCAAGGTCGAGGCGGTTTCCTGAGGCGGGGTTGAACCCTCGGCCGGCCGCACCGGGCTGACCTGTGAAAAGAGTGGTGCAGGGGTCCCGCGCAGGTCGCGGGACTGGCATGCTGTCGGAATGGATCTCGCTGGCACGGGGACGCTGCATCACATCGAACTCTGGGTGCCCGACCTGACCAGGGCGGAGGCCAGCTGGGGGTGGCTGCTCGAGAAGCTGGGCTATCGCGTCTATCAGGAATGGCCCGAGGGCAAGAGTTGGCGGGCAGGCGTCACCTACATCGTCATCGAACAGTCACCGGACCGGGTCGCCGCCCGGCACGACCGCTGCCGGCCGGGGCTGAACCACCTCGCGTTCCATGTCGCGTCCCGCGAAGAACTGGACGAGGTTGCCCTGCACGCGCCCGATCACGGCTGGCGGCTGCTCTATCCGGACCGTCACCCGTTCGCGGGCGGCGACGACCACTATGCGGCTTACCTGGAGAACCGGGACGGCTACGAGATCGAACTGGTCGCGCCCACACCCGGGTGACCGCCCGAGCTTGTCCTTGATGATCGCGGACGATTTCCTGTGCTATGCGCACGGGATCGTCCGCGATCACGACTGAGCACCGCCGAAACATGCACGTAACCCTGGCTGACCGGGACCGGGACCCGTTGTCGGCGGTGTAACAGCCGGGAAATGTGTCCGAAACCCGCCCATGGGAAACATGAAGCGTCCTTGACCGACGCCTGCGGCCGGCCGAGCCGAGAGAGGCGGGAGAGCAGTGGATCCCTATCCGAGTTGGCTGAACGCCGGGGATACCTCATGGCAGCTGACCGCTGCGACCCTCGTCGGCCTGATGAGCCTGCCCGGCCTGGCCGTCCTGTACGGGGGCCTGGTGCAGCGCAAGTGGGCCGTCAACACCATGATCATGGCGTTCAGCGGGTTCTGCCTGGTTCTCATCGTCTGGGTCCTGTGGGTCTTCAAGATGGGCTTCGGCCATGCGTGGATTGGCACGTTCCTTGGCCGTCCGGGCCCGGTCATCGGCTCGTTCAACGAGCAGGGCCAGGCACACATCCCGAGTGTGAGCGGCGCCGGCCTGATGCCCAAGTTCCGCTTTTCCCAGTCGGCCCTGGTCTACTTCCAGTTCGTGTTCGCGGCGATCACGCCGCTGCTGTTGCTGGGCAGCGTGGTCGGCCGGATCAGCTTCAAGGTCTGGCTCATCTTCGTGCCGCTCTGGTCGACGTTCGCCTACGCGGTCAACGCGTTCCTCCTTTGGGGGGGCGGCTGGTGGGCGGCGCACGGCGCGCTCGACTTCAGCGGTGGGTACGTGATCCACCTGGCCGCCGGTGTCTCGGGCTTCGTGGCTGCGGCGGTGATCGGGCCGCGGCTGAAGCGGGACCGGTCTCACGGCGTGCCCAACAACCTGCTGCTGGTCTCGGTGGGCGCGGGCATCCTGTGGCTGGGCTGGAACGGGTTCAACGGTGGTGATCCGTACTTCGCGGGGGCGGACGCAGCGGCGGCGGTGCTCAACACCAACCTGGCTGCGGCCGTGGCGATGCTGACCTGGATCGTCATGGACATGTTGCTGACCAAGGAAAAGAAGCCGACCTTCCTTGGCGGCATCAACGGCATGATCGTCGGCCTGGTCGGCATCACCCCTGGGGCCGGCTACGTGAACGGCCTGGGCGCCATGGCGATCGGCCTGTTCGGTTCGGCCATCGTCTGGGTGGCCTGGAACTACCTGAGCAAGGTGCGGCCGTTCAGCAGGGTCGATGACGCGCTGGGCGTGGTCTACACGCACGGCATCGCTGGCCTGGCCGGCGGCCTGCTGGTCGGCTTGTTCGCCGACCCCCACATGATCGTCTACCTGGGAGTGGGCAACAACCCCGACGTCACGACCGCGGGGTTGTTCTACGGCCACCCGAAGCAGCTGCTGATCCAGGCCGGGGCGGCGCTGACCGTCATCGTCTGGGACGGGCTGATCACCTTCCTCATCCTGCGCGGCCTCGGCCTGTTCATGAAGCTGCGGATGCCGGACGAGCTGCTGGAGACCGGCGACGTGGCGATCCACAACGAGGAGGTTTACCCTTCCGAGGCGCTGACCCGGGTCGGCTCGGGCATCGCGGCCCCGCCGCCGGCGATCCCGGCGGGGGGCAAGACTCAGAGGGTCCCGAGCGACAACCCCTGACGCGTCCCGGGATCGGCTGGGTGCCTGAAGAGGCTCACTCGGTGACGCCTGTTCCGCGCGCCGCGATCTGGCCGTCCAGCTGGGGACGGCCGCTCCTGGCCAGCACCGGCCCGCACGACATCGCCCGTGATCACGCGGCGGGACGGGAACCTGGTCAGCCGGAGGGTGTGGGAGCCTGCCTGGGCAGGCCGGGGATGCGGGTCGCGATCCCGTCCAGGAGGCAGTCGAGGCCGAACTCGAACCGGGCGTCCCGGGTATGCGCGGCGTCCGGGTCGATGCCTGCCTCGATCAGCGCCGTCATGTGCGGGTAGCGTCCCGTGGCGCGGATCTGGACGACGAACTCGCGTGTCATCTCCGTCCGCTCCTGATCGGTGACGCCCGCGAACCGCTGTTCCAGGTAGCGCTCCCCGTTGGCTTCCTGCACCTCGCGCAGCACGGCGCCAAGCGCGTAGGTGGTGACCGTCAGCACGATGTTCATGGCCGTGGCCTTGTCGAGGCCGAGCCCGTCCAGCGTGCCGAGCGCGCGTTCCAGGTTCTGCAGCGCCTTCGGGCCCGCTGGGGGACGGCCCACCATGAAGTCCATTGCCCAGAGGTGCTGGTGGAACGTCGACCGGGCGTTGCGGGCCAGCGTGCCCAGGTCCGCCCGCCAGTCGCCGGAGGGCTCCGGTGCCTGCTGCTCGCCCATGACAGCGTCGATCATGAGATCGAGCAGCTCCTCTTTCGATGCGACGTGCCAGTAGAGCGACATCGTCCCCGCACTGACCTCACGCGCGATCCGGCGCATGCTGATCGCGTCCGCTCCCTCGGCGTCGGCCACATCGATCGCTGCCCGCACGATCTCATCGCGGGACAGCGCGGCGGCGCGGCGGGGGACATGCCGGCCGCCCCGTTTCATGTCCTCTTCCACGTGCCGCCGCAGGCGGGCGGCGCGGCGGTCTTCGGTCCGGAAAGCCAGGAACGGCGCCCAGAGTTCCTCATCGTCTGCCGCCACCGTGACTCCCTCCTGGCCAGGCCGGCCTTCCGGTGTCCCGACACTGGCGAACCTATCGGAGTTCGGGCCGCTGCTTGCTTCTCGTACAGTGTACTGCTAACGTACGTCGCACGACATAGTACACCGTACGACGAACGGAGGAGGGACGGCATGGGGGGAATCCCCGCCATCGAGACGGAGCGGCTAACCAAGAGTTTCGGACCGACCCGGGCACTGTCGGGCCTGGACCTCATCGTGCCGCGAGGCGGCATTCTCGGGTTGCTCGGCCCGAACGGGGCCGGGAAGACCACTGCGGTGCGGGTGCTGGCCACCCTGCTGCGGCCGGATGCGGGGCAGGCCCGGGTACTGGGGGCCGACGTGGTGCGCCAGGCCGGCGAGGTGCGCCGCCGTATCGGCCTGACTGGCCAGTACGCGGCGCTGGACGACTACCTGACCGGACGCGCCAACCTGGTCATGATCGGCCAGCTGGCCCGGCTCAGCCACTCGCAGGCGCGTCGCCGTGCCGAGGAGCTGCTGGCCCGCTTCGACCTCGCGGAAGCGGCCGGCCGCGCTGTGAAGACGTATTCCGGCGGCATGCGCCGTCGCCTGGATCTCGCCGCTAGCCTGATCGGCAACCCGGAGGTGCTCTTCCTGGACGAACCGACCACCGGGCTCGACCCGCGCAGCCGGGCGGTCATGTGGGAGATCATCCGGGAGCTGGCAGCCGAGGGCACCACGTTGCTGCTGACCACCCAGTACCTCGATGAGGCGGACCAGCTGGCCAGCCAGGTCGCGGTCATCGACACCGGCCGCGTGATCGCGGAGGGGACTCCGGACCAGCTCAAGGCGAAGGTAGGCGAGGACCGCATCGTGGTTCAGCTCGCCCCCGGGCCCGAGCTGGCCGCCGCCGCGGCGGTAGTGCGGGCGCAGACGACCGGGCCCGTCGAGGCCGACCCGGAGCGGCGGCTCATCACGGCGCAGATGCCGGCCCGTGAGGGCATCACGACCGACATCGTCCGGGCCCTGGACGTGGCGGGAATCCGGGTCTCGAGCGTGACCCTGCGCCGCCCGTCGCTCGACGACGTGTTCCTCATCTTGACCGGGCACCGGGCCGCCGCCCCGCCATCCGCACCGGGCAACGGCGATGCCGGACAGGAAGCAGATAACGCACAGCAGGGAGGTACAGCGGCATGACCACCGCCACCATTTCGCAGGCGCCTCGCCGGGCGGTTACCCGGCTCGGCAACCTGCGCTGGCTCGTCAGCGATGTCGCGGTGCTGGCCAGGCGCAGCCTGGCCCGGATCGCACGGGAGCCGGAGACGCTGATGGACGTCACCATCCAGCCGATCCTGTTCGTGCTCTTGTTCGCGTACGTATTCGGCGGCGCCATCGCCCTGCCCGGCGGGGGCAGCTACCACGAGTATCTGATCGGCGGGATGCTCGCCATGGGACTGGCCGCGACCGCCCCGGGCACCGCCGTTGCCCTGGTCACCGACATGAGCAGTGGGCTCATCGACCGCTTCCGCTCGCTGCCAACGGCACGATCCGCGGTTCTGGCCGGGCGCACGATCTCCGATCTGGTCACGCAGGTGATCGGCACAGCTGTGGTCGCCGGGGTCGGCCTCGCTATCGGCTGGCGGATCCATTCCTCCCTTGCCGATGCCGCCGTGGCGTTCGGCCTCGCGCTGCTCTTCGGCTACGCGTTCACCTGGCTCGGCGCCTGCCTGGGCATGGTGCTGCGCAGCCCGGAAGCGGCCCAGCAGATGGGGTTCGTGCTGTTCCTGCCGCTTACCTTCGTCTCGAACGCCTTCGTCCCCACCCAGGCGATGCCCGGCTGGCTGCAGCCGATCGCGGAGTGGAACCCGATGAGCGCGGTAGCCGCCGCCAGCCGCCACCTGTTCGGCAACCCCAATCCGGCGGCATCGGTGCAGGTCTGGCCGATGCAGCATCCCGAATTGGCCGTGCTCGGGTGGTCGGTGGTCCTGCTGATGGTCTTCGCCCCGCTGGCGGTGCACCTGTACCGGCGCAAGGCACGCTGACCCACCCGCAGCGTGACCGTCACGACCGCCGTGCTGGTCCACTTGGCGGAGGTATGCCCGGGCAGGCTTCGTTGCGCGGGGTGCCCGTCCGGCCTGCCAGGCCCGCCTCGCCGCCCGGAGGAGGCGGTGATCACGCGCACGGCGATGCCCGGCCGCTCATCATGGGCGAGCGGCCCTCCAACACGCAATTGTCCCGAGGGCCTGCGGGCTTGATGGTCTCCAGTGCACGATGGACACGTTCCGCTAGTGCGTCGTCTGCGTCACGGGGCGCTTGTCTGCGCGGTACCAGGACGCAGCCCGGGCGTGCTCGCTGGTGGGACCGAATATCTGGTGCGGAGGAGCAGCCATGAGATCGCCAAGCGGGTTCCGCCTGCACGCGCGGCGCGTCCGTCGGTATGCGCGGTCCTTCCCCGTCGTGACCATGGCGGCGTGCGCTGTCCTCGTTATCGCCGTCGGCTGTGCCAAGGGCAACGGGGGAGTGGCACCCAGCAAGAGCGCGATACCGTCGGCGCAGGCAGCGGCTGCCGGGATACCCCTCTACAGCACCGAGGCGAGAAACTTCGCCTTTGACGCCGTGCCGTCGGTCGTGCCGGCGGACCGGCCGATCCAGATATCGTTCACCAACAACGAGACGTCCCCGGTCACCCACGAGCTGGTGGTGCTGAAGCTGCCCGCCGGAAAGACCGCCAAGGACGTGGTGGCCGACGCCAAGAAGAAGGGCGTCAAAGCCAAGCGCGACTGGGAGGACGTCGGCGACACCGGCGGCCCGGTGGAGGTCGGCTCCAGCGCCGTGGTCACCCTGAATCTGCGGCCCGGGCGCTACGCCGCGACCTGCTGGCAGACCGGCAAGGCCGGTGGCGGCACCGGCCCGCCGCACGTCGCGCTCGGCATGATCGCGACGTTCACCGCGTCTACCTCCGCAGGTGCCCCGGCCCCCGGGACGGCCGGCCCGATGTACAGCGTCTCGGTCAAGAACTTCACCTTCCAGGGCATGCCGACGAGCGTGCCAGCGAACAGGCCGTTCGAGGTGACGTTCATCAACGACGAGGCGTTCCCGATCGTCCACGAGTTCGTGGTGCTGAAGCTGCCCTCCGGCGACACCGCCCAGAGCGTGGTCAACGACGCCAAGAAGAAAGGCCCCGCGGCCGAGGACGACTGGGCCCACTTCGGCGACAGCGGTGCGCCGCTGCCCATCGGCTCCAGCGCCGTGGTCCGCATGGATCTGCCGCCCGGGAACTACGTGGCGACCTGCTGGCAGACCGGCAAGGTCGGTGGCGGCACGGGCCCGCCGCACGTCGTCATCGGCATGATCGCGTCGTTCACCGCCACCGCGAGCCACTGACGAGACCGCACGCGACGGTGCCAGGATCCCGGGACGAGGACCGCTGGCGCTGATGGTCTTCGCCTCGCTGGGGTTCCGCCCGTACCGGCGCAAGTCAGCTGGCTGACCGCCCTCCGGTACGCGGTCGGCACGACCGGCGGGCCTCAGTGACCATGGAACGCCTCCTCCAGCCACCACGAGCCGCTCCCCGAGGTGATCTTCGCGTCGATAACCAGGGGACGGTCGCGTGGCCCGGCCAGCCACTCCCGCACCGCGGCGAGGTCCTGCGGACCCCGCACCGTCACCCCGGCGCAGCCGAATCCCCGGCCGATGGCGGCGATGTCCGTGGGCGGGAACCGGACGGTGTCCAGCGGGTGCTGGTCCGGCCCGAAGTGGTGCACCTCAGCCCCGTACGCCGCGTCGTCGTAGACCACGATCACCATCGGCAGCCGCAGCCGGACCACGGTCTCCAGCTCGCTGATCCCCATCAGCGCCCCGCCGTCACCCAGCGCCGCGACCGGGAGTCGGCTGGGCTGGGCGAGTGCGGCGCCGATCGCTGAGGCCAGGCCGAGTCCGATCGACTGGTACGCCTGCGTGAAGCAGAACGCGCTGGCGTCGGGGACGGAAAGGAACATGCTCGGGTACCCCATGAAGTTTCCCGAGTCGACCGAGACCATCCGCTGCGCGGGAAGCAGGTCGTCCAGGGCGATGGTGAGGGTACGTGGATCGATCCTTGCCTCGCCGTCGTCGCCCGGGCCGCCGCTTCGCCCCTGGCCCGGGCCGCCCCGCTCCTCGGCCGGGCCGCCCCGCTCCTCACCTGAGCCGTCTCGGCCGGCTCCCGTCCCAGCCCGGCTGGTTTCCGCGCCACCCGCGACAGCGCCAGCGCCCGCGTCGGCCCCGCGGGTCCCCTCATCGGTGTACGGGACATCGCGCCAGCGTCCCTCGCGCCCGATGCGCGTCTGCAGCTCCGGGGACCGGTACCCGCCGAGCGTGCGGCCGCCCAGCTCCGCCAGCACGGCCCGGCACGTCTCTGCGACGTCGCCCAGCACCGCCATGTCGACAGGCCTGTGCGCGCCGATCGCTGACACATCGTTGTCCACCTGCACGACCGTGGCGCCCGGCCCGATGAGCCTGCCGTGGCGCATCGTCCACATGTTGAGCGAGCACCCCCAGCCGACGATCAGGTCGGCGGCGCCGATCAGTTCGGCGGCGAGCGGCGTGGCGAAGCCGCCGCTCACATCGAGATCCCAGGGGTTCCCCCGGAACAGGCCCTTGGCCGCGGCGGAGGTCGCGAGCAGCGCCCCGCAGGCATCGGCGAGCCGCTCCAGGCCGGCCCGGGCATCCGCCACCCGGGCCCCGCGCCCGGCTACGAACACCGGCCGCTGCGCGCCGGTCAGCACCCGGGCCAGCTCGGCCACCGATTCCCCCGCGGGCTGACATGGGCTTAGCGACGGCGCCGCCGGGATCGCGGGCGGGTCACACTGTGCCGCCTGGACGTCAAGCGGCATCGCGAGTACCACCGTCCGACGCTGCGCCTGGGCGGTCCGGTAGGCACGGATCACATCGGCGGCGGCCGAGCCCGGGGAGTGGAGCCGCTCGGCCTCCGCCCCGACCGCGGCGGCGAGCGCCGCCACGTCGATCCGGAAGTTGGACCTTACCGCCGCCCCGGCCACATCGGCCGCGAGGACGAGCAGCGGGGTGCGGCTCTTGGCCGCCTCGGTGATGCCGGTCATCGCGTTGGTGAGCCCGGGCCCCTGATGGACCGACAGGAGGCCGACCTTGCCGGTCGCCCGTGCCCAGCCGTCGGCCATGCAGGCGGCGCCGCCTTCGTGGCGGGCGGCAACGAAGCGGGCGCCGTTCGCGATGAGGGCGTTGGTCACGTGGAAGTTGCCGCTGCCGACGACACCGAACACCATCTCGGCGCCGAGGCCGGTGAGAACCGCCCCGGCCGCCTCGCTGACCAGCATCAGAACTGCCCGCTCAGGCCCGTTCCACCAGGGCAAGCGCCCGGCAGGGGCTGCCGGAGCCGCCGGTGATCGGCAGCGGGGACACGATGAGCATCGCGCCCTGCGGCGGCAGCAGCGCCAGGTTCTGCAGCTGAGTGAGCCCGTATTTGTCTGCCCCGAGCATCGCCGAGTGGCAGGGGAACGGCGGGTCGAACGAGTGTGCCGCCCCGGCGTCCGTGCCGACGGTCTCCACACCGAACCCGACCACGGGCGCCTGCTGCGCGAGCCAGCGGGCGCACTCGACCGAAACCCCCGGCGTGTGCGGGCCGCTCTCGTTCGCGTTCAGGAAGGTCTCCTGGTCGCGCGAGCGGGCGTCCCAGCCGGTCCGGTACAGCAGCCAGCCTCCTTCCGGCAGCGCGCCGTGCTGGCTCTCCCACTCCTTGATGTGGTCCACCTCCAGCAGGAAGTCGGCGTCGGCGGCGGCTTGCGCGCTGAAGTCGAGCACCGCGGCTGGCGCGATCAGCCTGGGCAGTGGCACCTGGGACACGTCTTCGCCGTCGCGGCCGGTCACCCAGTGCACCGGCGCGTCGAAGTGCGTGCCGGTGTGCTCGCCGGTGGTGATGTCGTTCCAGTACCAGGCCGGGCCCCGCTCGTCATACCGGCTGATCTCGTGCAGGGCGAAGGACACCGTGTTGCCGAACGGCTCGGGCAGCTTGAGCACCGGCGTCGTCGACGAGAGCGGTGCGGTGAGATCGATGACATCGACCGCGGCGCTGCGGATCGCCTCGGCGAGGGCACTGAGCACGGACATGTGGGCTCCTGTCCCGGTCTCCGGCCTGCAGGCCGGACGTGGCTGGGGAGTGCGCTGGCCCTGCTGTTCTATCACCGGAGCGCCCGGGGGTGTAAGCAGTGTTCGATGGCTTCGTCGCGCTTACCGCGTGCCCTGGACCGCGCGCGCCGTGGATCACAGGTTGGCGACGGCAGGGATCACCTCGCTGCCGATGACCTCCAGCGGAGTGACCCGCCAGAGGTTGACCACCCCGCCGATCGCGGCCGCGAAGCCCATCTCGGCGAGCTTGCCCAGCCGGTCCACGACCTCGCCCGTCTTCTCGCCTTTGTCCCCGACGTCGAAGATGAAGTAGCAGGTCTTGGTGATCTCGTCGTAGTCTCGGCCCTCGGCATCGCAGTGGGCGCGCAGGACGTCGAGCTTACGAGGGAGCTCCGGGCTGGGAAACAGGTTGCAGGCCTGGGCGTAGCGAGCCACGAACCGCAGCGTCTTGCGCTCACCCGACCCCCCGATGAGGATCGGCGGGTGCGGGGCCGACAGGGCCTGCGGCGAGTTGAGCGGCCGCTCGAGCTGGTAGTGCCGGCCGTGGTACGGGCTGTCGTCGCCGCTCCACATCTGCAGGCAGATCTGGAGCGTCTCCTCCAACCGCTCGAACCGCTCGGCGACGGGCGGGAAGGGAATGCCAAGCCCTCGGGATTCCTCGGCGTTCCAGGCTGCCCCGATGCCGAGCCAGGCGCGGCCACCGGACAGCACATCGAGCGTGGTCACGATCTTGGCGAGGACTCCGGGAGGGCGGTAGACCGCGCCGGTCACCAGGGTCAGCAGCTTCGCCCGCGACGTGCAGGCGGCCAGGTAGCCCAGCGTGGTGTAGGCCTCGAGCATCTCCCGCTCCGGCGGGCCGATCCCCCCGATCTGGAAGAAGTGATCCATCACGGCGACGAACTCGAAACCGGCGTCGTCCGCCGTGCGTGCCACAGCCGCCAGGTCCGCGCCAAGCCGCGCGGGGCCGCCCGGGCTGGTGAAGCCAGGGATCTGCAAGCCGATCTTCACGCCACACCTCCTTGAGCGAGGCTCTCACATCCGTCCGCCCTGACGAGAGCCCGGCTCCGCTGGTGCGGCGGGCCTGTGCCGGCGCCTGGCTCCGCTGGTGCGGCTGGCCTGTGCCAGCGCCTGGCCCCGCCGGTGCGGCGGGGCTGTGCAGGGGTTGGCTCCACTCATGCGACGGTCCGCGCGGCACCCCGCAGCGGGCAACGTGCGGCGGACGCCGGGCCGGCCGGAGTCACGCACAATGGGTAGATGAGCCGACCTGTGCTGAAGGCGCGGACGCTGATCACCGACGACGGCGTGCCGATCGAGGCCGCGCATCTGCCCGGCGACGGCGAGCTGGCGATCGTCATGGCGCACGGTTTCACGCTGTCGTGGTCGCGGCCTTTCGTCTGGCGGGTGGCCAGGTGGCTGAACCAGCACGGCGGCGTGGTCACCTTCGACTTCCGCGGGCACGGACGGTCCGGCGGGCTTTCCACCATGGGCGACCGGGAGATCCGCGATCTGGATGTGGCGGTTGCCTACGCACGGGAGCTTGGCTACCGGCGGGTCGCCTCGGTCGGCTTCTCGATGGGCGCCTCGATCGTGGTGCGGTATGCGGGCCTGGTTGGCGGCCTTGACGCGGCTGTCTCGGTGAGCGGGCCGGGGCGCTGGTACTACCGGGGCACCAAGCCCATGCGCCGGGTGCACTGGGCGGTGGAGCGCCGGGCGGGTCGGCTGATCACTCGTACCTGGCTGAAGACCCGGGTGAGTTCGGTGCGGTGGGATCCGGTGCCGGTCCCCCCGGCCGAGGCGGCGGCCCGGATCGCGCCGACGCCCTTCCTGGTCGTGCACGGGGAACAGGATCTGTACTTCCCGGTGGACCACGCCTATCAGCTGTACGGCGCCGCCCGCGAGCCCAAGGAGTTGTGGGTCATCCCCGAGTTTGGCCACGCCGAATCCGGCGTGAGCAACGATCTGGTCGCCCGGATAGGCAGCTGGGTCCGGCAGGCCGCGCGGTTGACGGGGCTGCCGGCGCCGGGCGGCGCGGCCGTGGACGGCCAGCCCGGGAACCGGGTGCCGGTGTGTGACGCGCGGGCCGAGCCCACGGACTGAGCTCAGGGACTGAGCCGGACCCCACCATCAAACGCAGTCGCCGCCGCCGTGGCTCCGCGCCCGCGGCGAACTGGCCGGCGAATACCCCGCCGGGAATCCGGCCGTTGCAGGCCGTGTGCGCAGCAGGTGGCCCGCCAGCGGTTCCGCGGCCCGTTGCTGGTCGTCCATGCCCACCAGATGCCGCTGGCGGATGGCAGCCGACGGAGCCGGAAGCGCTGCCGGCCCGCCGCCAGTGA
This sequence comes from Streptosporangiaceae bacterium, assembly GCA_036005525.1. GTDB lineage: Bacteria > Actinomycetota > Actinomycetes > Streptosporangiales > Streptosporangiaceae > UBA9676. The sequence goes on from DASYQM010000434.1 coordinate 12,702, forward strand.
CGGCGCCGGCCACGGGATCTCGTTGAGCATTCTTATGGGTGGGGGACACCCAGGCCGGGCGCTCCGGGGTGCGACTGCCCGAGTCCCAGCCCGCTGCGCTCCATCCACTCCAGGGCCACCCGGGCGCGGTGGACCTTCTCGCGGGCGATCGCGGCCGCCTCGTCCGCCAGGTGCAGGCCGCTGGGGTAGAGAGGCCGCGAGTTCCGCAGCCCGAACTTCACGTACATGGGCGAAGCCACCGCCACCAGGTCGGCTGCTTCATGGCCGCGGACCACCCCGCCCATGCCGGTCGGCGCCTCGACGTAGAGGTCGAGGGGCAGCGAGGTGACCGACCGCATCTCCGCCAGCTGCCCGAGGGTGACGTCGGCGGGCACGTTGATGGTCGAGGCGCCCAGCCGCTCCAGCTGGGCGACCGTCAGCGGGTTGGCGGGCGCGAGCATGGCCGAGACCTTCCACACCACTGACGCCGGGATCTGCCCGTCGGCCTGCATGTCGGCCAGCAGCTCCAGCAGGCCCGTGTCGGCGACGAGGAAGCCCCGGATCCCTTGATCGACGGCGCGCAGCACGTCGTCGACCGCGTACCGGAGCTGCCGCACGCTCCGGATGAGCCCGGCCCGGGACGGGCCCTCGCTGGACTGCGCCACGCTGCCCACGTCCCATTCCTCGCGTGGCCCGGTGAACAGTGATACCTCGATGCCGCTGTCGGCCCCGATCCGGGCCATCTCCGCCAGCTCGGCTGCGGACAACAGCATGGCGCCGCTGCCCTGGGACGCCCGGTTCACGACGATGCCCTCGGCCGAGGCCTGGGCCACGACCGCCCGGAGCACGGCCGGCCCTTCGACGCTGGGAATCTCGATCCGGTAGTGGGCTCCGTCGGGGAACCGCTGCTCACTGGCGGAGGGCACCGGCTCGGCGGAGATGCCCCGCCGGGCCAGGATGTCCCCGCCGGTCACCCGGCAGGCATCCGGCACGGCGGCATCATCGGGGCTCGCGGCAGCGCTCATCGTCCTATCCTCCAGCACGGCCAGCCGCGGCCGGCGCCGGCCCGGCCGGGACTTCGCGCGGCGTCGGCCAGTGGGCGGGTGGTCGCGGGCGGCGTCCGCGCGACCCACGCTCTGCGAAGGGCGTTCTGTTCTTCCGAACCCCGTTTCGTGATATAGAATCACCAGCAGAAATGGAAGCAATTGCGTTTCGGCATGTCAATGGCTTCCGGCAATACTGTCCTGCCTGGGCGAATTATGAGCGGAAGGTGACCGGGTGGTGACGGAAGACCTCCATATCGCTGGCCCCTACACGGTGCAGAGCGTCGTGCGTGCGCTGCGGCTGGTCGACATCGTGGCGGGCGGGCCGCCCGACGGGCTATCACTCAGCGAGATGTCCAGGGCGCTGGGGACCTCCAAGAGCAGCACGCTGGCCCTGGCCCGGACGCTGGTCGCGTCCGGCTACCTGCGTGACGCGCACCTCCGGCCGGGCTACACGCTGGGTACGGCATTGCTCAGGCTAGGTGACATCGTCGGCCGGCAGCTCCCGCTCGGTGACCTGTGCCGTCCGCTGATCGAGGACCTGTCGCGGGCCACCAAGATGACCGCGCGGGTGGCGATCAACGAAGAGGGATATGCGGTCTTCGTCAGCCGGGTTGACGGCCCCGGTGGCGTCCGCTTCTATACCCCCCTCGGCCGGCGCGAGATTCCCAACGCGTGCGCGGCCGGCAAGGCCATCCTCTCCACTATGGATGAGGACGGGATCCGGCGCATGTGTGCCGAGGCCGGGCTGGCCCCCCGTACTGCGCACACCATCACCGACGTCGAGACGATGCTGGACAACCTGGCCGTTGCCCGGCGGCTCGGTTTCGCCGTCGATGACGAGGAGGCCTCGGAGGGTGTCATCTGCGTGGGCGCGGCCTTCTTCGGCCACGACGGAGCCTGCGCCGGTGCGGTCAGCGTGACCGGCATCAAGGGCGATCTGCCCGCCGGGCGGATCGGCGAGCTCGGACGCGCCGTGCGTTCCTGTGCCGATGACGTCTCCGGCATCCTGCAGGGCAGCCCCTTTGCGAGCCCCGCGCTGGCGGCGCAGGACTGAGCCGTGATCACGGACGATTTCCTGCGCTATGCGCACAGAATCGTCCGTGATCATGAGATGGGGCGGCCGCCAGCTGGTCGGGAGCGGCGTGCGGCCGGCTGGTCGGGAGCGGCGGGCAGCTGTCGGCTGGCCGGGAGCAGCGTGCGGCTACCAGCTGGTCGGGAGCGGCATGCCCTCGCTGTAGCCGGCCGCGCTCTGCACCCCGACCAGCGCCCGCTCGTGGAGTTCGGCCAGGGTGCTGGCACCGGCGTAGGCACAGGCGCTGCGTAGCCCGGCGGTGATCTGATCGATCAGGTCCTCCACTCCCGGGCGCTGCGGGTCGAGGTACATGCGGGCGGTCGAGATGCCTTCCTCGAACAATTCCTTGCGGGCCCGCTCGAACGGCGAGTCGGCCACCGCGCGCAGCCTGACCGCCCGGGCCGAGGCCATCCCGAAGCTCTCCTTGTAGAGCCGGCCGTCGGCGTCGCGGAACACGTCGCCGGGCGACTCGTAGGTGCCGGCGAACCATGATCCGATCATGACGTTGGACGCCCCCGCCGCCAGCGCCAGCGCGACGTCCCTCGGGTGCCGCACGCCGCCGTCGGCCCAGACGTGTGCCCCCAGCCTCCGCGCCTCCTCCGCGCACTCAAGCACCGCACTGAACTGCGGCCGTCCGACCCCGGTCATCATGCGTGTGGTGCACATCGCGCCGGGCCCGACGCCCACCTTCACGATGTCGGCGCCGGCGCGCACCAGGTCCCGCACGCCTTCGGCGGTCACCACGTTGCCCGCCGCGAGCGGCACCGGCAGGCCGACATCGCGTACCGCGGCGAGCGCGCTGAGCATCTTGTCCTGGTGACCGTGGGCGGTGTCTACCACCAGGATGTCGACCCCCGCCGCGATCAGTTGCTTCGCCTTGCCGGCGGCATCGCCGTTGATGCCGACCGCGGCGCCGATCCGCAGCCGTCCCGCAGGGTCGGTGGCTGGCTGGTAGAGCGTCGCGCGCAGCGCGCCGGTCCGGGTCAGGATGCCGACCAGCGAGCCGGTCCCGTCCACCACCGGGGCCAGCCGATGCCTGCCGTCGTGCAGCAGGTCGAACGCGTGCTGCGGGTCCGTCCCGGCCGGCAGCGTGAGCAGGTCGGTGGACATGACCTGGCGGAGTTGAGTGAACCGGTCGACGCCCTGACAGTCCGCCTCGGTGACCACGCCCACCGGACGGCCGTCCTCGACCACCACGACCGCGCCGTGGGACCGTTTGGGGAGCAGGCCGAGTGCCTCGCCGGTGGTGTCGCCGGGGCCCAGCGTGATCGCGGTGTCGTGGACAAGGTCGCGGCTCTTGACCCACGACACCACCTCGGCAACGACGTCGATCGGGATGTCCTGAGGCAGGACGGCGATACCGCCGCGCCGGGCGATCGTCTCGGCCATCCGGCGGCCCGATACCGCCGTCATGTTCGCCACCACCACCGGGATGGTGGTGCCGCTCCCGTCGCTGGTCGCCAGGCTCACATCCAGCCGGGACTCCACCGATGACAGGCAGGGAACGAGGAACACGTCGCTGTAGGTCAGGTCGTGCGGCACGGCCTGGCGGGAAAGGAATCGCACCTCTCGATTCTGCCCGACGCGGTGAGCGGGCTGTCCGGCCGCGCCGCCAGCGTCAGCCTCCGGCCGCGCCGCCCGCCACGTCAGCCTCCGGCCGCCTACGCCACGGCCTATCCTCTGTCGGTGAGGACCGAGCCCCCCACGCCGCCCGCCGGGCCCGCTGCGCCGAGTGGGCAGGCCGCCGCGCCGAGTGGGCGAGCCGCAGCACCGAGCGGGCAGGCCGCCGTTGCGCGGACGCTGCGGCTGGGCAGCCGGGAGTGGCCACCGGGGTCGTTCGGCATCATGGCGGTGATCAACCGGACGCCGGACTCCTTTTACGATCAGGGCGCCACCTACGAGTTCGGTGCGGCGCTGGCCGCGGCGGACCGCGCGGTCGCCGACGGGGCCGACATCCTGGACATCGGCGGGGTGCGCGCGGGCCCGGGTGAGGACGTGAGCGTGGCCGAGGAGATCCGGCGGGTGGCCGGCCTGGTGGCCGCCGTCCGCGATCGGCATCCCGGGACGGTCATCAGCGTGGACACCTGGCGTGCGGAGGTGGGCAAGGCCGTCGCCGCGGCCGGTGCCGACCTGCTCAACGACGCGTGGGGCGGTGCCGATCCGGCTCTGGCGACGGTCTCGGCGGCTCACGGCCTCGGTCTTGTCTGCTCGCACGCGGGAGGGCTCGTGCCGCGGACCCGCCCGCACCGGCCCGCCTATGCCGACGTGGTCGCGGAGGTCTGTGGCTACGTCACGGCGCAGGCGGACCGGGCGGTCGCGGCCGGGGTCCGTCCCGATGGGATCGTCATCGACCCCGCGCATGACTTCGGCAAGAACACGTGGCACTCGCTGCAGCTGACCCGAGGGACGGCCGACCTGGTGGCGACCGGCTGGCCGGTGCTGGTCGCGGTCTCGAACAAGGAATTCGTGGGGGAGACACTCGACCTGCCGGTCCAGGAGCGGGCCGAGGGCACACTCGCGGTCCTGGCGGTTTGCGCGTGGGAGGGAGCGCGGCTGTTCCGTGTGCACGACGTGCGCGCCGCCCGCGACGCGCTGGCGGCGATCAGGGCGTTGCGGGCGGCCGGGGGATGACCGGGGTCAGGGGGAGTGGAAGGCCGCGAACATGATCGCGGTCAGCCGGTCCACCATCTCCTCCCTGGGCAGTCTGACCTCCACGCTGAGCAGGTAGTTCACCCGCTCCAGCATCAGCAGGCAGGCCACCGCGGTGAGCTCCGCGTGCCCGGCCGGGGCGGCCGTCTGGCGGTCGGCCGGCTCGCCGCCCGCTTGGCCGTCGTCGCCCGTCTGGCCGTCGCCGCCCGTCTGGCCGTCGTCGCCCGTCTGGCCGTCGCCGGGTGCCTGGCCGCTGCCCGCTCCCTGGCCGCTGCCCGGTGCCCGCCCGTCGTCGGCCGCTCCCTGGCCGCCCGCCCGCCTGTCCGCGCCCCCAGCCGGAGCGGGGATCGGCTGGTGCGGCGAGGCGGCGGTCATGCCCTGGGTGATGGCTTCGGCCAGCCGGAACAGCAACTGCAATCCGTCGCCCCAGACCTCCTCGCCCACCAGCTCGGCCTGGCTGAGGATCCTGATCACCGCGGCATGCGCGGCATAGGTCTCGCAGAACGTATGGACCCACTGGCGCAATGCCGCCCGCCCGGCGTCGTTGCGGGTGACCACCGGGAAGGCGTCCGTGATCACGCCCATGTCGTGCAGGGCGTCCCGCAGCAGCGCCTTGAAGAAGTCGTCCTTGTTCGCGAAGTACAGGTAGAACGTGCCGTGCGAGGTCCGGGCCCGGCGGACGATGTCGTCCACGCGGACGGCCTGGAACCCGTGCTCGTCGAACTCGGCCAGCCCGGCCTCCAGCAGCCTGCGCACCGTCTGGCGGCCCTGCGCCCGCAGCTCACGGTCCTGGGCCGGCCTGCCACCGCCGAGGGACGGACGTTTCGGCCTGCCCGCGCCGACCCGGTTCCGGGTGGCGGGCTTTGCTTGCTTGGCGGCTGGTTGCCCCTCCGCCTCCCCCGGCACGGCGCCGCGGAAAGCTTCCCGACTCATGATCGCAGACTAGCCTGGTCGGCGCTGGGCTGGCCGGGTTTATCCGCCCGGAGGACGGGGTGTCGTCCTCGGGCCGCCAGTTCCCGTCCGCGGGCCTCCAGGTGTCGTCCGCAGGCCGCCGGCTGGCTGAGGCCGGGTGCGACCGGCCCGGCCGTTCCTGTCCGCTGCATGCCTTACCCCTTCCTCCAAGGCCAGCCCATTCCCGGCACCAGATGATCGGGCACCGATCCGCACCGGCCGCCGGGAGCACGTACCGTGGTGCGTCCACCACCGGCCGCGGTCAGTACAACCTCCGCGCCGCCGAGGTATGCCCGGCCGTTTCGGGCATGCCGGGACCTTATCCCAGGGCCCGCCCGGCCACGGCACGCCCGGTCCCCGGGGCGGCGGGGTCAGGGTCGGCGGGCCCGCCGGGACGCCGGAGCCGGTCCAGGCCGACCAGGCCGCTCAGCACGGCGGCGGATCCGCAGGCGGCAGCGAGCAGATAACCCCAGCGCGCGCCGTAGGCGTCGATCAGGTGGCCCGCCAGGGGAGAGCCGGTCGCCACCCCGACCGAGATCGCCGACGACAGCCAGGTCATGCCCTCGGTCCGCCGCTCGGGCGGGGCCTGCCGCTCGATAAGGCCGTAACCAGCGATCAGGGTTGGCGAGATGCTCAGCCCCGCGACGATGATCACCGCGAACAGGGCCATGAGCCCGGGCAGGAGCCAGAACGTCGCCACCCCGGCCACAGCGCAGCTGAGGGTGACAGCGAACCGCCGCTCAAGCGGCGCCCGCCAGTGCCGGGTGCCGTACCACAGGCCGCCCACGGCGCTGCCGAAGGCGTACGTACCGAGCACCAGCCCCGCCACCGAGATGTGCCCGTGCTCGGCCGCGAAGGCAACCGTGCTCAGATCGATGGTCGCGAACATGGCGCCGAGGAACCAGTACACCGGGACCAGCGTCACCAGTCCGGGCACGGCGCTCCAGATGCCAGAACGGCGTGGCTCGGGCGCCGGCGGGATCCTGCCGTCCCGGGCCGGCAGTGGCGCCCGCGCGCGGCGCAGCACCCGGCGGCGCGGCGGTGGGTGGCCGCGCGGGACTGGGTGGCTGCGCAGTGGTGGCTGGGTGCGTCGCTGCGCGGCGAACAGCAGCGTCCCCGCCACGCACATGGCCGTCGCGGCGCCCAGACCGGCGGCGGGGTACACGGCGGTGGCGAGCAGCGTGACCAGTGCCGGGCCTACCACGAAGATGATCTCATCGGCGACCGACTCGAGCGAGAACGCCGTGTGCAGGCGGCCGCTCCCCGCCAGCAGCACGCTCCACCGCGCCCGGACCATCGACCCCACCGATGGCATGGTGCCGCCCGCGAGCGCGCCGGACACGATGATCGCAGCCAGCGGTGCGCGGATCTCGGCCAGCGTCATGAAGGCGACGGTCGCGGCCCCGAACACGGCTACCTGCGGCCGTAGCACGCTCTGCTGGCCGAACCGGTCGCTGAGCCTGGCAAACTGCGGTGCACCCAGTGCATAGCCCACTGAGCCAACCGCCGCCACCAGCCCAGCCAGGCCGTACCGGCCGGTGACGGCTGCGATGAGCAGGACAGTGCCCAGGCTGAACATCGACATCGGCATCCGGGCCAGGAAGCCCGCTGCCGAGAAGGCCAGGGCGCCGGGCAGCCGCAGGATTTCCAGGTACGAGTTGGCGGCCCGCCCACCGCGGGGTTTGCTGGCCGCGGTGCCAGCGGGTTCGCTGGGGGCGGTGCCGGCGGGTTCGCTGGGGGCGGTGCCGGCGGGTTCGCCGGGGGCGGTGCCACCGGGTTCGCTGGCCGATCCGCGGTGGCCGCCTGCATCGTCCGGGCCGGGCCGCCGCGTCCGAGCCCGCATGGTCTCTTCCCTCCCGCGTGACCGCATCCGGTCGTGCTATCTGTTCCCGCTCGTTTGCGGGGTGCCCCTTCAGTCGGGTCGGCTCTCCGGCTAGGGTTGTTCGCTATGAGCCGCCTCCCGCGGCGCTGGGCGCCGCGTCCGGCCGCCGTCGGGCTGCACGCACGGCGCGGTGCGGCGGCCTTCGGGATTATGGCCGTGGTCCTGGCCATCGCCCCGCTCACGCCGGGACCCCGCCAGCCCGGTTCCAAGCCGGTACTGCGGGGAAGCACGATACCTGCTCTCATGGTGCCGGACAGCACGGGGCCCGGCGGCAAGGGGCAGGCCGGCAAAGGCTCCGGGTTCCGGCAGATAGTCCTGCCTGACCTTGCCGTGATCGAGCCACACGGTCTCAGCGTCGCCCATGCCAAAGCACTGGGGAAGCTTCGCGAGGTGAGCGACGTGCTCGCGGTGGACGGCGCCGCCATCAGCGTCCGCGGCCGGCAGGTCAACGTGATCGGGGTGAACGCCGAGCAGTTCCGGGCCTGGACCCCACTGGGTACCGCCTCCAACCAGCGGCTGTGGGCGAGACTGGACGCCGGGAGCTTCGTTTCCTCCGGCCAGGCGCGCCACCTGCTGCGACTGCATCGCGGGACCCGCTACCAGCTGGCGGGTGCCTCCCGCCTCACCCTGCCCTACGGTGGCGCCTCCGCATTCGGAATCAGAGGCGTGGATCTTGTGGTCAGCAGCCGGGCGTCCGCCACACTTGGGCTCATCCACAACGTGGCCGCCCTGATCAGCGCGCCCGGCGTCGCGATGCCGGCCCTCAAGCGTGAGGTCAGGGCCGTCGTGGGGCGCGGCGCGAAGGTGGTCGGCCTGCGCCAGCCGCGGCTTCCGGTGGACACCTCGACCTCCGGTCACAAGCCCAGGTCCTACCTGGAGCTGTTCCGCGAGTCGGCGGCCCGCTACTGCCCGGGCATGTCCTGGGCCGTGCTCGCCGCCATCGGCCAGATCGAAAGCGGGTTCGGGGCGAACAACGGCCCGTCCAGCGCCGGCGCGCTCGGCCCGATGCAGTTCCTGCCATCGACCTGGCGGGAATGGGGGATCAGCGCGTTCGGTGAGCCCGGCCCGCCGAACGTCATGGATCCCTATGACGCGGTTCCGTCGGCCGCCCGGTACCTGTGCGCGGCAGGAGCCGGCACCCCGGCCGGCCTCGCGCGTGCCATCTTCGCCTACAACCACGCCGACTGGTACGTGGCCGAGGTGCTCGCGCTCGCCCGGCAGTACGCGCGAGCCTACGGCTGAGCAGGGCGGCGCGCGCCGGCGTGCGGCTGACCGCTCAGCGCGGCCACCCGGGCCCGCGTCTGCTGGTTTGATGGTCGCATGGCGGACTACGACGCGTTCGTGCTGGTTTCCTTCGGAGGTCCCGAGGGACCGGCGGACGTCATGCCGTTCTTGGAGAACGTCACGCGTGGCCGCGCGGTGCCCCGTGAGCGGCTCGCCGGGGTGGCCCACCACTACGGCCGGTTCGGCGGGGTCAGCCCGATCAACCAGCAATGCCGGGACCTGCTCGCGGCCATCGAGAAGAACTTCGCCGCGAGCGGGCTGGACCTGCCCGTGTACTGGGGCAACCGGAACTGGAGCCCTTACCTGGCCGAGACGGTGGGCACGATGACCGCGAACGGGGTACGCCGCGCGATCGCCTTCGTGACGTCGGCCTACGGGTCCTACTCCAGCTGCCAGCAGTACCTCGGCGACATCGAGATCGCACGGCGGCAGGTGGGGCCGGGTGCCCCGCCGATCGACAAGATCCGGCACTTCTTCAACCACCCGGGGTTCATCGGCCCGTTCACCGAGTCAACCCTGGCGGCCATCGGGTCACTGCCGCCCGCCGCCCGGCCCGATGCCCCGCTGGTGTTCACCGCGCACAGCGTGCCGGAGTCGATGGCGGCTGGCAGCGGGCCAGCCGGCGGCCTGTACCCGGCACAGCTGGCGGAGGCGGCGCGGCTGGTCGCCGAGGGCGTCGCCGCAGCTGACGGCCGCGAGCGGTCCTGGCGGCTTGTCTACCAGAGCCGTAGCGGCCCGCCATCGGTGCCGTGGCTCGGCCCGGACGTATCCGACCATCTCGCCGACCTCGCCCGGGACGGGGCGCCGGCCGCCGTCCTGGTCCCGGTGGGCTTCGTCTCCGACCACATGGAAGTGCGCTACGACCTCGACGTGGAAGCCGCGGAGGCGGGCCGGCGGCTCGGTCTCCCGGTGGCGCGGGCAGCCACGCCGGGCACCCACCCGAGTTTCGTCTCGATGATCACAGAACTGGTACGTGAACGGACGGATGGCCTGGGCCTCGCGCATGGCGAACGGCCGGCGCCGCGCGCGCTCGGCGTCATGGGGCCGGGCCCGGACGCATGCCGGGACACATGCTGCCAGCCCCGGGCGCCGGCCGGCCGCACGGACCGGCCAGGGGAAAGCGCGTGACGGACGACGCACCCCGCGCGCTGCTCGATCTGGCCTGCGACGCCGCCATCGAAGCAGGCCGCATGCTGGCTGCCCAGCGGCCGCCAGGCCGGTCGGGCAGGCCGGAGGTGACCAGCACCAAATCCAGCCCGACCGACGTGGTCACCGAGATGGACCGGGCGGCGGAGGCGCTGATCACCGAGCGGCTGCGGGCGCGCCGGCCGGACGACGCGTTCCTCGGTGAGGAGAGCGGGGAGTCGGGACAGGGCTGGGTGCGCTGGGTCATCGACCCGCTGGATGGCACCGTCAACTACCTCTACGGGCTGGCGGACTGGGCGGTCAGCATCGCCGCCGAGGTGAACGGGACGCCGGTGGCCGGTGTGGTGACCGTGCCGGCCCACGATGAGGTCTTCGCCGCCGTCTTGGGCGAGGGTGCCTGGCTGCTGGCGGGAGACGCTGCCCCCGTCTCGTTGCGGTGCAACACCGGTGTCGCGCTGGCGCAAGCACTGGTGGCGACCGGTTTCGGGTACGCGGCCGCGCGGCGGACCGTGCAGGGCGAGGTGGTCGCCGCGGTGCTGCCCCGCGTCCGTGACATCCGCCGGGGCGGGTCGGCAGCCGTGGATCTGTGCTCCGTCGCGGCGGGCCGGGTGGACGCCTTCTACGAACGGGGCCTGAACCACTGGGATTACGCCGCTGGTGGCCTCATCGCCGCCGAGGCCGGTGCCAGGCTGGGCGGGCTGGCCGGACGGCCAGCCAGTACCGAAATGACGATCGCGGCCGAGCCACTGCTGTTCGGCCAGCTGCACGACTTGCTCGCGGGCCTGCACCCGGACCGGGACGCAACCGAACAGTAGTTCATGTTCGTGCCCGTATGAGGCCAAGGTTCTGAACCGTTCATGGTTTGCCATGGGCACCCCGCGCCGGCCTAGGCGCGACGGGTGAGGGTGCCCGTCGGGTTGCCGCCGCCGGGCCGCAGGAACGTGAAGGCGGCCGTGCCGGCAGGCCCGGAGACCAGCGTGATGACGCCATCGGGGCAGTTCTTCCGCCCGCTGCTGATGGTCTGGTCCAGGGTTAGCCTGTCCCTCGCGACGGAGACGATGGCCAGCCTGCCCGAGCAGCCGAGGCCGGGGTAGGCGATGGTGCCCCTGGCCGAGCCGGCCGGGAGCGATATCCGCACGCTTGCCGTCAGCACGGGGCTCGTCTGGTGAACCGCACCGGACCAGTTGCCCGCAAGTGCGGCCGGAGCACTGGCCGAAGGCAGGGGCCGGGGCAGCCTGGTGGCGCGCGCTGGAGGGCTGTCCGTCGTGAGGGCGCCCGGCTCGGTGGCTGGCCCCCGGTGCGCGCGGGAGATGAACACTGCCGCCGCCGCGATCGCGAGCACGCATACCGCGAAGGCCACCGCCCACAGCACGGCGCCGGAACGAAACCTGATCGCTGCAGGCTGACCGGCGGGCGGGCTGGCTTTGGGCAGCCTGGCGGCCGCCCTGGCCCGCCTGCTTCCCTCGGCGAGCAGGCCGGATGGGAGATCCTGCTGGCCGAGGAGCTTGATCAGCACGGCCCGGGCCACCGGCCTGCTGCCCGGGTCGGGCACGAGGCACGCTGCCACGACCTCGCGCAGGTCGTCCGCGACTGCCGCAAGATCCTGGGGCCTCGTCGGCCGCCGGCCCGCGGCGGCGAACATGACGGTGTTCGCCCAAGCCCGCACGTCCGCGGCGGGGGTCGCCGCGCCGTAGGGCGGGGTGATACCGAACTGCGCCACCCGCGGCCCATCCGGGCCGAGCACCACGTGGTCCGGGCCGAGCTCCCCGTGGACGAGCCCGGTCTGATGGATCGCCATCAGCCCGGTCGCGGTGCCGATCGCGAGCGCTTCCAGGCTCGGCTGCGGCAGCGGCCCATCGCTCCCGACGGCCTCGCTGAGGGTAGGGCCAGGCACGTACTCGGCCACCAGGTAGGCGCCGCCGCCCTCGATGCCCGCGTCCAGGATTCTGGCCACACAGAACGGGGCTACCCGGCGGGCCACGCGTGCTTCCGCGGTGAACCGGTCCCTGGCGGCCGCGTCCGCCACCCGGTCGCTGCCCAGCAGCGTGACGAGCACCGTGCCGCCGTCGACCATCTTGGCCGTGAACACACGCAGCGTGCTTCCGTCCACCCCGGTCCGGCTGCCCACCCGGCCCGTGAGCCGGTAGCGGCCCACCCGCCGAGGATCGTCGGCCTGCAACGGCATGACGTTGGGCATGCTGCGTCTTCCCGGTCCTGGGGACAGCTGGTTGAGGGCTGGCCGGATGCGCCGTTCGTACCATACGCACTTTTCGCTGGTTAACGGCGGCCATCGGGGGAACTTGGTGTACGGGTACGTCGCCGGTGACCCCTGCATGCCGGTGATCGCCGGGGGAACTGGCCGGGCCGCGACACGGCGTTTGCGACCCCTACGTGTGCCCGGCGGCCAGACGTGACAGAATTCCCCGCCGGATTCGGGCACAACTGCGGGGTTCTGAGCGTTACACCGAGGCGCACGAAGATGAGGGGGTGCAGGACCCAGATGGCCACCGACTATGACAGCCCGCGCAAGACAGACGAGGAAATCACCGAGGACAGCCTGCAGGAGCTGCAGGCCCGGCGGATGGACAAGTCCTCCAGCACGATCGACGTCGACCCCGATGACGTTGCGGAGTCGCTGGAGCTGCCCGGCGCCGACCTCTCCAACGAGGAACTGTCGTTCCGTGTGATCCCTCGCCAGGCCGACGAGTTCACCTGTTCGCGCTGCTTCCTTGTGCACCATCGCAGCCAGCTGGCGGAGGACAGGAACGGCAAGCTCGTCTGCCGGGAGTGCGCGGCCTGATCGGGCGGGGCGGCGGAACGACACGATTCCGTCCCGCTTGGTCCGGTCGTGATGCGTTCGTTCACGCCCTCAGCCAGGTTTTCCTCCGGCACACCTCGTCCCGGCCATCCCTCTCCCACCCTCATCCCTGACCCGCTCGCCACCTGCGCGCCCGCCCGTTCGTCCCCCGGTGTCCCCGTAAGCTCGACGCAGCAGCCCGCTACGGCCGGAACGCCCACGTAAGGAACAGATGGAATCGACCACGCTCGGCCGCGGCGGCCCGGTGGTCTCCCGGATGGGCCTCGGGATGATGGGGATGTCCGGGATCTACGGACCCGCCGACGACACCGAGAGCATCGCCACCATTCGCGCCGCCATCGACGCCGGGATCACCCTGCTGGACACCGGCGACTTCTACGGCATGGGCCATAACGAGATGCTGCTGGGCAGCGCGCTGCGAGAGGTGCCGAGGGACAGCATGTTCGTCCAGGTCAAGTTCGGGGCCCAGCGAGATCCGGCGGGCGGATATGTCGGCCACGACGCGAGCCCGGCCGCCGTGAAGACCTCGCTGGCCTACTCGCTGCGGCGGCTCGGCACGGACTATGTGGACCTCTACCAGCCGGCCCGGCTCGACCCGAACGTGCCCATCGAGGACACCGTCGGCGCCATAGCAGAGATGATCACGGCCGGGTACGTCCGTTATGTCGGACTATCGGAGATGGGGGCCGGCACCATCCGCCGGGCGCAGGCGGTCCACCCGATCGCCGCCCTTCAGATCGAGTACTCGCTAATGAGCCGGGGCATCGAAGGTTCGCTGCTGCCGTTCGTCCGCGAGCAGGGGATCGCGGTCACGGCCTACGGCGTGCTGTCCCGCGGCCTGCTCAGCCCGGCGACCGCGCGGCTCGCTGGCCCGGCCGACCCACGCAGCCGCTTCCCCCGGTTCCGTGAGCAGAATCTGGCGCAGAACCTGGGCCTGGTCGCCGCCCTGGAGCAGATCGCCGCGGAACGAGGGGCCACTGCGGCGCAACTAGCCATCGCCTGGGTGCTCGCACGCGGCAGCGACATCATCCCGCTCATTGGCACCAAGCGCCGGGATCGCCTCGCAGAGGCCCTCGGAGCCCTCGAACTGACGCTCACGGCCGACGAACTTGCCGCGATCGAAACGGCGGTGCCCGCCAGCGCGGTCGCGGGGGACCGGTACGACGAGCACGGGATGGCCATCCTGGACAGCGAGCCGTCGGCTGCGGGCACCTAGCCCGCCGGGCCTGGCCTGCGTGCCGCGCCGGGGCGGGCGGGGCCCCCGCCGGAATCGACGGCCGATGGCGGGCCGGCCACGAAGGGCCGCTCAGGCGCCCCGGTAGGTAGCGGCAAGGTCGCTGAGCCGCGCATGCGCACCGTCCATCGCGGGCGCCCGCGGCAGGTACTGCTTCGCCAGCTTCGCCACGCTGGTGTAGTTCGGGTCGCAGACGTTGGCCAGCGGGGACTCGACCACCTGGGTGATCAGCTGATAGGCATCGAGCGGGTCGAGCCCGTAGTCGGAGCCGAGCCACTGCACCAGGTCGAGCTGGGCGATCCGGAACGCGTCCTCCAGCGGGCGCGCGGACCCCGCCGACATGATGTACGCAGCCGACTCCAGCCGGGGCCAGGCGCATGGCACGCCCTTGACCAGGTCGACCGCGAGGACGGTGTTCATGGCGGTTTCCACCGCCACCCCGCAGGTCTCGCCCTCGCCCTGGCGGGCGTGGCCGTCGCCGAGCGAGAACAGCGCGCCCTCCACGTTGACCCCCAGGTAGCAGGTGACCCCCGCCCGCATCTCCGGCGTGTCCATGTTGCCGCCGAACGCGTCGGGCACCAGGGCGCTGCGCACCTCCAGGTTGGCCGGTGCGACACCCACCGTGCCGTGCATGGGGTTCATCGGCAGGTCCACCGTGTAGTCACCGCGCCGGGCGGTGAACCGGCAGGTGCCCTGTGCCCGGTCGAAGTGCCACATCCACACCAGCTCCGGCAGGTCGTTCTCCCCGCGCACCCGGCCGGCGAAGCAGTCCTCGGTGAACACCTCCAGGATCGCGGGCGGCGTGACGCGGACGGCCGGCGCCGCGCCGCCGAAGGTCCAGGCGTACTCTCCGGGCCCGGGCCGGAAGGTGACGACCTGGGCATCGCTCATGCTTCGTACTCTTCCAGCGGGTCCAGGTGCACGAGCCCGACCTCGACGACCCGGCGGGGGTGGCGCCGGTACAGGTAGATCAGGTAGATGACACCGATGATCATGAATCCCGCCACACCCGGGCCCATATAGGAGTACGGCGGCGGCAGCGGGCTGATGAACGAGAACACGTCGATGCCCGCGGCGGTGAGCCAGGCGGGTATGAAGACGGCGATTCCGAGCACCGGGATGATCAGGTGCAGCAGCGGGTTGAAGCCGCTGCCGCGGCGGGCGAAGAAGCCGATGCATGCGGCGTTCATCAAGATGTAGACGGCGACGATGACGATGACCAGGGCGGTCGCGACCATGATGAACGCGGTGACCGGGTCATCGCTGAGGCCCAGCCCCAACATCACGACGACGGTGATGACGAAGGCAGTGAGGATCGCCGCGACCGGGGAGCGGTGCGTCGGGTGCACCCGCGCCAGGAAGTGCGGGAAGGCGTTGATCCGCCCCATCGCGTAGGCCGTCCTGGTGGAGACGTTCACGCCCGCGTTCGCGTTGGCGATGGTGGAGTTGACGATGGCCAGGAACACGAAGAGCCAGAAGATGCCGTACAGCGAACGGGCCATGCCCTCCCACGACGCGGCCCCGGTGCCGGTGGTGAAGTTGTGGAACTGCGCGGGCCCGAACGCGACGTCCACGGCGTAGGTGGTGAACACGTACAGCGCGCCGATACACAGGGTGGCGATGAGGATGGCGCGCGGGATCAGCCGCCGCGGGTCCTTGGTCTCCTCGGCCAGCGGGGCGGCGCCCTCGAACCCGCCGAACGCGAGGATCGTGTACACCGAGCCTGCGATCACCCCGGTGAGGCCGTGGAACCCTGCCGGGGTGTACTTCGTGGTGAACACGCTGGCGGTGTTGGCGCTCCCGGCGTGCACGACGAAGAAGACGGCCAGCACGAGGAAGACCCCGACCTCGAAGATGCCGAGGATGGTGCCAAGCCGCGCCGACGTGCGGATGCCGTAATACCCCGCCGCCAGCACGATCACCGCGCCGAGCAGTGCCCACGGCCACCACAGGTCCGCCGGGTATCCGCTGATCTCG
>DASYQM010000435.1:0-1526 GCA_036005525.1 Streptosporangiaceae bacterium
CGCTGCTGCGCACGGCTGAGCTTCGCGCCGGAGTACCGCCGCCGGGCCCAGACCGAGGACGGCTTGGCCAGCCGGATGGCACCGATCGTGGCCAGGAGCGGTATCACGATGCCAATCAGGCCGGTGGTGAGCTTGCCCTTCATGATGCAGATCCCGGCCACGGCCAGATTGAACGCGAGGGTGACCAGGTACAGCCAGATGGCGAGCGGGTCGCGGCCGCTCGCCGTGCCGAGCGGCGACGCCTGCATGAGGAGCACGGCGCCCAGCGCGCCCCCAACCAGGATCGCGTCTATCGACTTGCGGCCGCTCTTGGTCCAGTAGACGTCGTCGAGGTTGAACCACAGCGCGAACTCGTCCAGGGTCAGCGCCGCGCCGATCCCGAACAGCGCCGCCAGCACCTCCGCCCAGGGCGCCCCGGGGCTGTAGCGAAACTGGAGCAGCCCCGTCACGAGCACCAGGATGATGCCCCATACCTGGTGATGGACGTGCACGCCGCCGATGTAGATGTCGGAGAGCCCGCCGCGCTGGGAACCGGGCCGCGGGGAGTCCTCGGCCGCCTTCGCGTGGATCCGGCGCGTGATCCCCCGGGTCACGGCGAAGGTGACCAGGAACCCGATCAGCATCCATACCGCGGGCGCCCGGCCGGTGTCGACGAAGACCCGCTGGTACCACCCCACGCCGGAGCCGTACCCACCCGGTTTGTGGCGCTACCGCACTCCTCGCCGGGATTCTGCCCCGGCCCAGCTCCGCGCGCTGGGTACTGGCGGCCGCCGCCGACCGGGAGGAGCATCAGAGAATGCTGCCAGACCCGGGCTGCTACGAAGAGCGCTACCGGATGGCCGCCGGCGCGGCAGTCGGCCTGTTCACCGGCCTGATGACGATTGGCCTGGCCTTCCTCACGGTGGCGCCCTGGGTGGCCGGCATCGTGATCGCCGCCGCCTTCCTGGCCCTGATGGGCCCTGGGCTGGCCGTCCGCCGCATGATCGCTTTCCGCGCCGACTACGCGGGCGTCACCCTGGGCGCGGTGCCGGGCAGGCTGATCGTCCGCCAGAGCCCGGCCGTGTTCGTCCCATGGGCCGACGTCGAAAGGATCATCTTCTACCCCGCCGACCCGGGCGGACAGGACGCGAATGACCGGGTCCAGTGCCTGGGGGTCCAGCGGCGGGAGAGATCTCCGGCCCTCCCCGAGGGTAACGAGCAGGCACCTGGCTGCCCGGTACCCGGCGTGGCGGCCGGGGCGACCCGCAGGGTCACCGGATGGCGGCTTGACCGTGATCGCCTCGCCGCGGTCGCCGCGGCGGTGGCGCCGGGCGTCCCCATCGTCGACGCCGCCACCGGCCCCAGCCTGGGTGCCGCAGGTTCGGGCCAGGGGGCCGGTGCCCCCGAGCCCGGGTCCACAGCCACAGACCAGTATTAGCGCGTGCCGCTAAGCCGGGCTGGCCGGGTGGTGCAGCCCTCCGGCTGTCCTGGCGGTCGCCTGCACGCCGGCGATGAACAGGTCCACCCCGAACTGGTAGTGCAGGTCC
>DASYQM010000436.1:0-4724 GCA_036005525.1 Streptosporangiaceae bacterium
CTGCTTGCCTTCCTCGAACAGCTCTAGTTATGCCGCCCCCTGCAAACCGATCCCCTTGCACCCCAGGCAAAGCAGCGGCCAGGTCGGCATAACTCGAAGGTCGGCATGATCGGCGTAATGCCGACGTCGGCATTACGCCGAATACGTGTCTTGGGTGCTGACGATCTCATGGCTGTTGTGGGCGCGCCGATCGGCCTGTTCTGTGTTGTCTGGTTCGGTTCGCCGACAGCGAGG
The DNA here is from genome assembly GCA_036005525.1 of Streptosporangiaceae bacterium. Taxonomy (GTDB): domain Bacteria; phylum Actinomycetota; class Actinomycetes; order Streptosporangiales; family Streptosporangiaceae; genus UBA9676. The sequence continues at coordinate 235 of DASYQM010000436.1, forward strand.
CTGATTGCGTGGCCGGGCCGGCGTCTGCCTGCCTGGGGCGGTGCTGCTCACTGCCATGTCCGGTGACTGAGTGCGAGCCGGTAGCCGTCGGGGTCGGCGATAGGGACTCCCTAGTGTTCCCAGTAGGGGATTGTGGCGGAGACGATCTGTCCGCCCGTATGCGCGAGGCGCCGGATCAGCGCGTCATCGGCGGGGGCGCCGGGGTAAAGGACGGGCAGGTCTTCCTCGGTGGGGGCGGGCGGGGCTCGCCGGCCGGGTCGCCGGCCAGTTCGAGGTGCCCGGGCGGCCCCTGGCCATCCAGCCATCAGCAAGGCGTGCCCGCCTTCGGCGTCCGGGCCGGCCCGGTGCAGGACGGTCAGGCCCAGCCCGCGGGCCCAGAACGCTTCGGCCTTGGCGAGGTCTCGGCTGGGGGCGTGCGATCCGCGGGTGAGTTGAGGCCAGCCGCGGGCCATCAGGCGGCGGGGCGGCGGAGCCGGGTATCGGCGGGCTTGCCGGGTCGCTGGCCACAACCTGGCCTGCCGCCAGCAGCCGGGCGGGGGATGCCGTCACTGGCTCGAGCAGGCGCTCGACTTGCGGTCCGATCGCGGCGCGCCCGGCGGGCCGCTCGGCCGCGAGCGCCGGAACCGGCGTCAGCGGCCCCGCTGGCGAACCCGCCCACCGCAATGGACACGCCGAAGCAGGCGCCGGGTGCACCGGACCGGGATCCCAGGTGCCGGAAGACAGTGGTGCAGCCATGGTCACCGCCTTCCTTCCGCCGCAGACCTGGTCCCGGCCAGGGGGTCAGCGGGCGTCCCCCGCTGCGTGGGGCGCCGAGCCCGCCAGCGGAGTGGTGTCGAGGTATCTGATCTCGTAGACGCGCTCGGTGAACTTCCAGCTGTCGCCGGTGCGGTGGTAGCGGTCGTGGTAGATGGCGTAGTTCAGGTGCGAGCTGCCGTCGCGCAGGCGGATGAGCTCGCTCAGGTAGGCACGGCCGGACGCGGTGTCGCCGTCAAGCCGGATCGTGCCCGGGTAAGTGGTTTGCACGAAGTAGTCCGCAAGGGTCTGCCGCCGCTCGCCCAGGGCGCGGATCTCCTCCCGGCCGGCGGCCTCGATGTTGCCGTCGGGGATCCGCACCACGCCGTCGGGTGTGAACAATGACGCGAGGCGGTCGTATTCGTGCATCATCGCCGCGTCGGTGGACTCGCCGCGCAGCGTCTCGATCTCGACGCGGTCAGCGATGGCCTCAAGGTCGCTCACCGGTTCCCTGCCTCTCATCTGTGTTGTGTCTGTATTGCGGTGTTTGCACGGCTGGCGGGCCCCCCTGAGGTGCTCTCCCGGGCCGTGCGCGGCGGGCCGCGGTTGCGGCTGAGGGCGACGGCTTCATCGCCACGAGAGCGCAGCAGACGGGTAACCGTGCTGCCGATGAGCCCGTGGCGCCCGTCACTGGGTCCACCCGGGCGGGTTCGGCGCGAATGTTCCCTATATTCCAGGTGCTGAGGATCTCAACGCCTCGGGCGTGTCCAGTTCGGGGAGATTCCCCGACTCGGGTGGTGTCCACGGCTCTGCGCCGAGGCAATTGCTGAGATGCTCCCCCGCCTGTGGAAGGTGCGGGCGAGCATGAGAACGCTTGCGACGACGCCGGTGATCCCGAGGGTCATCAGGCGCAGGTCGGACTCGTAAGAGCCGTAGAGTGCCCAGCAAGACAACTCGCCGAGGATGAGCATCCAGGTTCCACGCGAGATTCCGGTGGGATGAGTGGTTCGGTATGCCGACCAGATCGAGGGTGTCACCTGAAGGACGAACGCGGCGGTGAGCATTGTGCCGAGTCCAGCGCGCCCGGCGACGATGAATGCTGCGATCAGCACGGCAGACCACGCGGTGATCAGCACTGCAGCATTTCGTTTCACTTGTCCGCGGCGGGCGAGCATGATTGCCAGCGTGCCGGCAAGGAAGGCGGCGGACGAGGAGGGGGTGAGGGCACTCCAGAGGCCTGAAAGCACGAAGTAGGCGAGCCAGGCGGCATTGTTGACGCTGGTTAGCGCCGCCCACGGCCAAGAGACCCCGGTCGTGTCGTCAGTCGTGTGTACTTTGATGATCTGCGGCAGGAACTGAGGGATCGCGAAAGCGGTGGCGGCGATCGGTACATAGCCGAGCACGTCACCCATGAACTCGACCCCCCACCGCTGGGGGTCGGCCGCCGAGCCCTGGACGCAGCTGGTCCACAGCTGCCGATGCGGCGCCTGGCCGCCGGTCCAGCGACTGCGGCCAGCCGGATGCGATCTTCGCCGTGTGGCTGAACAGTTCGCTGGGCGCGGCGGCTAGTGGATGGGACTGGCCGGAGTCGCGCCTGAACACGTATGTCTTCCTTGGTGGCGTCATGATGAGGACGACCTTAGGCCGGGCCAGATCCGTGGTCTTGGACGAGATTGCGGCGAGCTAGATTGATGCTTGTGACGAGAACCTCAACCCGTCCAGGCGCCCGGATGTGGCGGGCAGCAGACCTGGGTGGCCTGGAGCTTTTCAGGGCCACCCTGAGCGAGTTCTCGTTCCGCCCGCACGCGCACGAGGAGTTCTTCATCGCCCTAACCGAGGCCGGCCTCGTCACGCCCATCTACCGGGGGGCCAGCCACGTGATCGGGCCTGGCGACCTGCTCGTGCTCAACCCGGAGGAGACCCACGCCGGCGGTCCCCCGGCCGAGGGGTCCTGGACCTACCGGGCGCTCTACCCCAGCCGCGGCCTCGTGCGCGAGATCATGGCCGAGTTCCCCGCAGGCAGGCTCGTGGTGCCCGAGTTCGGCCGGGATGTCGTGCAGGACCGCGAGGTTGCCGCGGTGCTGCGCCACTTCCACCGGCTCACCGAGTCACCCGGATCAACCATGCTCGAACGGGAAACCCATCTCGCGCGGGCACTTGTCTTGCTGATCGGCCGCCACGCGGCATCCCCGCAGGAACCCAGGCCGCCGGGCCGCGAACCCAGGGCGGTCCGCCTCAGCAGGCAGTACCTGGATGAGCACGCGGCGCAGAACGTGACCCTGCAGGAGCTGGCCCGGTTCGCCGGGCTCAGTGCCTTCCACCTATGTCGCGTCTTCCGGGAATCGGTGGGAATGACGCCCCACGCCTACCAGACACACATCCGTGTCCGGCGCGCCAAATCCCTGCTGCGCGCCAGGCAGCCGATCGCGTTCGCCGCCATAGAGACCGGCTTTTACGACCAAGCCCACCTCACCCGGCACTTCAAGCGCATCGTAGGCGTGCCACCCGGCCGGTACATCGGAGAACGCCCCGCCTGACAGCGGATCAGTGTTCAGCGGTCGCCCGCATGCGGCCGCCGTAGCAGCCACAGACTGCGATGCGTGATGGGTCAGCGTTAAGCACGGAATGGTGGCGGTCAGCTGTCTCCTGCCATATCTATCCGCGGAGCTTCGCCGACTCTAACGGCGACGGGGATCGGGGATCTGCCGGGGATCACTGGACGCCTGAGCTACCTGGCCGATTTTGCGGGGATGCGGTCTGGCTTTCGCCGTGCTTCGCCTCGCCGATGGCCGACTTCGGCTATGCCGTGGCCGATCATTGCTCGGTCGATCCTGTTTCGGCACGTCGGCGGACTTCGATTCTCTGATCGCAGAAGCTCATGGACGGGGAGCTGCGGGTGTCGGTTGCTCCATATGCGCTGCCGCTTGATCGACGAGCATCCGGATCGATTCGCCAGGGACGGTTACACCGTGCACGGTTCAGCGGCCAGCGGTGTCGTTGGGTGGGGAGCGGGCGTGCTCGGGGCGGGCGCCGAAAGCTGCCAGTCTGGGCGCCACGTCGCGGAGCAGCGGGACCCGAAGTAGCCCGCGGACCAGCTTTGGTGGCCCGCTGGCCGAACGGAGCGCGCCGGCGAGCAGGTGCTTCTGGACCACGCCGACGACCTTCTGGGTGATGCGGGTTGGCCACTGGCGACGTCGTTGCACGGCGGCGAGGTCGCGCTCGGTCAGCTGGCCGGTGGCGAGCGGGCGGGTGAGCAGGTTGGCCGCGGCGACGGCGTCGGCGATGGCGTAGTTGATGCCGTTGCCGGCCACCGGCGACATCACGTGGGCGGCGTCTCCGATCAGCAGCAGCCCGGGGCGATACCACTTGGGCAGCCGGTCGGCGGTGACCGAGAGCAGCGAGACCTGGGTTCAGTCGGCGAGCTCCTCGACCCGGCCGGCGAGCCAGGGGACGAGCTCGGCGACGGTGCGGCGCAGCGCCGCCAGCCCCGGCGGCGCGGAGCTGGGGCCAGCTTCCCTTGGGGATGACCATGCCCACCTGCCACACCTGGCCCCGGTCGACCAACAGCAGCATGTGGCCGCCGCCGAGGCCCCGGCGGGCGCCGTCGGGGTCGCCGGACAGCCGCGGCAGGCGAAACCACAGCACGTCGATCGTGGCGGCGGTGCCGACGGGCTGCAGGCCGGACAGGCGGCGGATCTGCGAGAAGCGGCCGTCGGCGCCGACGGTGAGCGCCGCGTGGAGCTCGTGCCAGCCGTCGG
>DASYQM010000437.1:0-19500 GCA_036005525.1 Streptosporangiaceae bacterium
TCAAAGACCTCGTCGCCGCCATCGAGAACTTCATCGACGGCTGGAATGAGCGCTGCCACCCCTTCACCTGGACCAAGACCGCCGACGAGTTACTCCCGCACTGCAAACCCGGTAAGAGAACCTCGTTCACGCGACACTAGGACAAACGCCCACACAGCCCAACCGCGATTGGATCGCCATACTAATCCCCGCGGTGGCCAGCGCCGCAGCTCTGATAACTGCCCTCTTCACTTTGGTGTCGGTCAGGGCAACAGAAAACCAAGTACAGATCGCCAGACAAGGGCAGAAACACCGCCGAACATGGGCAGATCCCTGACCGTTACAACGCTGCTATCACGAACCTTGGTTCCCGGTCTATCGATATATCCGGCTTGGTGGCATCTACGCGCTCCAGCGCCTGATGCAAGACTCGCCCCGCGACCAGCCGACCGTCATCGCTGTACTGTGCCTTCGCTCGCGACCGGAGCAGGTCAACCGCAAAGCCACATAGGTCCTCGGCACCGGCCCCTGATATCGCAGCCGCTCTGACCGTCGTCAACACCCGCAACAGGGTAAACGACGCCCATCCTCCCGGCGTCGACCTCGATCATGCACAACTAGCAAAGGGTCAACTCGATCAAGCCAACCTCAATGGCGCCAACCTGTACGGTGCGAACCTCACGAACGCGAAGCTCAGAGGTGCACGCCTGGTTGGCGCGAACCTCACTCGCGCAAACCTCACCCATGCGCGCCTATTTGGAGGGAATCTCTCCAGTGCGCGCCTAGACGCCGCACAGCTCCGGGGCGCGTTCCTCGGTGGTGCCCACCTCCGCGGCGCGGTCCTCGTCCGCGCGGACCTCCGCGGCGCGGAACTCAACGGCGCGGACCTCCGCGGCGCTGCCCTCCTCGCCACGGACCTCCGCGGCGCGGACCTTACCGACGCGAACCTCGCCTCTGCGGCCCTCACCGGCGCGCATCTCCGCGGCGCGGACCTCGTTGACGCGCTCTGGCCAGCGGATGAGGCAGTTCCTAAGGGCTGGCTACGAGACGCCCACTCGGGCCGCCTGAAGCCGACCGGCACTTGAACCAGGATCCGCGGCAATCGAGCCGTGCCCTGACGGATCGTCTTACTTGCCGCCGCGGACAGCAAGACCTGCTGCTGCGGCTGAACTGCCTGGCCTGTGCCGCGGCCGGTACCACACCGACTGCCAGCCCGGCGCCATATGCCCAGCCGGCCCCAGCCTGCTCCCGCACCACCTGAGCTGGCGAGCGCCCGAGGCCCACCTGCACCTGCACGGGGTGTCAGCTGAGGACGTCGTCGCCATCCCCCATGAGGATAGAGACATCACACGGCCTTCCACCAGGGAGGAATGACCCCAAAGCCAAGGAGGAATGACCCCAAAGGGAGGAATTACTCCCAAGGGAGGAATGGCCCCAAAGCGTAGACTGGTGTTGTGCACCGCGCAGCCCGCTCATGCGTGATGCCAACGGTTGGCGACCGCCAGGGCTCATGCTGCAACAGGGCGTCTCCTGCGCATGGCCCCGGTTTCCTGCGCCCCAAAGGCGCAGACGGCGAGTAACGGGACCTTGCCAAGGAGGGACTCCAAATGACTACGCCTGGAGTGCAAGCCGCCGAAGATTTCTTCGCCGCCCTGCATTCGCAGAGCACGATTACCGGGTCTTTGAACAGCAGCCACAACTTCTGGCTCGGGTTGCTGATCGGCCTGGCGGTCGTACCCCTCCGTGGGTGGGTTAGGCTGCTAATGGCTATTGTTGCCGTGTTCATGCTGGGCTGGGTTCACGCGGTCGGCCACCACGTTAGCTTTAGCCCGGGAGGGTTGCGCTGGGTGTTTGTCGCCTCGGTCGGCCTTGCGGTCGGCTTGTGGTGGGGGCGGGTGCGCGGGCTTAGGCAGCTGGGCGAATCCGACTTCCGAACCCGTTCCGCTAATGTCAGGGGCATTGCTCGCTGGTTCTAATAACCTCGCACGGCCTAGGTCTTGGCGCCCGGTTCGTGCGTCGGCCGGTACCGACCCCGGCCGACAGGCCACGCTGCACGGGGCGCTCAACCCGGCGATTGCGTGGCTGCCACAGGACGCGGAGTCTCATCCCGGCGCGCTGAGCTTGATCCCGACCCCGCGGACCGTATGTAGGTAACGAGGCTGCTGCGCGGTTTCCCCGAGCTTGCGGCGCAGCCAGGAGACGTGAACATCGACGGTCTTGTCAGCGCCGCCGTAGGGCAGGCGCCAGACATGGGTGAGCAGGTCACGCCGGGTGACCACTTGGCCGGCGTGGAGTGCCAGGTAGTGCAGCAGGTCGAACTCGCGCCGGCTCAGATCCAGTGGCGCTCCGTCCAGAGTGGCCTCGTGCCCGTACGGGTCCAGCCGCAGGCCGCCGACCTCGAGGTTGCCCCCATCCTGCGGCCCGCCCTGAGCGGCGCGGCGCAGTAGCGCCCGGATTCTCGCGTCGATCTGGCCCGCACCGAACGGCTTGATCACGTAATCGTCGGCGCCCGCGTCCAGTACCCGAATGATCTCAGCCTCATTGTCGCGAGCGGTGACCACCACCACCGGGATCGAGCTGACGGCGCGCATCATCCGCAGTGCCTCGTACCCGCCGAGGCCGGGCAGGCCGAGGTCGAGAAGGATCAGGTCGGGTGGCGTGTCGAGGACGTGCTGGAGTGCTTCCATGGCGCTGGGCATGCTGGTCACGGCGTGGCCGCGCTCGGTGAGGGCCCTGATCAGGGCTCCCCGGATGGCGGCGTCATCCTCGACTAGCAACAGCTGAGCCACGGACATGAAGTTACCTGGGTCTGCCGTTTCGCGTGCAAAATCCGGTAATGGCGGACGGGCAAGCGCCGATTTCCTTGAGGCGCGCTTTACCCGCGCTTAACGTCGCGTCCGCGACTCTGGGCAGCATGCGTACCCGTACCCTTATCGCCACCGGCGCGTGGCTCCTCGGGGCGGCCGCGGCGACCGCGGGCAGCCTGCTGGTGGTATCGGAACTCGGTGAGGGCATCGCCGCGTCACCCGGCCAGCAACAGTCGGCCGCGCCGGTGCTCAACCAGGCGCAAGCCAGCCAGGTATTGCCGTCCTCCTCGCCGCGGTCGCGATCCCAGAGCGGAACCGGCGGAACCGGCGGAACGGGCGGGACCGGTGGGACCCGCGGTACCGGCGGGACCAGTGCCACCAGCGGGACCGTGCTGACCTCGTCCGGGGGCACGGTCGTGGCACGATGCACCACGGCGGGTGCCCTTCTGCTGTCCTGGAGCCCTCAGCAGGGTTTCCAGGCGGGCAGCGTAGTCCGCGGGCCCGCCGCCACCGCGCGGGTCGTGTTCACTGCCACGGCGAGCACGGTGACCATGGCGGTGTCCTGCTCCCGCGGGATGCCATCGGCCGCGACCACCGTGGCGAACGCCGAGGTAGAGGACAACGGCGGAGGGGAAGGCGGGGGCGTGGGCAACAGTGGGCCGGGCGGAGGCGGTGGCGGGGGAGGCGGCGACGGCTGACCTCCCACGTTAGCTGCCCGGGACCTTCTCCATCAGCAGCGCCAGGGTCGGGCAGGTGTCGACCGCCCGCTTCGCGTGCTCCATCAGGCCGGCGGGGACGGCCGAGGACGACAGGATCGGGTACCCCCACGGGTCCAGCTCGATGATCTCGGGCAGGAGTTCGGCACACAGCCCATGCCCGGTGCAGGCGATCGGGTTGACGCGCAGCCGGTGCCTCACGCCCAGTCCCAGTCTCTGTCCTCGTCGCTGGGTACCGGCAGCAGCGGGGCGCGGCCGACTCCGTAGCAGGGCCCCTGCCGGTCGTGCCGGCGCGCATGCGCGGCGAACGCCGTCAGCGCGCTGCATACGAGCTGGGTAGCCCCGTCGGGATGCCGGCAGGCACCGCGCTTCTCGATCAGCGGGACGAGGGTGGCGATCGCCTCGATCGCCCGGCCCCACCCGCCTGCGTAGGCGAGCTCGATGACGGCGTCGGCCAGCGCGGGCAGCCCGAACATACACGGGCCGCACTGGGCGGCGGTCTCCTCCGCCAGGTAGCTGACCACCCGGGCGGTCTCGGCCAGCGGGCAGGAGGTGACCGGCAGAACCATCACTATGCCCGCGCCCATCGCCCCGCCCACGGCGCGCAGGCCAGCGTGGGTCATCGGCACGGGCCAGGCGAGCTCGGCAGGCAGCCACGCGCCGAAGTAGCCGCCGACCAGCAGCGCCTGCGGCCGCTCGGTGGGCCCGCCGGCCAGCATCGCCACCTGGCCGAGGGGGGTGCCCATCTCGATCTCGTAGACGCCCGGGCGGGCGACCGCGCCGCCCACGGTGACCAGCGTGGAACCCGGAGCCGAGGGCGGGCCGATGCCGCGGAACCAGCCGTCGCCGTAGCGGGCGACCAGCGCCAGGTGAGCGAGCGTCTCAACATTGTTCACCAGGGTGGGCCGCCCCTTCAGGCCCCGCTCGTGCGGGTGGGGTGGCGAGAAGGTCGGCTTGCCGGGCCCGCCGCCCAGGTACTGGATGATCGAGGACGCCTCGCTGGACACGTACCGGGCCGGGATACCCGTGATCTGGATCGGCACCGGGTCGACGCCCAGCGTCTCGCGGTCGGCGATCGCCTCCTCGAGGCTGGCCATCAGGTCGGCTTCGTGCCCGTGCACGACCAGGTGGGCCTCATCGGCCCCGACCGCGTACGTGGCCAGCGTGATCCCGTCCAGGATCAGGTGCGGCACCCGGGTCAGCAGCAGCCGGTCCTTGCAGCTTGCGGGCTCGCCTTCGGCGCCGTTGGCGATGACGATCGCCCTGCCCTGCCCGGCCGCGACCGAGCGCATCTTGCGGCCGGTCGGAAAGCCGGCACCGCCCCGGCCGGTGAGCCCGGAACGCTCGACCATCTCGATCAGGCGCTCCGGCCGCTGTTGCCAGGTGCGGCCCTGGTCCGGGGACACCACGGGCAGCGGCAGCGGCCCGTACAGCCGTTCATGTTCGGCCAGTCCCGTCGGGTGGTAGTAGGAGACGCCGGCGAGCAGGCGGGGCAGCCGCAGCTCCGGCGCGCGGTAGGCGGACAGGGCGATCGAGGTCACCGGGCACCTGCCCGGGCCGCGGTGACGAAGCGCCAGGTGGCCGCGCCCGCGACCGCCGCGGCGCAGACGATCGTGAGCGCGAACACCCAGATGGTGTTGCGGTCGGTGCCCATGCCCAAGCCGTGGGCCAGCGCCACGGGCCAGCAGACGTAGGCGGCCCAGTGAAGCCAGCGCCAGGCCCGGAGCCCCAGCCGGTTCCTGATCAGGCTGGTCGCCACGAGGGCGATGAGCAGGTCGAGCGCTACCGCACCCAGGCTCAGCCAGGACGGCTGGTAGGACGAGGTGAACGGTATGAACGCCGACACCAGCGGGATGTGCACGAAGGTGTCGATCACGGTGGTGCCCACGTGCTGCGCCACGAAGGCCAGGACCAGCAGCGAGAGGTTGCGGTGCAGGCCCACGGTGAGGAACCGTGGCCACTTGTCGCTGGTGAACCGGCCCGTGATGAGCAGTCCCAGCAGCACGCTGGCGGTCAGCAGGAGCAGCGTCACCAGGCCCGTTGCCCTGGTGGTGTACCACAGAGCCGGCCCGTTGAGTGAAACGCTCATGCCTCGCTTCCCGTCCCGGAGGTGCCGGCGGGCCAGCCGCCGGCGATGACCGTTGTGCCGTCATGGCCCACGAGGCGGGCCGGGAGGTGCAGCCCATCCAGCCATTGCGCCGCCCCCTCGCCGCGCAGGATCGCCGCGGTGCTCGCCGTGTTCGCGTCGACGCAGGTGGCGGCCGCCACGCTGACCGTCTGCCAGCACGAATCCACGGGCAGGCCGGTGCTTGGCACGATGATGTGGTGCAGGCGAGTATCGCCCCGCTGCCACTCGCGGGCCAGCGTGCTGGAGGTGGCGAGGCCGCCATCGCGGATGACGACGGCCTGGCCGGGCTTGGCATGGACGCTGCTGGCCGCGTAGACCAGATCATCGAGGATCCCGACCCGCCAGCCGCCCGCGGGCGGCTCGCCGGCCACACGGATGTCACCGCCGAGGTTGACCAGCACGCCGCAGCCCACGGCGGCGGAGATCCGGGCCGCGGCCCGGTCGGCCGCCAGCGCTTTGGCGGTCGCGCCCAGGTCGAGCATGACCGTCTCGGGCACTCTAACGGTGCGCCGTTCGGTATCCAGTTCCACGGTCTGCCAGCCGGCCGCGGGCGCCGGTGCCGTGGCCAGGCCGGCGGTCTCCTGCCGGGCCTGCGCGAAGTCACGGTCGTAGCCGAGCTGGGCCAGCGACTGCCCGCAGGTCGGGTCCACGTCGCCGTCGGTGATCCTGGCGGCTGTCAGCGCGGTTGTCAGGGCCTGCGTCAGCAGCGGGCTGATCTCCACCGGGTGGCCGCGGGAGTGGTTGACCCGCCACAACTCGGAATCCGGGCGGAAGCGTGAGCACGCCAGGTCCATGGCGAGCAGTTGCCCGGCGAGGAGCCCGAATGCCAGCTCGATGCTGCGGCGGTCGGTGACGAGCAGCGACGCGAAGGTGCCCAGGGCGGGGAAGGTGCGGGTACCGATGGTCTCGGCTGGCGCGGCCTTCATCCGGCAACGGACCCGGATGAGTTCGTCGGCGGCGGGGCCGAACTCGGCGGGGGCGGCGCCGGCGCGGTGGTGGGCGGGGCCAGGGTCGGGGCCAGGGCCGGGCCGGCGGGAGCGGGCGTGTCCGGCGCCGTGGTGGGCGCGGCCTCGTGATGACGCTTCTTGTGGCCCTTGTGGTGCTTGTGGTGTTTGTGGGTCGGGCCCGGCGACGGCGTGCCGGATGCCGTCGCCGGGCCCGAGATGGGCCTGGCCGGAGCCGGGGCGGGCGCCTGGGCATGTGCGCTGCTTGCGAACACTGCCGCGAAGCCCACCGCGGCGACCGCGCTGAGCCCGGTGGCCTGCCAGGTTAGCCTGGACAGGCGGCGCAAGCCCTGGTGACGTGCCTCGTCCGCGGGCCCGCCGAACTCGGCCGGGTAGTACGGGTCCCAGTCAGGGCCGGCGTACTCCTCGCCCGTCCGCCACGCCGGGTAGGCCGGCGGGACGGCCGGCCATGGTTCCGGGTCCGCCGGAGGCTCGTATCTGTCGCGCATGGGACTCGATCCCACCAGAACGTGCGTTAAGAGGCCGTGAAGAACCCGTCAAGAAGCCGTTGCGCGGTGGTGAGGAGCGCGCAGAGCGTGGCAAGGGCGGCGGCCGGCACCGCCGTTATGTGTGAAATACTCTGCGGCTTCTGGCCGTTGACCTTGCCGTACCCCACCCGTACCAGCACCGAGGCTTCCCCATGCCCGCATCTCCCGCGGCCCTGGCCACCAGGGACGACCTGCGCAACGTGGCGATCGTGGCGCACGTGGACCACGGCAAGACGACGCTCGTGGACGCGATGCTGTGGCAGTCGGGCGCGTTCCGCGCGAACGAGCGCGTCGCCGAGCGGGTGCTGGACTCCGGCGACCTGGAGCGGGAGAAGGGCATCACGATCCTGGCCAAGAACACCGCCGTCGCCCACGGCGGGCTGACCATCAACATCGTGGATACCCCGGGCCACGCCGACTTCGGCGGCGAGGTGGAGCGCGGTCTTTCCATGGTGGACGGGGTCCTGCTGCTGGTCGACGCGGGTGAGGGACCGCTGCCGCAGACCCGGTTCGTCCTGCGCAAGACGCTGGAGGCCGGGCTGCCGGTCATCCTGGTGATCAACAAGGTGGACCGGGCCGACGCCCGGATCGCCGAGGTGGTGGACGCCTGCTACGAGCTGTTCCTGGACCTCGACGCGACCGAGGAGCAGATCGAGTTCCCGATCGTGTACGCCTCCGCCCGGACCGGCCGGGCCTCGCTCACCCGGCCGGAGGACGGCACCCTGCCGGACTCGCCTGACCTGGAGCCGCTGTTCACCGCGCTGCGCGAGACGGTGCCCGCGCCGTCGTACGACCCCGGCGCGCCGCTGCAGGCGCACGTCACCAACCTGGACGCCTCCTCCTACCTGGGCCGGATCGCGCTGTGCCGGGTGCACGGCGGGACGATCAGCCGCGGCCAGCAGGTGGCCTGGTGCCGGCGGGACGGCTCGGTGGAGCGCGTGAAGATCACTGAGCTGTACCTCACCGAGGCCCTGGAGCGGGTGCCGGCCCAGACCGCGGGCCCGGGGGACATCATCGCGGTGGCGGGCATCGCCGACATCATGATCGGCGAGACGCTGGCGGACGCCGACGACCCGCGGCCGCTGCCGCTGATCACGGTGGACGAGCCGGCGGTGTCGGTGACGATCGGTGTGAACACCGGGCCGCTGGCCGGGCGGGAGAAGGGCACCAAGCTCACCGCGCGGCTGGTGCGTGACCGGCTGGAGCGGGAGCTGGTCGGCAACGTGTCGCTGCGGGTGCTGCCTACCGGGCGCCCGGACACGTGGGAGGTGCAGGGCCGCGGAGAGCTCGCCCTGGCGGTGCTGGTCGAGACCATGCGCCGGGAGGGATACGAGCTGACCGTGGGCCGGCCGACCGTCGTCACCAGGCAGATCGACGGCGCGCTGTACGAGCCGGTGGAACGGCTCACCGTCGACGTGCCGGAGGACTACCTGGGCGCGGTGACCTCGCTGCTGGCCGTGCGCAAGGGCCGGATGGAGAACATGACCAACCACGGCACCGGCTGGGTGCGGCTTGACTTCACCGTGCCCGCCCGCGGCCTGATCGGGTTCCGGACCCAGTTTCTCACCGACACCAGGGGGACCGGCATCGCCCATCACGTGTTCGAGGGCTACGAGCCGTGGTCGGGGGCGATGCGGGTGCGCCCCACCGGGTCGCTGGTGGCCGACCGGTCCGGGACGGTCACCAGCTACGCCTGTTTCTCCCTCCAGGAGCGCGGCTCGCTGCTGGTGTCGCCGGGCACCGAGGTCTACGAGGGGATGATCGTCGGGGAGAACGCGCGCGCCGACGACATGGACGTCAACATCACCCGGGAGCGCAAGCTCAGCAACGTGCGGCAGTCCACCGGGGAGGAACTCGAGCGGCTGGTGCCGGCGCGGGTGCTGAGCCTGGAGCAGGCACTGGAGTTCTGCGCGGACGACGAGTGCGTGGAGGTCACCCCGTCCGCGGTGCGGCTGCGCAAGGCGGTGCTTGACGCCAAGGAACGGATGCGCGAGCGGGGCCGCCGCGCCCGCGGGGCGGTGGCTACCGCAGGCTGAAGTAGACCACGGGGCGGGGGCTACCGCAGGCTGAGGTAGACCACGCTGCCGAGGCCGACGACGATGCAGTAGATCGCGAACGGGGTCAGCGTCCGGGTCCGGAAGTAGCGGACGAGGAACCGCACCGACAGGTAGGCGCCGACGCCCGACAGCACGCTGCCGACCAGGATCTGGCCCTGGATGCCGCTCCCCAGCGGGCCCATCAGGTCGGGCACCTTCAGCACGCCGGCGGCCAGGATGACCGGGGTGGCGAGCAGGAAGGCGAACCTGGCGGCGTCCTCGCGGGACAGCCCGCGGAACATGCCCGCCACCATCGCGACCCCGTCCCGGCTGATGCCGGCCAGCAGCGCCAGGATCTGCGCCGACCCGATGAGCAGCGCCGACAGGTAGCCCTGCCCGGCAAGCCGCCGGTCCGACTCGACCCCCTGCTCGTACTCGGCCTCCCGCTCGGCGTGGTGGCCCGCCGCGTGCCGCCCGGCGCCGGGCCGGCGCGCGGCGCCGACGGCCACCAGCTCACGCTCCTGCGCGATCTCCCGGTCCGCCTGCACCGACGCCTTCCGGCGGAAACGCTCCCCGGCCAGCAGGATCAGGCCGTTGACGATGAGGAAGATCGCGGCCCGGATGGGCTTGCCGAACAGGACCCGGAACTCGTGCTCGAACACGAGCCCGACCAGCCCCACCGGGATCGTCGCCACGATGATCAGCCAGGCAAGGCGCTCGTCGGCCGATTGCAGCTGCCACCTGCTGGTGCCCTCCTCGGGCCGGATGACGTGGCCGATCGAGGTGAAGAACCCGCGGACGATCCGTACCCAGTCACGCCAGAAGTAGATCAGCAGCGCGATCGCGGTCGCGACGTGCAGCCCGACGACGAAGGCCAGGTACGGGGACTCGGAGCTGGCGACGTTGAGGTCGGCCTCCCAGCTGCCTCCCACGAGGGCGGGGAGCAGGACGTTGTGCCCGAGGCTGGAGATGGGGAACAACTCCGTGACGCCCTGGATCAGGCCAACGACGGCAGCCTCCAGGTAGGTCAGTTGTGTCATGCCTGCCTTTCGCGCGGGGATGGTCCGATCCCTGCACGCTATCCCCCACGGCGGGTCCGGGACGGGCGCGCTGGACACATGGTACGGACTGCGGAACCGCGCTAGCGCCAGCGGGCGGTAAAACTTGCCTTCTCCGCCCGGTCCGGGTTCAGCCCTTAGCGCCGGGCACGGCCGGCGTGTCGTGACGCGGGCGCCGGCCGATCTTCGCGCCGAGCCAGACCAGCGGGTCGTACTTGCGGCCCACCACGCGTTCCTTCATCGGGATCAGCGCGTTGTCGGTGATCTTGATGTTCTCCGGGCAGACCTCGGTGCAGCACTTGGTGATGTTGCACAGGCCGAGGCCGAAGTCGTCCTGAGCGATCTCGCGCCGGTCGGCGGTGTCGGCCGGGTGCATCTCCAGTTCGGCGATCCGCATCAGGAAACGCGGGCCGGCGAACGCCCGCTCGTTCTCCGGGTGGTCGCGGATCACGTGGCAGGTGTTCTGGCACAGGTAGCACTCGATGCACTTGCGGAACTCCTGCGAGCGCTCCACGTCCACCTGCTGCATGCGGAACTCACCCAGGCCCACCGCGGGGTCCGGGGTGAACGACGGGATCTCCCGCGCCTTGGCATAGTTGAACGAGACGTCTGTGACCAGGTCCCTGATCACCGGGAAGGTGCGCAACGGGGTGATCGTGAGCACCTCCTCCGGCGCGTACACCGACATCCGGGTCATGCAGGCCAGCCGGGGGCGGCCGTTGATCTCCATGGAGCAGGAGCCGCATTTGCCGGCCTTGCAGTTCCACCGGATCGCCAGGTCGTTGGCTTGGCTGGCCTGCAGCCGGTGCAGCACGTCCAGGACGACCTCGCCCTCGTTCACCTCGACGGTGTAGTCGGCAAGATCGCCCTCCCCGTGATCGCCGCGCCATACCCGCAGCGCCGCCTTGTAGCTCATCAGCGCGTCTCCTCCTGCGCGGCCGTGGACGAGCCGGCCGTCAGGCCTGCCAGCTCGTCATCGGTGAGATATTTCTTGAGCTCGGCCAGATCGAACAGCCCGAGCAGGTCATCCCGCATCGGTACCACCGGCTGGCGGGCCAGCTTGACCTGGTCACCGTCGAGCGCGCAGACCAGGTTGATCTTGCGCCACTCCGGTGACATCTCCGGGTAGTCCGAGCGGGTGTGCCCGCCGCGCGACTCCTGGCGCTCCAGCGCCGACTGCGCCACGCAGTCGGAGACAAACAGCATGTTGCGCAGGTCCTGGGCCAGATGCCAGCCGGGGTTGTAGGCGCGGCCGCCTTCCGCGCTGACCTGGGCGGCGCGGGCCCGCAGCTTGTCCAGTTCGGCGAGGGCGCCCTGCAGTTCGCCCTCGTTCCTGATGAGCCCGACCTGGTCGGTCATCAGCTCCTGCAGCGCCGCGTGCACCTCGTAGGGGTTCTCCCCGCCGTCCCGCTCAAGCGGGGCCAGCGCCTCCGCGACGGCGGCGTCCACGGCGGCCTGGCCGACCGCCGGCCGCCCGGCGGCGGCGACCGAGTCCGCGTGCTGCGCCGCGCTGCGCCCGGCGCGGCGGCCGAACACCAGCAGGTCGGACAGCGAGTTGCCGCCAAGCCGGTTGGAGCCGTGCATGCCGCCGGATACCTCACCCGCCGCGAACAGGCCGGGCACGCTGGCCGCCTGGGTGTCCGGGTCCACCTCGACGCCGCCCATCACGTAGTGACAGGTCGGCCCGATCTCCATCGGCTCCTTGGTGATGTCCACGTCGGCCAGCTCCTTGAACTGGTGGTACATGGACGGCAGCCGGCGCAGGATCTCCTCGGCCGGTCGGCGCGAGGCGATGTCCAGGAACACGCCGCCGTGCGGAGAGCCCCGGCCCGCCCTGACCTCGGAGTTGATGGAGCGAGCGACCTCGTCACGCGGGAGCAGTTCCGGCGGGCGGCGGTTGTGATCCGGGTCTTCGTACCAGCGGTCGGCCTCCTCCTCTGTCTCCGCGTACTGCGCGCGGAACACGTCCGGCACGTACCCGAACATGAACCGCTTGCCCTCGGAGTTGAGCAGGACCCCGCCGTCGCCGCGGACCGACTCGGTGACCAGGATGCCCTTGACCGACGGCGGCCAGATCATGCCGGTCGGGTGCAGCTGCACGAACTCCATGTTCAGCAGGCTGGCGCCAGCCAGCAGCGCGAGCGCGTGCCCGTCGCCGGTGTACTCCCACGAGTTGGAGGTGACCTTGTACGACTTGCCGATGCCGCCGGTGGCGAGCACGACGGCGGTCGCCTCGAACACCACGAAATCACCGGTGTCCCGGACGTAGCCGAACGCCCCGGCGATGCTGCCGCCCTCGGTGATCAGCCGGGTGATCGTGGTCTCGGCGAACACCCGGATCATCGCCTCGGGATCGCCGTGCTCCCTGGCGTCCTCCTGCTGCAGCGCCACGACCCGCTGCTGCAGCGTGCGGATCATCTCCAGGCCGGTCCGGTCGCCGACGTGGGCGAGCCGCGGGTACTCGTGGCCGCCGAAGTTGCGCTGGCTGATCTTGCCGTCGGCGGTGCGGTCGAACAGCGCGCCCCAGGCCTCCAGCTCCCAGACCCGGTCCGGCGCCTCTTTGGCGTGCAGTTCTGCCATCCGCCAGCTGTTGAGGAACTTGCCGCCGCGCATCGTGTCCCGGAAGTGGACCTGCCAGTTGTCATTCGGGTTCATGTTGCCCATCGCGGCGGCGCAGCCACCCTCGGCCATGACCGTGTGCGCCTTGCCGAAGAGCGACTTGGAGATGACTGCGGTCCGCTTGCCTGCCTGCCGTGCCTCGATGGCCGCCCGCAGCCCGGAGCCGCCCGCCCCGATCACCACCACGTCGTAGGAGAGCCGTTCGATGTCACTCATCTGCGCTGCGCACCTTCTTGCCTAGCTTGCTGCGGCGGCCTAGAAGAACCGCGGGTCGGTGATGGCGCCGCTGGCCACCAGCCGGATATAGAGATCGGTGAACAGCACCCAGAACAGCGATAGCCAGGCGTACTGCATGTGCCTGATATTCAGCCTGGAGACCTGGGTCCACATCCAGTACCTGACCGGGTGCTTGGAGAAATGCTTGAGCCGGCCGCCGACCGTATGCCGGCACGCGTGGCAGGACAGCGAGTACAGCCACAGCAAGCTGGCGTTGACCAGCAGGACCAGCGTGCCGAGCCCCATGTGGCCCCAGTTTCCGGAATGGTCGCGGAATGCGATCACGGCGTCGATCGAGAGGATCACGTTGAAAGCCATCGCGATCCAGAAGAAATACCGGTGCACGTTCTGCAGGATCAGCGGGAACCGGGTCTCCCCGGTGTACCTCGCGTGCGGCTCGCGGACCGCGCAGGCGGCCGGCGACCGCCAGAACGCGCGGTAGTAGGCCTTCCGGTAGTAATAGCAGGTGAGCCGGAAGCCCAGCGGCCCGCCGATGATGATGATCGCCGGTGAGAGCCAGGTCAGCCACGGGATCCAGTCGTACCCGGCGCCGGGCGTGCAGGTCGTCGCCAGGCACGGCGAGTACAGCGGGGAGATGTACGGCTCCCAGAAATAGTCGGCGTTGACCAGCGACGCCCAGGTCAGGTAGATCACCACCACCGCGAGGGCGGTGCCGTTGATCGTCGGCTGCCGCCACCACGGGTCCTTCCGCAAGGTGCGCTCGGGGATCTGCGCCCTGGTCTCGGCCGGCGCCGTTGTTGCCTGCGTCATCCTTGACGTCTCCGCCCTGTGATTCTGCTCGGGTCACCGCGCTGGAACCCTATTCCACTGCATATCACCACGCAGACCCGGGCGACGGTTACAGGCATGTGACTCTGGCTACACCCGCTGCCTATTTATCGTTTACCCACCCGGCTGGCCCGCCAGCCCGAGGGCCCGCCGGAGGAAGTCCACCTGGAGCAGGAGCAGGTTCTCGGCCACCTCTTCCTGCGACGCCAGGTGGGTGACCCCGGACAGGGGGAGCACCGTGTGCGGGTACCCCGCGGAGAGCAGCGCGGACGACAGCCGCAGGGAATGGGCGACGACCACGTTGTCGTCGGCGAGCCCGTGGATGATCATCAGCGGCCGGACCGTGATCCCGTCCGCTCCGGCCGCCCCGCCCCCGGATTCCCGCGCGCGCGTGGCCATCCGTTCGGCATCCCTGACCGGGGAGCACCTGTCGTAGACCTCGGGATTCTCATCCGGATGCCCCAGGTAGCGCTCGGTGTAGTGGGTGTCGTAGAGCCGCTGATCGGTGACAGGCGCGCCGGCGACCGCGGCGTGGAACACCTCCGGGCGCCGAAGGACCGCGAGCGCGGCCAGGTAGCCGCCGAAGGACCAGCCACGGATCGCGACGCGGGAGGTGTCCAGGTCGCCGCAGCGCCCGGCGGCCGCGTGCAGCGCCTCGACCTGATCCTGGAGCACCGGCCCGGCCAGGTCATGCCAGACCGCCCTGTCCCACTCCGGCCCACGGCCGGGGGTGCCCCTGCCGTCCGCGACCACCACGGCGAAGCCCTGGTCGGCGAGCCACTGGGAGGTGAAGAAGGCCGCCTGCGCCGCCAGCACGCGCTGAAGGTGCGGCCCCCCGTAGGGGTCGAGCAGCACCGGCAGCTTCCGCGAGCCGGGCTCGTGCCAGGACGGCAGCAGCAGCGCCGTGCGGATGCCCCGTGACCCGGCCGCGAAGATGTCCGGCCGCGGGGTGGGCAGGCTGGGGTGCTCGGCCAGCGAGGCGATCGGCGTGTCGGCCGAGCCATCGCGCACCACCCGCGGCCTGGCGCCAGCCTCCGTCAGGGTCCGGCTGGTGATCACGGTAGTGCCCCCGGCCCGGTGTCCATGGTGCACGCCTGCTTCCCCGGTGATCTGTGCCAGCCCGCCGGGGCCGTACGTCCACAGGCCGATCTCGGTCGGCTCGTCCTCCGACGCGGTGAACAGCACCGTGCCGGAGTCGACGTCGAGGACCTCCCGCACCTGGAGGCCCGCGGGCGTGACCGGTGCCGCGGTGCCCTCGGCGAGTTCTTCCGGGCTCGCGACCAGCAGCCGCCTCGCCCCGTCGACGTCAGCCGCCCAGACGATCCGGCCGTCGCCGGTCCGGGCCGGCACCCCGGGCACGATGTCCAGCCAGCGCCCGTCGCTGTCCGCGCGCAGCACCGTTGTAGCGGCCCTGGCCGGGTCCGCGGAGAGCAGGAGCATCCGGCGCTGGTCGCGGCTTTGCACCACGACCAGCGCGACGTCGTGTTCCCAGTTCACCGTCACCAGGTACGGGAATGCCGTCCGGTCCCATTCCAGCGCGGCCCGGCTGCCATCCAGGCCGGCCAGTACCAGCGTCACATCGGCGTTCGGGGTGCCCGCGGCGGGATAGGCGACCTCCGTAGCCGGCCGGGCGGGGTTCGCCGGGTCGGCGATGTACCAGCGGTGGACGGGCGTGCTGTCCACCCTGGTCACGAGCAGGGCCGTGCCGTCGGGCGCCCACCAGTAGCCCCGGGTGCGGCCCATCTCCTCGGCGGCGATGAACTCGGCCAGGCCGAACGTCAGTTCCGGCGTGCCGTCCGGCCCGATCACTTCCCGGTCCTGCCCCGTGGCCAGGTCGGTGACCCGCAGGGCGCCGTCGCAGACGTACGCGACCCGCTGCCCGGATGGGTCGGGGCGCGGATCGAACGCGGGAAGGCGGCCCGGGACCGCCCGCGGCGCGGCGCCTCCGGTCAGGTCCGCCAGATAAACCTGGCCGGCCAGGGCGAACGCGGCCACCGTGAGCGCCGCGTCGGTCGCGAATCCCACGATTCCGCCGGCCCGCTCGCGCGTCCGTTCCCTGATGGCCCGCTCTGCGGCTGTCATCTCGGTCATGCCCGCGCCCGGCATGCCGAGCGCGGCGGGGTCGGCGGCCAGGCGCTCCTGCCCGGTGCCTGCGTCGAGCACCCACAGGCAGGTGACCGGGTCGTTGCCGCCCCGGCTGCGCAGGAAGGCCACCCGGCCGCCGTCGGGGGAGATCTGGAACGAGCGCGGGGCGCCGAGGCTGAATCCCCGGGTCCTGGCCTGCTGCCGCGGGAAGCTGTCCGTCATGTCCCGATCTTGCCAGCCGCGGCGCCGATAGGCTCGCCCGTGTGGGTGCTGGCGACTCTCGGCGGCTGCTGCTGGTACACGCCCACCCCGACGACGAGTCGATCGGCACCGGCGCGACGATGGCGGCTTACGCCGCGCAGGGCGCCGGCGTCACCCTGGTCACCTGCACCCGGGGGGAGCTGGGTGAGATCATCCCGCCGGAACTGGCATACCTGGCCGCCGGCGCCGGGGACCGGCTGGGGGAGTACCGGGCCGGCGAGCTGGCGGCCGCCTGCGCCGCGCTCGGCGTGACCGACCACCGGTTCCTCGGCGGCCCCGGCCGGTGGCGTGATTCCGGGATGATGGGCCTGCCGGCCAATCAGTCCCCCGGCTGCTTCTGGCAGGCAGACCTGGACGAGGCGGCGGGCGAGCTCGCCGCCGTGATCCGCGACGTGGCGCCCCAGGTCGTCGTCACCTACGACGCCAACGGCTTCTACGGCCATCCCGATCACATCCAGGCGCACCGGGTGACCCGGCAGGCGGTCCGGGTCGCCGCCGACCCCCGCGCCGCGGTCCCGCCCGGCGGCGGCTCCTGCTGGCGGGTGGCGAAGCTCTATGCGACGGCCATGCCGCGCTCGGTGCTGGCCGAGGCGATCAAGCTCGGCCCCACCCCGCCGGCCGGTTTCAGGCAGGCCGGCTCGGTGGCGGACCTGCCGTTCGGGGTGCCGGATGAGCAGGTCACGACCGAGATCGACGGTACCGGCTACCTCGCGGCGAAGATCGCAGCGCTCCGGTCGCACGCCACCCAGGTCGCCGTGGACGGCCCCTTCTTCGCCCTTTCCGACATGGTCGGCCAGCGGATCGACGGCCGCGAGTACTACACGCTGCTCGCCGGGCCGCTTGGTCCCGGCGGTCCCGGCGCGGGACCGCGGGGGCGCGAGCAGGATCTGTTCGCTGGCCTGTGACGGCAGGTGACGGCGATCGCCCCGCCGCCGGCGCCGTATAGCCTGCTCTGCGTGGACAGCACGCCAGAGCCGAGCCCGGCCCGCCGGGGTGCGCTCAGCACCGGTGGCACCTACGCGGCGCTGTTCCTGCTCGGCGTCATGCAAGCGCTGATCGGCTGCTTCCAGTTCAGCCACGTCATCGGCGCGGTGCCGGTGGCGGCGCTGGCGTTCTCCGTGCTGATCTTCCTCACCTGCCTGCTGGGCGGCCTGGGCATGGGCTCCCCGCTGGGCGGCCTCGCCCCGGCGGCCGGATGGTTTCTCGCTTCGCTCGTGCTGACCATGCCGACCGCGGCCGGCAGCGTGATCGTCACCAACACCACCGCGGGCAAGTGGTATCTGTACGGGGGCGCCGTCGGCGCCGGGCTGGGCGTGGTGCTCACGTTCACGCGGCCGCGGCGCGCGGGCAGATGGCCGCGGCGGACGGACACATGGCCCCGGTGAGCCCGGCCGAGTTCCGGCGGGCCGCCGGACGCTTCGCCAGCGGCATCGTCGTGGTCTCCACCAGGGCGGACGGTGTGGATCACGCGATGACGGTGACCGCCTTCACCGCGGTGTCTCTTGAACCGCTTCTCGTCCTGTTCTGCGCGGAGAAGGTCGCCCGCTTCCATGACGCGGTGCTGGCCACCGGCACCTGGGCGGTGTCGGTGCTGAACGAGGACGCGGAGAAGACCGCCCGCTGGCTGGCGATGCGCGGGCGGCCGCTGGAGGGCCAGCTCGACGCGTTCCGGCATCACCGCGGCCCGCTGACGGCCGCGCCCATCCTCGACGACGCCCTCGCAGCGATGGAGTGCCGGACCACCGCCGTCCACGACGGCGGCGACCACAGCATCGTCGTCGGCGAGGTCCTGGCCGTCACCGAGCCCAGCCCGGAAGGCGGCCCGCTGCTGTACTACTCCCGCAACTACCGCCGCCTGGGCGACGGCTAGCGGATCGCCTGCTCGAGCTGGTCGAGGGCCCAGTCGAGGTCTTCCCCCGTGATGACCAGGGGCGGGGCGAGGCGGATGGTGGTGCCGTGGGTGTCCTTGGCGAGGACCCCGCGCGCGGCCAGGCGCTCGCAGGCCTCCCGGCCGCTGAGGGCGGCGAACTCCACGCCGGCCCACAGGCCGCGGCCGCGCACCTGGCGCACCGCCCCGCGTGGCAGCGCCGACAGCCGGTCGTGCAGGTGCGTGCCCAGCTTGGCGGAGCGCTCCTGGAACTCGCCGGTGGACAGCATCGCGATCACCTCGCGGCCGACCGCGCACGCGAGCGCGTTGCCGCCGAACGTGGAGCCGTGCTGGCCGGGCCGGAACACACCGAGGACCTCGCGGGAGGACGCCACCGCCGAAACCGGCACGATGCCACCGCCGAGCGCCTTGCCGAGCAGGTACATGTCCGGTGTCACGTTCTCGTGCTCGCAGGCGAACGTTGTCCCGGTCCGGCCGAGGCCGGACTGGATCTCGTCGGCGATCATCAGCGCGCCGTGGGCGGTGCATGCCTCCCGGACGGCGCTCAGGTAGCTGGGCGGCGGCACCACCACGCCGGCCTCGCCCTGGATCGGCTCGATCAGCACGCCGACCACCCGGGAGTCCATGGCCGCGGCGAGCGCCGCCGGGTCGCCGTAAGGCACGACGCGGAAGCCGGGGGTGTAGGGACCGTAGGAGGCGCGCGCGTCCTCGTCGGTGGAGAAGCTGACGATGGTGGTGGTCCGCCCGTGGAAGTTCCCCTCGAAGGTCACGATGACCGCCTGGTCCGCGGGCACGCCCTTGACCTCGTAACCCCATTTGCGGGCCGTCTTGATCGCCGTCTCCACCGCCTCCGCGCCGGTGTTCATCGGCAGCACCATCTCCGTGCCCGCCAGCGCGGCGAGTTCGGCGCAGAACGGGCCGAACTGGTCATGGTCGAACGCCCGGCTGACCAGCGTCACCCGTTCCAGCTGGCGCTGCGCGGCGGCGACAAGCCGGGGGTGGCGGTGGCCGAAGTTGAGGGCCGAATACGCCGCGAGCAGGTCCAGGTACTGGCGCTCCTCGACGTCGGTCACCCAGGCGCCCTCGCCGTGCGCGATGACCACGGGCAGCGGGTGGTAGTTGTGTGCGCTGTGGGCGTCCGCCAGCGCGCGCAGGTGCGCTGTTGTGCTTTTCGCGGTCACGTTCAGATCCCTCATCCCCGCCTCAGTTCCGGGTGTGCCGCACTCCGGGCCACCTCCCCGTCAAGACTAAGAGCACGCCTGGCCGGGAGATGCGCGCGCATGCTGCGTTCAGCAGACGATTTGTTGCAGATTCCGGCGTTCAGATGGTGATTTATTGCGGCCAGCTGGGCCTGGCCCGGTTCCCG
>DASYQM010000438.1:0-32041 GCA_036005525.1 Streptosporangiaceae bacterium
CAGGGTCTCGAGCCCCGCATGATCGGTCGGCTGGTCGGGCATGTCGCACTCCGGTCAGGTCAGTTTCGCTGGCGGCCGCCGTGGCATGTCCCGTATTCCAGCCCGGTGCCTATCCGCTGTCCCGAAGTGTCACCCGGCCCTCACGTCGGCGGCAGAGACCAACCGCCCGGCCCAGGCGCCGAAAGTCCCTTACGCCCTGCCACCGGACCCAATGATGAGCGCGCCGCCATGGGCCCGGGCGGCGCGGGCGTCTCCGGGTCCGACGATGCCGGGTCCACGGGCAGCAGTACCTCGAACACCGAGCCGTGGCCGAGCGTGCTGCTGGCCCGGGCCGAGCCGTGGTGGGCCTCCGCGATCGCCTGCACGATGGCCAGGCCGAGGCCGAACCCGCCAGCCTCGCGGGTGCGGTGCGGGTCGGACCTGGCGAACCGATGGAAGATCCGTTCAAGGTCTGCCGCCGGGATTCCGGATCCCGAGTCCGCCACCGACAGGATGACTTGCCCGTTCCCTCGGCGGGCGCCGAGTTCGATGAGGTCTCCCGCCGTGGTGTGCGCGATGGCGTTCTCGAGCAGTGCGTCGAGCGCGAGCCCGAGCCGGTCGCGGTCGACGAGGACGGTCGCCTCGGCGGTGGCGCTCAGCCGCCACCGCCGCGGGGTGTGGCCCCACCGGTCGAGCGCCTCGACCGCCACGGACTCGAGCGCGACCGGCTCGAGGTGCAGGAAGTCCGGGCTGTCCGCCGAGGCCAGCAGGAGCATCCGGGTGGCCAGCCGCCGCAGCCGCATCAGTTCGTCGGTGACCACATGCGCGTCATCGGCGACCACGCTGTTGGTGACCGCGCGCTCGATCAGTTCCGCGTGCCCGAGCGCCACCGTTATGGGCGTGCCGAGTTCATGGGAGGCGTCTTGCAGGAACCGCCGCTGCTGTTTCAGCAGCCGCAGGTTCTCCTGTGAGACCCGCTGCACCTCCTCCATCGCCGCCAGCCGTTCCTCCGTCGCCGC
Organism: Streptosporangiaceae bacterium; assembly: GCA_036005525.1. Taxonomy (GTDB): domain Bacteria; phylum Actinomycetota; class Actinomycetes; order Streptosporangiales; family Streptosporangiaceae; genus UBA9676. The sequence goes on from DASYQM010000438.1 coordinate 999, forward strand.
CAGCCGCCGCCGGCCGTGCCAGACCATCACCAGGAACATCAGCGCGATCAGCGGGACTTCGGCGAGGTAGTCGGCGTCCTGCTTGCCCTTGATTACCTGCACGCCGATGATGCCGCCGGTCGCGACCGTCACGGCGGCCAGGGTCAAGATGGTGGGCTGGAGCCGCCACAGCCGGAAGCCGTAGATCACGGTCAGGCTCACCCAGATGGCCAGGAACGGGACGGTCTGCCAGGCGGGGAGCAGCCGCATCGCGGCCAGGTTGAGCGCGACGAACCCGACCCAGGCGATATCCACCCAGGACAGGTGGGGCCACTGGAGGACCCGGCGGCGTTCCGAGGTGGCAGCGGAGGAACCGGCACCGGGAGTACCTTCGGCGGGGGGACCAGCGTCGCCGGGGCCGGCATCCCGGGACCCGGGAGGCGAGAGGCGGGCATCGGTCGGACTGGCGTCGCGGGGCCCGGCCTCGGGGGAGCGGGCAACGGGTGCCGTCCACCTGGTCAGCGGCACACGCCTTCTCAGGCGCTGCGTAGTCACGATCTCTCCCACCTCATGCGACGGCGCGGGGCACGCATGCCTAACGCGATGATCCCGCGTCGGCGTGACCTACCGGCGGCCTGCACAGGCCGCCCTCAAGCCTGCCGCTCCGGGCGATGCGAGTCAACGCCGAAACTGCTCCCGGTCGGCGGCTGTGGCCATATCAAACGGCCCGAGGCGGCTTACGCGGTCGGCGCGCTCGCCCGGCCAGCGGCGGGCCGGGGGGCAGCGCGACGCCGGCTCTTTGGGTCTCGGGGCCAGAAACGCCGCCACGTCGAGCTTGGTGCCCACCATCTGCTTCAGCATAAAGTCGTGGTTGAGGTCGAGGGTCGCGCGGGTTTCGGCGGCGATCACCACGCTGTACGTAGATCCTCTCGTCGGCGAGCTTGCCCTGATGGCGCGTCCGCCATCACCGGGCCCCTCATCGCTCAGATGCCGCGCTCGCGCGCATGCCAGTGCACTTCCAGATTGTGAACCAGCGCCGGGCTCAGATGGCAGCCCGCCTGCTCGCGGGCGTACGTCGCCATGTACTCGCGGAACAGGTCGAGCGGCTCCTGGCCGGCCCGCAGGGTGCGCCGGTTGGCGGTCGCGTTCACGAGCCCGGAGTCGGTCAGCGCCGCGGCCCGCGTCTCGATCGCCCGGTCCATCGCGCCGGGTTCCACCACCTCGTCGCAGAGGGACGCCGCGTCCTCATCACCCGCGGCCCACTCCCGGCCCGAGAGAATCGCCTGGCGGGCGGCGCGGTCCCCGACGAACCGGGGCAGGCGCAGATTGGACGCGCCCGGGATGATCCCTTCCTTGCGCGCGGGGAGGAACAGGCGGGATCCCTGCGTGGCGATGACATGATCCACGACGTGCAGGAGTTGGCAGGCACCGCCGATCGCGAAGCATTCCACCGCAGCCACCCACAGCTTTTCGACCGCGCCCTCATGACCGGCGCTGTCTGCCCAGGCACCGAGGTCCTGGGTGGCGGGGACGATGCCACGGTAGATCTTGTTGACATAGCCGAGGTCGCGCTCCAGGTAAAAGAGATAGTCGATGCGCCCCTGATAGAGGTGGGTGAGGTTGATGCCGGATCCGAAGACCCGCATCCCGGGATAGCTCGGGTGCTGCGTCACGCCACCGCGTATCACCCCCACCTCGATGGCCGGGTCGAGCAGGATCAGGTCAATGCCGCACTCGGTCGCGGCGAGCGTCGTTTCGTCCTCGGCGTTGAGGTGCCGCGGGTTGCTCAGTTCGAGGATGCCCGCCCGTCCGCGGCGCACCACGCGGACCGGGCCAAGGTCGGCCGTGCCGGTGTCGCGGAGCTCCCCCAGGTGCTCGAACACCGCGGCGGTGGGCTGGAGCATCGCGCCGATCAGGTGCCGGCCGGGCCCTGGCAGGGCCAGGATGTGCGAGATCAGCAGGCCGTGGGCGAACTCTATGCCTTCCTTGTCCGGCAGCGCCCGCGCGCGCTCGGCATCCATCTCAGCCGATGACGGCACGAGGCCGGGGACGAGTGTGGCGGCTTCGCTGACGAGCGCGTCGAGCCTGAGCGGCCTGGTGCGGTCGGCGGTGAGCGCGTCGTAGAGCGCGGCCGCATACGCGCGCAGGAAGCGCTCACGGGCGCCGGTCATAATTCCGGCGATCACCTCACGCGCGGCACGCTCGTCGGCGCTGCAGCGCGCTGGCGCGGGCAGGCGCCGCACGAGCGCCTCACCGCGGCTGAGGAAGACGCTGACCACGTCCGACGCCGCCGCGAAGGTGCCGTGCGGGTGGGGCGCCGACGCTGCCCAGTTCTCCGCCTCGGCCGCGGGCAGCCCGGCTCGTGTGAGCACCTCGGGCGGGATGTGGGCTGTGGTCATCCGGTCATCACCGCCGTCACGCTCTCACCTTTCCTGCCCAGGGCCACAGGGCGCGGCCCCGGGATCACGGCGGCCCCATCGCCCTTCGCATCATGCCATTGCCGTGCAGGGCAGGGCCCGGGTCGGGCGAGGCCCGGGTCGGGCGGCAGGGGACTGGGCCCGGGTCTGGTAGCGGGTGACCGGGCGGCGCGAGCACCGGGAGCGTTCGGCGGTCAATCAGCCGACCCAAGAGATGCCGCCAACGGTCAGCCAGCTCTAGGAGGTGCCCGGCCGCCGGTCAGCCAGTCGGCCCGACGACCCCTTGCCGACGGTCAGTCGGCGGGCCCCATGATGGCCGGCCGCCAGTCAGCCAGCGGGCCCGACGACCCCCGCTGACGTTCAGTCAGCGGCCTGGAGACTCTCGGTCGGCGGTCAGTCGGTGGGCCCGGAGGCCCGCCGGCGGTCAGCCAGCTGGATCCCGGAGACGCCCGGCCGGCGATCAGGTGAATGTCAGCTTGCGATCAGTGCTCTCTCAGCTTTTCTTCAGATAAGCAGCCGATCATTAAGGGGTACCACACGGGGAACACGTCCAAGACGCACGTCAGGATCGCTGTCCATGATGTGCAACCGCGGGCCGGAAGCCGCAACGTATCCGCCGTGGCGAGTGCCGGACAGGCCGGCGGATAGCGAGATTGAGGCAGTCAGGTGACGACGGCTTGCGTGGACGGATCCACCGGTCCTCACACATGGCCCTGGGCAGGGGAGTCATCCCGGGCCCGGCAGTTGACGCTGGCCGCCACGGCGCGGGCCGTCGGTCTGGCGCGGCAGGCCACCCACGAGGCGCTGGCCTCGTGGCGGGTGGCGCACGTGGCGGAGACGGCGGCGCTGCTCGTCTCCGAACTGGTCACCAACGCGGTACGGCACGCCCAGACCGACGGGTCGGCCGTGGTGCTGAGGCTGGAAACAGCGGGGTCCTGGCGCGGATCGAGGTCCATGACGCCGACCCGCAGGTGCCGCAGCCGCGCACGCCGGACCGGCTCGAGGGATCAGGCTTCGGATTCGTGCTGATCGAGGCCCTCGCCGACAACTGGGGAGTTCGCGCGGCCACGATCGGCAAGGCCGTGTGGGCGGAACTCGACATGCGACGGGACGCCGGGCCGGAGGCCTGAGCCGATCGGCGGCGGGGAGTGTCCCGGGCCTGCGGCACATGGCGCCCTTGCGGGGCGTCACGACCTGAAGAACTCGACCAGGGCGGGAGCCAGGACTCCCGGGTTGATATCATGCGTCTGGCCTTCCAGGGTGCGGTGCTGTGCATGCGGCATCGCCTGGCTGAGCGTTCTGGCGGTGTCGTGCATGAACGGAAGGCTCGCGCCGCCGTCGATCACGAGTGCCGCCACGCCGACGCGTGCCGCCAGCCCGGTGGGCACCGAGTTGTCCTCGCCGATGACGCCGGCATGGTCGTAGCCGAGCGTCGGTGCGATCGCCTCGGCAGCCGGCCAGAAGGGCGTCTGGCGCATGCCGTCGATTTGGCTGTCGGGCATCCCGACGTACCTCATGAACAGGGCCACCGCATCACCCCGGCGGTCCTCGGCCAGGGCCTTGTTGAGCTGCCTGATGTACTCCTGCCACGCCTGCCCGGCCGCGGGGTCGTCGTCATAGGGGGCGTCGTACATGGCGAGCCCGGAGACTTTGCCGTCAAGCTTCACCGCCGCTTTGAGGGCAAGGCACGCTCCCGAGGAGTGACCGAAGAGGTAAGCGGTCCCTCCCGCGTCGTCGATCAGTGCCTCGATATCCTCGATCTCCCGGTCGACCGCATAGGGCGGGGTGTCCCCGCTGTCACCGCGGCCCCGGCGGTCGTAGCTGTACACGGTGAAGTTCCGCGAGAGGAGGCTGGCCAGTTCCGGCTTGGGGCCGGAAGAACGGCTGTTCATGGCGCCATCTATGAGGATCAGGGCCCGGCCATCGCCCTGCTTGTCGTAGGCGATCTCCGTGCCGTCGGCTGAATTGACTGTTTGCATGCCATCGCCTTTCACACATCGTTGGCCAGTCTCGCCAGGTAGGTGGCAAGACGATCAAGCGAGGTCGCGAAACCGGCTTGCGCTTCGGGGCTGCGGACAGCCTCGGGCACGTTGGTCTGCCGGATACGGACCTCGGTGCGGGAGCCGCCCAGGTCGGAGAAGGTCGAGGTCGTCGTCATCCCGGTGCCGGGCTCGGTCCAGACGAGTTTCTCCGGTTCCACTACCTCGACGTAGACCGCCCGCGTGGGGTACCGGCTGCCATCGGCGTCGTTGACCATGACGGTCTCGAAGACCCCGCCCGGGCGCGCGTCCACCTTGATGTTCTCCAGGGGGGTGCTCACGCCCGCCGGGCCCCAGAAGTGGGTCAGGTGCTCCGGCTCGATCATGCAGCGGAAGACGAGCTCTCTCGGGGCGTCAAAGATGCGGGTGTAGGTGAGCTCGCCCACGCCGGAGGGCTGGTCACTCACGGGTCGTTCCTTTCTCTGCCGGGGAAGCCGCCCCCGCTGGGTGAGGTGCCACTTTGGGGAGCCGCTCCCGCTGGGGAGGTGCTTTCTGGGAAGCCGCCACTGGCAGGGAAGGTGCTCCGTGGGGAGCCGTTTCTTCCGGATCAGGTGCTCGCTGGATGTCGCGCAGGTGAGCATCGAGCTTGTCGAAACGCTGCGCCCAGATCCGCCTGTTCTCCTCGATCCAGCTCATGGCCGCGTCGAGTGCCTGCTGCTCAAGATGGCAGGGACGGAACTGGGCCCGGCGGGTCCGGGAGATGATCCCGCAGCGTTCGAGCACCTTGAGGTGCTTGGAGATCGCCGGGAGGGTCACGTCAAAGGGCGCGGCCAGCTCGTTCACCGTGGCGTCGCTTTGCGCCAGGCGAGTCACGATCGCCCGGCGGGTCGGGTCCGCCAGGGCGGTGAAAGCGGCGTCGAGCTGGTCCATGCGCCTTATTTCACCACTTGGTTAGTTAGCTGTCAAGTTAAATAAGCCATTCGCCCCACGCACCCCACCAGTCACTCGCCCAAGATCATTACCATTCATGATCTTGATCTAGATGTCGTTCCGGCTAGGGGCTGGACCGTGATCATGGGATCACTATCGTTCTTGCAGTAGCCATCCCATGATCATGATTGGCTGCCGCGGCGGCGGTCGGCTGGCAGCCGGGGGATGACGGCCTGGCCGCCAGGGCATGACGGCCTGGCCGCCGGTTGGCGGGATCTTGCTCAGCGGAAGTCGCGGCTGCGGCCGGCGGCCACCACCGGGAGCCGCTGCAGCCGGGTGGCGAGCAGGCTAACCGCCCCGTCCATGCGCTCCACCCGGCCGTACACGAGCAGGGCGTTGGCATCGATCGCGAGCCTCCGGTGGCGTTCCCAGACCGGCGGCGGGCAGATCACGTTCGCCATCCCGGTCTCGTCTTCCAGGCTCAGGAACACCACCCCGCGCGCCGTCCCCGGCTGCTGCCGGTGGGTGACCAGCCCGGCCACCACCACCGCGGCGCCCGGCCGGGCGGTCTTCAGCTCCGCCGCCCCGATCACGCCCCGCTCGGTGAGCGGTTCCCTGATGTGCGCGACCGGGTGGGTGCCGGAGGTTCCGGTCGCCCACAGATCGGCGAAAGTCTCCTCGGCGGCCGTCATGGCCGCCAGCGGCGGCGTGGCCAGGCCAACCGTGGTGCCGGGCAGCTGGCCGGCCCGGATGGTGGCCGCGGCGCCAGCCGCCCACAGCGCCTCCCGCCGGCTCATCCCGAAGCAGCCGAACGCGCCCGCCATGGCCAGCGCCTCCAGCGCCGGGGCCGGCAGCCGGGTACGGCGGGCAAGGTCCTCCAGATCGCGGTACGGCTGGCCGGCCACGATGACGGCGGCGGGATCCGAGCCGAGGTTCCTGACCGCGGCGAGGCCGAGCCTGATCACGGGCTGGCCGGCCGGTGTCTCCGGCTTCTCCAGAGTGGCGGCGGCGGCGCTCGCGTTGACATCCACCCCGCGCACGTGTACGCCATGCCGGCGCGCGTCACCGATCAGGCTGGCTGGCGAGTAGAAGCCCATGGGCTGGGCACGCAGCAGGGCAGCGGTGAACGCGGCCGGGTAGTAGCGCTTCAGCCAGGCGCTGGCGTAGACCAGGTAGGCGAAGCTGATCGCGTGCGACTCCGGGAAGCCGTAGCTGGAGAAGGCCAGGATCTTGGCGTAGACGTCCTCGGCGATCTCCTCCGGGATCCCCCTGGCCGCCATCCCGGTCAGCAGCCGCCCGCGCAGCTCCTCGATCCGCTCCGGGCCCCGCTTGGAGCTCATCGCCAGCCGCAGATGGTCCGCCTCGGCCGGGCTGAACCCGGCGCAGTCGACCGCGAGCTGCATCATCTGCTCCTGAAACAGCGGAACCCCGAAGGTCTTGCCCAGGGCCCGGCGCATGGACTCGTGCGGCAGGTCCGGCGGCTCGTCGCCGTGGCGTCGGCGCAGATACGGATGCACCGAGCCGCCCTGGATCGGGCCCGGCCTGATCAGCGCGACCTCGACCACCAGGTCGTAGAACTTCCTGGGCCGCAGCCGGGGCAGGGTGGCCATCTGGGCCCGGGACTCGACCTGGAACACCCCCACGGTGTCGGCCTCACACAGCATGTCGTAGACGCCGGGGTCCTCCTGCGGAATCGTGTGCAGGCTCCAGCTCACGCCGTGATGGGCCGCCACCAGCTCGAAACAGTCCCGGAGCGCCGTCAGCATGCCCAGGCCGAGCAGGTCGAACTTGATCAGCCCCGCATAGGCGCAGTCGTCCTTGTCCCACTGCAGTACCGAGCGGCCCGGCATCCGTGCCCACTCCACCGGGCACACCTCCCCGACCGGCCGGTCGCAGATCACCATCCCGCCGGAGTGGATGCCGAGGTGACGGGGCAGCCGCTGCATCCGGGTGGCGAGCTCGGTGACGGGCTCCGGGACGCCTGCGTCGGCCGGGATCGGCTGGCCCGCCCCGTACTGCCTGGGCCCCACCTGCTTGGCCCACCCGTCCAGCTGCTGCGGGGGGTACCCGAGCGCCCGGCCCGCGTCGCGCAGCGCCATCCGCGGCCGGTAGGAGATCACGTTGGCGACCTGGGCCGCCTTGTCCCGGCCGTACTTCCCGTAGACGTACTGAATCACTTCCTCGCGGCGCCGGTGCTCGATATCCAGGTCGATGTCGGGCGGGCCGTCTCTGCCCGATGACAGGAACCGCTCGAAAAGCAGGCCATGCCGAACGGGATCCACGCCGGTGACTCCCAGTGCGTAACAGACTGCCGAGTTCGCGGCGCTGCCCCTTCCCTGGCACAAGATGCCGGCCTGTTCGCAGAACCTGACGATGTCGTGCACGATCAGGAAGTAGCCGGGGAACCCAAGTGTCTCGATGATGTCGAGCTCGCGGGCAAGCTGCTCGTAGGCCCCCTGGACGCGTTCATCATCCGGCGGGCCGTAGCGCTGCGGTGTCTTCGCGGCGACCAGCGAGCGCAGCCAGGTTGCCTCGGTGTGCCTGCCCGGGGTGGGGAAGACCGGCAGCCTGGGCGCGATCACGTGGAAGTCGAATGCGCAGTCGCGCGCGAGCTGCAGAGTGCGTTCGGCCACACCGGGGTAGCGGCGGAGCCGGTAGGCCATCTCCGCGCCGGACCGGAGATACGCGCCGCCGGAGGCGGCCAGCCAGCCGTCCATCTCATCCAGGCTGCGGCGGGCCCGGACCGCAGCCAGCGCCTGGGCCAGCCGGGCATCACGCGGGGCGGCGTAGTGCACGTTGCCGGTGGCGATCACCGCTGTCCCGGTGCTCATGGCCAGCTCGTACAGGGCGTCGTTACGCTCGTCGTCCGCCGGCTGGTCGTGGCTGGTCAGCTCGACCACGACGTTCTGGCGGCCGAACATGGCGGCGAGCGCCTCGAGTTCCGCCGCCGCGGCACCTGGGCCGGCCGAGGCGAGCGCCGCGGGAACGGCGCCCTTGCGGCAGCCGGTGAGGATCACCCAGTGCCCGTCGTGCGCCTGCGCAAGAGACTCCAGGTCGTAGACGGGGCGGCCCTTTTCGCCTCCGGCGAGCTGCGCCATGCTGATCACTTGGCACAGTCGCCGGTAGCCTTCCGGGTCCCGGGCCAGCACCAGCAGGTGCTGGCCTTCCGGGTCGGGCGCACCCGCCCGGGGAGTGGCCGGCCACCGGGGGTTCGAGGGTGCCCCGGGGGCGGCACCGCGTCCCTCCGGGCTGGCCGCGGGGCGTTGTGGGCCGTCGGCGTGTTGCGGCCCGCCAAGGGATAGCGAACCGCCGGGGGATAGTGGCCCGCCGGGGGATAGTGGCCCGCGGGGGAGTGGCGGCCCATCAGGGAGTGGCGGCCCGTCAAGGGGTGGCGGCCCGTCAAGGGGTAGCGGCCCGTCAAGGGGTAGCGGCCCGCCGGGGGGTTGCGAACCGCCGGGAGGTAGCGGCCCGTCGAGGGGTCGCGGGCCATCGGGGGTTCGAGGGAACCCTTCGGGCGGCACCGCCCCCCGGGCTGACCGCGAGGGTCCGCGGGAGGCCGCACCGTGGCCGGCGCCGCCTTCGGCAGGCAGGCCCAGGCTGAGCTCGGCACCAAAGATCGTGCCGATCCCGATGCCGGTCTGCTCTTTAAGGCGGGCGGCCGCCTGCGCGAACTGAGGGACGCCGTACATGCCGTCATGGTCGGTGATGGCCAGGGCGGTCAGCCCGCGGTTCGCTGCCTCGGCGACCAGCTCGGCGGGGGCGGAAGCCCCGTCGAGGAAGCTGTACGACGAATGGCAGTGCAGCTCGGCCCACGCCGGGTCCCCGCCGGCCGGGCTGCCCCGGCCGGCGGCGGGCAGGCGGGTCACCGGGCACGGCTCTGCCTCCTCCGCCTGCCCTCCGTCCGCCGGCCGGCGGGCGGGGGTTCCCCAGGACAGGCTGCGCTCCAACTCCCGCCATGGCACGGGAGGGTTATCCCAGCTCATGGCCTGCTACTTCCGTCTCACGGGCCGCCGCCGTCAGTCATATCTGGCCTCGATCAGCCAGCCGCCGTCCTGCACGGCCACAAGCCAGGCAGCCCCGTCCTCGGTGACCAGCTGAAATCTGGCCCGCCTGCGCGCGGCGCGCGGGTGCCACCACCACTCGGTAACCGGCCACGGCCCCGTCCAGGCGGTGACCGCCAGCCACGGCGCGCCGTCGGCCGACATCCGGGCGGGCGGCGCCGAGACCAGCCCGCGCCCGCTGACGGCCACCGTGACACCCGACTCGTCGGCGATCCTTGCGGGCAGCGGGGCCGGGTAGACCGTGGCGGGGAAGGGTGCGGGAATCCGCCCTGGCCAGGGCCTGACCGCTCCGCCCAGCCCGCCCGCCCGGGCCGCTCCGCCTGTCCTGCCCGTACTGCCTGGGCCGGCCGCCCCGCCCGGTGACGGCATCCGATCATTGGTGTCGCCGAACGGGACCAGCGTCACCTGCTCGGCCGGGCTGCGGCCTCCCGTCGGCACCGGGCGCGTCACCGCACCATGCCCGAGCATGGCCTGGACGCGGACGGCGGCGCGGGCCACCCGGTCGCTGACTACAGCGTCTCCCCACAGGCCGAGCTGCCGGCCATGGTCGCGGACCAGCTGATCGGGGATCAGCCGCAGCATCGTGATCCCGCCCGGAAAATCATCAGTGGTTCGTTCTCCGCCGGCGGTGGCCGGTGGCGGGGAGGCTTGGCTGCTGGCCAGCTGCCAGCGGACGCGTTCAGCTACCGCCAGCGCGGAAAGCAGCCCGTCGTGCCGCCACAGCCGGGTGATTTCCTGGCCGTTGCCCCAAGCCACCTGCACCTGCACCCGCACGCAGGCGAGTCCGCTGGCCGCAAGGCCGTTATGCATCCGCTCCGCCAGCGCCTTGGCAGCGAACACCACCGGCTCCGCCAGGCGAACGGGCGGGTCGAACTCCTGCCCAACCGAAAGGTCGGCCGATGGCGGGCGGGGTGCCAGCGGCCGGCGATCCAGGCCGCGCGCCAGCCGGTGAGCGATCACACCCGGTGTCCCGAACCGGTTCGCCACCTCGGCGGCCGGCAGCGAGGCGAACTCTCCCAGCGTCCTGATGCCCAGCCGGGGGAGCAGGTCCGTCAGATCCGGGCTGTCCAGCACGCTGACCGGGAGCGGGGCCAGGAAAGCCCGGGTGTGGCCGGGAGGCACCCGCATGACCGCGCCCGGTTGCGCACGCCGGGTGTCCCGGGGGCGCTGAGCGTGCCCGGCTGCGAGGAGGGCGGCGAAAAGGCCGTCGGCGATGCCCACCTGGCAGGCGAAGCCGCCGCCGGCGACGGCTTCGATGATCTTTACCGCCAGGGTGCCTTCCCCGCCGAAATACCGGGCCGGGCCGCGGGCGCCGATGGCGCAGGCACCGGGATGCAGCACCTCCACCCGCGGGCAGAATCCTTCCACCACGGACACCACCTGCCCGAATTCTGCCGCCCCGGGGCCCGTGTCCCGTACCGCCCCACTGCCCGGGGCCGCTTCGCCGCCGGCCGCCCCCGGTTCCCGGCCCGCGGCCGGCCAGTCTGGGCACCGGACGACCAGCACCCGCTCGGGCAGGTCCCCGCCTGCCGTCATCCGGTGTCCCGCATGTCCTGCCCGGAAACGGTGATCTGGTCCACGGTGCCCACCGAGCCGTCCGGTCCCGGCAGCCACAGCCACCGTGTCCGCAACCGCGCCGCCGCGCCCCGGCCGTCGGCCGCCACCTGCACCCGCCGGGCGCGCAGCCGCCCGTGGCCGGTCCCGATCCCCGCCCACTCCTGGCGGACCACGAGCAGCCGGGCCTGGGCGCCGTCCCAGCCGCCCGCCACCACCAGCACCCCCCCGCGGCGCCGCAGGGTGGCGGCGAGCCTGGTGCGCACCTGGGCGGATGGCCGGCCGGGCGGGCGGAGGAGGACCAGCTCGCATCCGTCAATCAGCGAGGCCACCACCTGCGGCCAGCCAGCGCCCGGATCCGGGATCAGCAGCAGGCGGCCAGGATCCAGCCCGGCGTCGGCCGCCGCCGCCACCCCAAGCTGCGGCAACCCGACGGCCGCGCACCAGGCCCCGGCCGCTGATGCGCCCGCCGCGACGGCCAGGCAGAGCAGGCCCCAGTGCCCCACCGCCACCACCGTCCCGCACTGCAGCCCTCCCGGCAGCAGCCCGCGCAGGGCAGGGAGCACCGGCAGCCTTGCGCCATCCGGCACCACGTCCTCGTCATGCCGTCGCGGCAACAGGGATGTGAGGCTGGCCATCTCCGCTCCCATAGCCCGACACTATCGAACATATGTTCTAAGGTGTCAAACCGGGCCTCCCGCCGCAAACGTGGTGATTTCGCCCGTACCTCTGGCCGGCCTTCTCGTGCGGCCACACGGCCGCGGCCTGGCCCACGGCCGACGGCGCCTGGGCGTATCGCGGCGCGGGCGGCGAGGGTCCGCAGTGCGGGGGCGAGCCCGTTAGGCCCGGGCACCTGGCGGCCCGGGCGGGTCACGCCTGCCGCCGTTCCTCGCTGGAGGCGGGCTCGCCGTGGAATTCGGCCCACAGGGGGCCCCAGCCGGCTTCCGGGTCGGTGATCCGCCCGATGAACCGCTCGACAAACGACGACTCCGCATCCAGCAGGGTGAGCCGGTACTCCTCCTCGATCAGGAACAGCTCCGGCACGCCCTGGGCGAGCGTGTCGTCGATGATGGTCCGGATCTCGGCGCGCTGCTCGGCGAGCCGGGTGAGCCGCCGCCGGAGCAGCGTGAGAACGTCGCTGGGGGGCAGCGCTGCGATCAGGGAGAGCGCGGCGACGAAGTGCGGGTACTCGTGCTGCGGCTCCTCGACCAGCTCGCGCAGCCAGTCGTGCAGTTCGTCCCGCCCGGCCGCGGTGAGGGCGTACACGGTGCGCTCTGGGCGCTGCCCTTCGCGGCTGGTTTCCTGTTCGGTGATGAACCCCGCCCGGTCCAGCTGCTGGACCACCATGTACAGCGAGCCGTGGTTGAACTTGATGCTGCGCGCGTCGCCGTGGTCGCGCAGCGTGCGGCCCAGCTCGTAGGGGTGCATCGGGCGTTGTGTGAGGTAGGACAGCACGGCCAGCGCGAGCAGGTTGCCCACCTTGCGTTTCTTTGCCATCTGGTCCTCCGCAGCGCACTGTGGGTGGTTGTTCAGGCGGTGCGGGTGGGGTCATCCACGGTCGGGAACCCGCCTTCCTTGTGTGCCCGCCGCAGGTCGGCCCAGTATTCGCGGGAGAACATGGCCGACAGCTGGGCGATGCCACCCCGGTGGACGCGGATCTCGCCACGGCGCATCTGGCCGGTGACGACGATACGCCGCCCGCCGGGACCGCCCGGGCGCTCAGCGTCCTTGACCCGGCCGCGGCCGATGATCTGCAGGTCCCAGTCGTCCACCACGGCGTCGGCGGCGGCCAGCAGCTTGAGCGTGGCGTGATCGAGGTCGACCTCGAGCTCGATGTCACCGTCCGGGATCTGCGGGGAACGCAGGTCCAGCACGGCGTGGCCATGGTGGGCGCGGACCTGGAACCGGCGCGCGGTGGTCCAGTTGCCGAGCCGCTTGGTCATTGCGTGGTTGGCGGGGATCCGGACCGGCGCGGCGGGAGTGGCTTGCGTGAGGTTCATCACGTTGTCCTTCCTCGGAGCGGGCAGCGGTGGCTGCGTTCAAACCCGAGTATCCATGACTGAATAATCAATGTCAACTATTAGTGGATTCCGGGGTACTCACCGGGTTGGACGGGCTGATCGGTGCGGTGACGGGGCAGAGGATCAAGGCGACGGCGAGCAGCGCGCCAGCGATGGACAGGCCGCGCAGGACGCCGATGTGGTCGGCGAGGAAACCGACGGCCGGAGGCCCGGCGAGGAAGGCCAGGTAGCCGATCGAGGCGGCGGTGCTCACCCGGCCGGGTGCATACCCGGGATCGTCGGTGGCAGCGCTGATACCGACCGGGAAGCCCAGCGACGTCCCGAGCCCCATCAGCGCCGCCCCGGCCAGCGCGGTCGGCAGCAGCCCGCCGGTCTCGATCAGGAGCAGGCCGGCCAGGGCGGTGGCAGTACACGCCCGCAGGACCCGGACCCGGCCGTACCGGTCGATGAAGGCGGGGCCGAACCAGCGGCCGGCGGTCATCGCGGCCAGGAAGACGGCGAACGTCAAGGTGCCGAGGGCGGCTGCCGTGTGGTAGCCGCCGATGACCGCGAGGCTGAGCCAGTCGTTGCTGGTTCCCTCCGCGAAGGCCATGCACAGCACGAACAGGCCGATGAGCAGTGTCCGGGGCTCGGTCCATGCCGTGAGAGGGCTGCGCCGGGCTGCCGTCTCGTCCCGGTGCCCGGTGCCGGTCGGCACAGGGGCGCGGGCATGGGGGAGGAAACGGCGGGCTGCGATGGGCACCGCGCCCGCAACCGCGAGCGCGGCCGCGAGCAGGTGCACGCCGACCGGCACGTCGAGGGCGACCATGGCCGCCCCGGCGCCGGCCCCAGCCACCGTGCCGATGCTCCACCCGGCGTGGAACCTGGGCATGATCGCCCGGCCCAGCGCCTGCTCGACGACGGCGCCTTGCACGTTCATCGCCACATCCCAGGTGCCACTGCTGAAGCCGAACAGGAATAGCCCGGCCGCCACCGGCGGGATGCCAAACCGGTAGCTGGCCGCGACGGTGGCCATGCCAGCGGCCGCGATCAGCGACATCACGGCAACGGTGCGGGAGTCCCCGAGCCGGGCGATGACCAGCCCGGACAGCGGCGTGGCGATAGTCGAGCCAACCGCTATGGACAGCAGGATGAGCCCGAGCACGCCCGGGGTCACCCCCAGGCCGTCGCGCACCTGCGGGATGCGAGCGGCCCAGCTGGCAAAGATGAATCCGTTAGCGATGAAGGCGGTGTAGACAGCGCGGGTGGCGTTGCGGACCTGCGCCTCGTCAGGGCGCCGCGCCCCGGGCCTGCCGTCAGCGATCACGAACGGCGGCCCCTTGGCATGCGGCCAGTCTGGCACAGTGCCCCTGCTCTGATCTCTTCCTGCCCGGCCGCCCGCCCCTGGACCGCCGGGGCAGCGCCGTGCTCTGATGTCCTGGTCGGAAGCGCCGGGAAGGTACATCGTGGCAATCGATCCGGGAACTACCAGCGGGACCGTTCCGGGCCGGGCACAGGTGGTGATTGTCGGCGGCGGCGTCACCGGCTGCAGCGTCGCCTACCACCTGGCGCACCTGGGCTGGACCGACGCGGTGCTGCTCGAGCAGCACCAGCTGACCGCGGGGACGACCTGGCACGCCGCCGGGCTGATCACCTCGGCCGGCATGACAGACGAGACCGCGCTGTTCTTCAGCCGGTACTCGCGTGACCTGTATGCCCGGCTGGAGGCCGAGACCGGGCACTCCACCGGCTTCCGCGCGGTCGGGCATCTCTCGCTGGCCACTACCCGCGAGCGGCAGGACGCGCTGCGCCGCGAGGCGGCCTGGATGCACGGGTTCGGCGTCGAGGACACCGAGATCTCGCCGTCCGAGCTCGCCGCCATGTGGCCGCTGGCCCGCACCGACGACGTGCTGTCGGCCTTCTACGTCGCCGACGAGGGCCGGGCCGATCCGGTGGGTGTGGCCACCTCGCTGGCGAAGGGCGCCCGCCAGCTGGGCGTGCGGGTGATCGAGGGCGTGGCCGCGACCGGCGTGCAGACCCGCGGGCGGCGGGTCAGCGCCGTCCTCACCGAGGCCGGCCCGATTGAGACCGAGATCGTGGTGAACGCGGCCGGCATGTGGGCGCGCCAGTTCGGCGCGCTGGCCCGGGTCGCCGTGCCGCTGCAGGCTGCCGAGCACTACTACCTGCTCACCGACACGGTCCCCGGGATGGACGCCGACCTGCCCGTGATCGAGGACCCGGACAACTACGGCTACTACCGGCCCGAGGGCGACGGGATGCTGGTCGGGCTGTTCGAGCCGGTGGCAGCGCCCTGGTCGCTGGACGGGGTCCCGCGGGGCTTCTCGTTCGGCAAGCTGCCGCCCGACTGGGAGCGGCTGGAACCCTTCCTCGGCCCGGCGCTGAACCGGATACCGCCGCTGGCCGAGACGGGGGTGCGGACGTTCTTCTGCGGCCCGGAGTCGTTCACCTCCGACGTTCGGCCGCTGCTCGGCCCCGCGCCCGAGCTGGACGGCTACTTCGTGGCGGCGGGCCTGAACTCGCTGGGCATCCTGTCCGGCGGCGGGGTGGGCAGCATGCTCGCGCACTGGATCGTCGACGGGGTGCCGCCGCTCGACGCGACCGCCGTCGCGGTGGACCGGGCCCCGGCGCACGAGACCTCCCGCCGGTTCCGGGCCGAGCGCACGGTCGAGCAGCTCGGAGTGCTGTTCGGCGACGCGGTGTGGCCGTCCTGGCAGCCGTCGACCGCGCGCAACGTGCGCCGGTCGGTCCTGCACGACCGGCTGGCCGCGGCGGGCGCCCACTTCGGCGTCTCGGCCGGCTGGGAGTACGCCGAGTGGTTCGCCGACGGTGAGGTGCCGGTGCCCCGCCTGGACTACCGGCGCCCCGCCTCGCACGCGATCGTCGGGCGCGAGCACGCGGCGGTCCGCGAGGCGGTGGGCGTGATCGACATGAGCCTGATGGCCAAGCTGATCGTGCAGGGGCCGGACGCTGCAACCGTGCTCAGCCGGCTGTCGGCCAACGACGTGCTCCTCGCGCCGGGCAGGCTCGTCTACACCCAGTGGCTTAACGAATCGGGCGGGATCATCGCCGACGTCACGGTGACCTGGCTGGAGCAGGAGAAGTTCCTTGTCATAGCCAGCGACATCATCCACCGCCGGATCGAGCCCCTGATCAGGCGGGCGACGCGGGACGGCGAGGCAGTCGCCGTCACCGACGTCACCTCGGGCACGACCTTGCTGACGGTGCAGGGCCCGGCGTCACGGGAGCTGATCGGCCGGCTGACCGACGCCGACTTGTCCAACGACGCGTTCGGGTACCTGACCGCGCAGCAGATCCACGTCGGTTACGCGCCGGTGCTCGCCATCCGGGTCACGTACGTCGGTGAGCTCGGCTGGGAGCTGCACGTGCCGGCCGAGTACGCGGCCGGGTTGTACGACGACCTGGTGGCTGCCGGAGGCGACCTCGGTTTCCGGCCGGTCGGCCTGCAGGCCATGTCGAGCCTGCGGCTGGAGAAGGGCTACCGGGACATGGGGGTCGACATCGACAACACCGACAGCCCGCTGGAGGCGGGGCTCGGCTTCGCCGTCGCGTGGGACAAGCCGGGCGGGTTCGTCGGCCGCGACGCGCTGCTGAAGGCGCGGGAGAAGGGGCCACCCCGGCACCGCGTCGTCAGCCTGGTCGTCGATGACCCGGCGGCGGACCTGTTCGGTAACGAGCCGGTGCTGGCCGGCGGCGGGTGGGCCGGCTACGTCCGGGCCGCCGCCTACGGCCACACCGTCGGCGGCCCGGTCGGGCTCGCCCAGGTGGCCTGCGACGACGGCGTCACCGGCCAGTGGCTTAAGGAGGGCGACTTCCGGGTGCGCACCCCGGCCGGGGAGATCCCCGCCCGGCTGCAGATCGCGCCGCCGTACGACCCGCAGCGGCTGCGCATCCTGGACCGCTGACGGCGGGCGATCAGCGGTGAGCCAGGTACCGACCGTGCAGGGCCCGGGCAGCGGCGAGAGTGCCGGGGTGGTGTTCCCGGCATCCGCGGATGGGCGCCGGAGCACGTCGGCGCTGGGCCGCACGGTGGTCGCGGATGCGCTCCGCCAGGTCGATCCGGCCGGGGCGCTCGGCGCCGAGCACGAGACCAACTGGCGCTCCGGGTATCTGGTGCACTTCCGCCGGCTCATCGAAGCGGGCCTGGCCTCGAAGCAGGCCTGGCTGGCGATCGCCCACGACGGGCTCGGCTCGCTGCATGCGCGGATGCGGGTCGCCGCGCCCGGCGGGGACGAGGCCGGCCTCAGCTCCCTGCTGACCGCCCCCGCGAGGCACCGGTTCGTCACGGCCACCGTGCACGGCACCGGCGAGGCGGAACGCGAATTCTCGCTGCCCTACCACGGGGAGCGGCTGCGGGGGGACGCACTTGCGCGCAAGCTGGACGCCTGGGTGACCGCCGGGATCATCGAGCCGAGCTGCGCTGACGCGATCCGGGCGGTCGCTGCCCATCCGGAGTGGCTCTCCTTGACGGGCCGGACGGTCGTGGCGCTCGGCGCGGGTGCCGAGATCGGGCCCCTGCCCGTCCTGCTCGGCTGGGGGGCAACAGTGGCCGGGGTCGACCTGCCGCGTCCTGCGCTGTGGGACCGCGTCCTGCGGACCGCGCGGGGCAGCGGGGGGACGCTGCTGATACCGGTCGCTGCGCCGCCGGCCGGTCACGATGCGCTTGGCGAGCAGAGCGCGGGAAACGTCGCCCGCGCCGAGGCCGCGGGGGGCGGAGACATCCTGCAAGAGCGGAGCGGCCTCGATCTGGTCAGTGACGTGCCCGCTGCCGCGGACTGGCTGGCGGGCATCGGCGGCCTGCTGGTGCTGGGCAACTACGTCTACGCCGACGGCGCGGCGAACGTACGGGTGTCCGCCGCCGTCGATGCGCTCACCCTGCGTCTTCAGGCCGCGCGGGACGATCTGGCGCTCGCGTTCCTGGCCACGCCGACCGACGTTTTCGCGGTGAGCGGCGATGCGGTCGCGCAGTCGGCGCGCGCTTACGCGTCCCGGTCACGTGGCGCGAAGCTGGCCGGCCGCCCATTGCGGACGCTGTCGGGAGGGCGGCTGCTGCGCCGCGCCTACCTGCCCGGCGCCGATCCCGGTATCAGCGACAGCCTGGTTGCTCAGCAAGGGCCCAACTACACCCTGGCGAAACGCCTGCAACGATGGCGGGCCGCACTCGCCCGCGACGGCGGGGCAACGGTGTCGCTGAACGTCGCCCCGCCGACGCGCACGAAGTCGGTCGTGCGGAACCGGGCGCTGGCGGCGGCATACGTCGGCGCGCACCGGTTCGGTGTTGAGGTCTTCGAGCCCGCCACCTGCAGGGTGCTGATGGCCGCGCTGCTGGTCCACGACCTGCACACCGGCGGCGGCCCGGCGCACGCCCATCCCTGGCAGGACGAGGCGTACGCGGCGGCGACCGGAGGGCTGTGGCGCATCGCGTACGCGCCACGGAGCGCCCTGGGGCTGGCCGCCTTGCTCGGCCTCGGGGCGGCGAGGACCTGACATCCCCGGCGGGGTGGCCGGAGTGCACCCCGGGAAACGTCGCCGAATTCGCCTTTGCGCCTCCGGGCTGGCATTATGAGATGTGATGAGCAACGCAAGTTCCCGCCGCTTCCCGGTGACCGTTACGCGTCTTCCGGTTACGCGCTGCCAGATCTGCCGTCGCACGGTCGCGTACCGGCCCGGCAAAGTGAGCGAAGTACTGACCGAGCACTACCGGCGGGCCCACCCCGAAGTGCTCGAGCGCGCTTCCCGGTAGCCGGTCACGGCGTTCCGGCCGTGCCGCGGATGCCGCCGATGAAGGGCCCGACGCTGCCTATTCGGCTGACCGGCAGCGAGGCTCAATAACAGCGATTCAGCTTTCGCGCTTCAAAAATCAGCTTTCGCGCTTCAACTTGCGCCAGCCGCCGGCGCGGTTGTTGGCAATGATTTGCCGGAACATGGCGGTCAGGGCGGGCGCGTTGATGGTTTCGCCCTTGCGGACGGCGACGGTGCGGGCGGTCTTGTTGCCGTAGCCGCCGGTGATGATCCCGTCGGGGTCGGGGACGATGCCGCCGTCGTACAGGAACACGTTGACATGATCCTTCGCCGCCAGCAGCGCGCAGATGTTGCCGTCCAGCACGAAATACGGCTGGGTGGTGCGCTTGATGGCTTCCGTTACCTCCGGATCCGCGGCGTGGACCAGGTCGCGGACCTTGCGGCAGATGGCCTGCTGCCACTCGGGCAGGGCGCCGATGAAGGCGTCGACGCGTGGGTCGGCGGTGTATGTCATGGCCGTTCCACCATAGCTGGCGGCGGGGCCGCCGCCGCTGCGCGGGACGGCGGCCAGGGCCACTCCGACGATGCCCGGTCGCGCCGGTGCAAGGATGGACGCCATGATCGGGCGCCTACACCATGTGATCGTCGACTGTCCCGACCCGGCAGCGCTCGCCGGGTTCTACGCCGAGCTCCTCGGCCTCCCGATCACCTGGCAGGACGACGATTTCGTGGTCGTCTCGAGAGACGACGCAGCGTCCGGCATCGGGTTCCAGCTCGCGCCAGACTTCCAGCCGCCACAGTGGCCGGACCCCGGCCGGCCGCAGCAGATGCATTTCGACGTCATGGTCGACGACGTTGACGCGGCCGAGCCGCGCGTGCTGGCGCTGGGTGCGCGGCGGCTGGCGGGCGGGGACGGCGGCTCACGGGCATACGCGGACCCGGCCGGGCACCCTTTCTGCCTCATACCGCGCCCGGGGTGGGCCGCACCGATCGGCACTCCGGGCCAACATGAGGCTGCCGATGACTTCCGGGTTGTGGCATCGTCTGGTTCATCATGAACATCTTGGATCTGGGGCCAGCGGCCCAGCGACTGGGTGATCTGGTCGCGCGCGTCGAGGACGACGAGCTGGGCAAGCCCACGCCGTGCCCGGCATACATGCTCGGCGACCTGATCGAGCACATCGGCGGGCTGGCGCTCGCGTTCACCGCCGCGGCGAACAAGGAACGCAGCCAGTACGTGGAGCAGAACCCGGCCGGGGACGTGGCCCGGCTGGGCGAGGACTGGCGGGAACGGATCCCGCGTGACCTCGCGGCGCTGGGGCAGGCCTGGCGGGAGCCTGGCGCGTGGACCGGTATGACGAGGATTGCCGGCGGGGACGCCCCGGCCGAGGTGGTCGGTCTCGTCGCCGCCGACGAGCTCGCCGTGCACGGGTGGGATGTCGCCCGGGCGACCGGGCAGCCCTACGCCTGCGAACCAGAGCTGCTGGATGCCGCGCAGAGCTTCCTCGTCCAGTTCGCGAGCCCCGACGCTCCGGCGGGCCCGGAGGTGCCGTTTGGGCCTTCCCGGCAGGTGCCCGGCGACGCGCCGTTCCTTGATCGCGTTGTCGCGCTCGCCGGGCGCGACCCCGGATGGTCGCCCGGCTGACGCCCGGCGACGCGGCCTCAGCCGCTCTTACGGCGGAACGAGCGCCGCCTCCGGGCCGGGCCGTGCACACCGTGGATCTTCCCGGTGTCCTTGCCCCGCCCCGTGAGGGAATTGTCAGCCTCCTTGGCGCGCTTGCGTTCCAGCGCCTCGCGGAACTTGCGCCGCGCCTCGTCCTCGGGACTCGCCTCGCCCTTCCGGCCCGCTCCGTCCCTGGAGTTCGCCTCGGCCTCAGGATCTTCCGGCTCCGACGCTGTCTCAGCCATGTCGGCCTCCTGCCGCCTCGCGGGTACGTCCACAGCCTCGCATACCGGGTACCGCCGGGCGGTCAGCCGCCCCGGCGTCGCGCAGACGCCGGATCCCGCGGTCAGAAGGGTATGAACGGCAGATGCACGCCGGAGTGCTCCGCGCGGACCGTGGCATCTGGCGGTGCCTCCCGCCTGATCTGCTCGGCGAGTTCGCGGGCGTCGTCCTCGTTGTTGGCGCCGACGACCAGGAACCTCCAGCGCCGTATGACCGTCCGGCCTTCGCTGCGCAGCTTGTCTGCCAGCGCGACCGCCTCGTGGTGCGACGGGAACTCGACCCTGGCCTCCCACTGGGCGACCCCGGTGGCGAGGGACTCGGCGGTTTCGGCGTTCTCTAGCCGCTGATGTTCTGCCTGGCGCTCGGCGTCGGTCCGCGGCATCGCGACGTCCGGCGTCTCCCAATCCTCCTCGATGGGGTGCCAGCGGTGCAGCGCGAACTCCGCCTGGATGCCCTGGCGGGCCAGCACCTCGCGGGCGACCCGCTCGGCGTCCCTGGCAGCGAGCTCGGTGCCTGCGTACAGGAAGAGCTGTGAGTCGCCCGCGCCGACGGCGATGCTGCGCCCGAGCTGGCGGCGAACGTCCTGGTCCACCTCATGCCCAGAAAAGGACTGCTGAGCTTGTTCGAGAAGTGAGGGGTCGGCCAGCGAGATCGTCACCCGCCAGTCATTGCTGTCTGCCACGGCGTGACTCTAGCGCACGCGTGTGCCAGGTGCCGTCGGCGGCCGAGTCCGCGGTCATTGTCCGCAATGGCGGGTAGGTGCCTGGCATGGCCAACGTGGGAAGCGGACCGGGCAAGCCGCCGCAGGCGGCCGAGGATGCCGTCGTGGATCGTGCCGCCGAGCTGGCGACTGAGGTCAGCGAGGCTGACCAGGCGAGCGAACGGCGCCGGCTGGTCGCGTCGATCGCCGGGGCCGCACGTTCCGGCGCACGGACGACAGGGCGCGGCGTGCGCACCGCCCGGCGCGGCGTGCGCACGGCCCGGCGCGGGGTGCGCACGGCCCGGCGCCGCATGGGCTCGGGCAGCGGGCGGCTGGCCGCGCAGGTGGTGGCCATGGCCCAGCGGCTGCGGGTACGGGATCAGGCGGCGCTGCGCGCGCAGTTCCCCGGGCGGTCGGCCGACGACATCGCCGACGCGCTCATCGAGAGCGCGGCGCGGGCGTCCGCGGCCGTCGGCGGGGCGGTCGGGGCATGGGCGGCGCTGCCGGTCCTGCCCGCCTATCCCGTTGAGGTGGCGACCGAGACGCTGGCCCTGATCGGCATAGAGGTCAAGCTGGTGGCGGAGCTGCATGAGGCATACGGCGTGCCGGCCACGGGCAACGCCATGGACCGGATGACCTCCTACGTCGCGGCGTGGGCGCACCGCCGCGGTGTCTCCATGATTCCCGGCGGATTGGTGCTGGCCGCGGGATCGCCGCTGGCGCGGCGGCTGCGCTGGAGGCTCGCCACCCGCATGGGCAGGAGCGCGTTCTCCCTGGGCCCGCTGCTCACGGGCGCGGTCGCGGGCGCCATGCTCAACCGCCAGGAGACCCGCCGGCTTGGCCACAGCGTCCGCACGGACCTGCGCCGGGCGCAGGCGGAGACGCCGGGGGATGGCCGCTAGGCACAGCGCGAGGCCGCAGGCAGAGCGCGAAGCTGCAGACAGAGCGGCAGGCCCCCAGGTAGAACAAGGAGGGCAACAGCGGGTGAGCGGGCCGGCTTGCGGCGAAGGCTCACGGGTTGAAGGGAAGAGCCATGATCGAGCCCTATCAGGCCGTGGGCCTGGTCCCCACCATGCGCGGCATCAGTCACCGCGATGAGATCGCGGCCAACCTGGAGCACATCTCGCACCTGATCAAGGCGGCATCCTGGCTCTCCAGCCTGGACTTGCCGGTGCGGCTCATCGCCGTCCCGGAAGGTGCCCTGCAGGGTTTCAACGACGAAGTCCTTGACCTCGACCACGAAGAGTTCGCCCGTGAATGCGCGATCGACGTCCCGGGCCCGGAGACGGACTACCTGGGCGGGCTCGCCCGGCAGTGGAACGCCTTCCTGATGGCCCAGGCTAAGGCCCGGCATCCCGAGTTCCCCGGGCGCTTCTTCAACGTCGGCTTCGTCCTCAGCCCGGACGGCGACGTGATCCTCAAGCATCACAAAGTAGTGCCGCTGCTGCCGGTGGAGCACTCGGTGACCCCGCACAATGTCTGGGACAAGTGGATCGAGCTGTACGGCCGCAACCTGGATGCTTTCTACCCCGTTGCCGACACAGAAATAGGCCGGCTGGGATTCCTCATGGCCAATGAGGGCTCATATCCCGAAAACGCGCGCGGCCTGGCGATGAACGGCGCGGAGGTCGTCTACCGGGGCCCGTACCCGCACCCGCACGTCGGCAACGGCCTGTTCGAGATCCAGAATCGCGCGCGTGCTCTCGACAACAATTTCTACCTGATCGCATGCAATGTCGGCACCTATTACCTGCACTCCGACTCCGCCATCCCGATCGACACCTTCGGCGGCGGGTCGGCCGTGGTCGACTACCGCGGGCAGATCGTCGGGCGGCAAAACTACAGCGGCGCGTCCTCGTGGGTCGCCGGTACCGTCGACATCGACGCGCTCCGCCGGTTCCGCGCGAATGCGCAGTGGGACAACTGGATCAAGGATCTCACCACCGAGCAGTACCAGCTTATTTACGAGAAGCCGGTCTACCCGAAGAACCTCTATCTCGATCGCGCTCCGTACACCCACGATGAGTACCGGCGAGAGGTGATAGCCAGGCAAATTGAGCTCATGCACGAGCGCGACGTCTGGGTGCGGCCGGACACCTGACCTGCCCGGGCTGACGCGGCCGCCTCCGTCAGCCGCCACCTCCGTCCAGTTGCCACCTGCGTCAGCCGCCGCGGGTGACCGCAACGCCGAGCCGGCCTGGGTGCGGTGCACTGGGAGATACTCGGCGTTATGCATCGCAGCGATCCCGTGGACGGCTTCCGCCTCGCCTACGACCGGGCGGGCCGGGGCACCGCCGTTCTGCTGCTTCACGGGTGGCCTGGCGACCGGACCGATTACCGTGCGGTGGTGCCGCAGCTCAGCGCGGCGGCGGAGGTCATCGTGCCGGACCTCCGGGGGTTCGGCGAGTCGGACCGGCACCCGGTGGAGCCGGGCAGCCAGTACACCGCGGCCGCGCAGGCGCGCAGCGTTATCGCGCTGGTCGAGGAGCTGGGACTCGGCCGGCCGGTGCTCGCCGGCTATGACATCGGCAGCCGCATCGCCCAGGCCGTTGCGCGCGCACGGCCCGATCTGGTCCGGGAGCTGGTGGTTTCGCCCCCCGTGCCGGGGATCGGCGACCGGATTCTCAGCCCGCAGGCGCAGCAGGAGTTCTGGTACCAGCCGTTCCACCAGCTGGCCCTGTCCACGCAGCTCATCGACGGCCAGCCGGACATGGTGCGCGTTTATCTGCGTCATTTCTGGTCGCACTGGTCCGGGCCGGATTTCGAGCTGGACCATGAACACCTGGAGCACCTGGTGTCGATGTACGGGCGCCCGGGAGCGTTCGCTGCGTCGGTCGCCTGGTACCGGGCGGGCGCAGGTTCGGTCGCCACCTCCGTGGCCGAGCGGGTGCCAGCGCCGGCCGCCCGGCTCGCGGTCCCGGCCACCGTACTGTGGCCGGCCCATGATCCGCTGTTCCCCGTGCCGTGGTCGGACCGGCTCGACGAGTTCTTCACCGACGCGCGGCTGACCTGCCTCGATGGCGGTGGGCACTTCACGCCGCTGGAGCGCCCGCACGACTTCGCCGCCGCGGTGACCGCCGCGGCGGCCCGCTAGCCGAGCCAGCGGTTCTGGCCGGGCCCGGTCAGCTGGCGCGCTGCCGACCCTGCGGGCCGGCCCGGGAATCGGCCGTGTCGTCGGCGGCCGCCACGACGGCCGGCCGGACGTTGGACCACGGCCGGGTGTGAACCAGCCAGTAACCCCCGCCGGCCAGCGCCACGGCGCACAGCGTCCAGCCCAGGACGGTGGTGCCGACCCCGATGTACTTCAGTCCGGAAGCGAAGATCACGAAGGTGATGATCGGCCTGATGTAGCGGTCCGGCGCCCGCGAGGAAAGGAACGAGCCGATCAGCACGGCTGGCACGCTGCCGAGCGCGATCGAGGCGGTCACGCTGAACTCGACATGGCCGAAGACCAGCGCGCCCAGGGCAGCCGCCGCGGTGAGCGGAACCGCCTGGGTCAGGTCGGTCCCGACCAGCTGGCCGGCGCTGAGCAGCGGGTAGAGGAACAGCATCAGGACGATCATGAGCGAGCCGGAGCCCACCGAGGTCAGGCCCACGATCAGCCCGCCGATCATGCCGATCAGGACGGTCGGCAGCGGGCGGACCTGCACGTGCCGGATGGTGCCGATCCGCCGCTGACCGGACCTGCGGTCCAGGACGTAGCGGAGCACCATGGCAGCGGCGCCGACCAGCAGCGCCGCGCCGAGGAGGATCTCGATCTTCTGTTCCGCGGCCGCGCTGTTGCCGAGCTGGCGCAGCAGGAACGCGCCGACGAACGCCATCGGCACCGAGCCGGTTACCATCCAGCCCACCAGGCGCAGGTTGACCGTGCCCTTGTACAGGTGTACGGCCGCGCCCACGGGCCGCATCAAGACGGCGGCGACCAGGTCGCTGGAGATCGCAGAGGATGGCTTGATGCCGAACAGCAAGATCAGCATCGGGGTCATCAGCGCGCCACCGCCGGCCCCGGTGAGCCCGACAAGCAGCCCCACCACCGCGCTGCCAAGGACGATGTAGGGGTTGAGCTGCATCGCCGACCTTCCTCCTTCTCCGGGACCGTCCGTGCCGAGCACCCAGATACCCCAGATTCCGACGTCGAATATAGGCATGAGGGCGGCCGCTCGTGGCCGCATCCTCAGAGCCGCCGCCGTCGGCGGGCGCCGTGGCCGGCCGGATCAGCGGGCAGCCGGAGATAACCGGACCATGCGGAGGCAGATGACCGCCGGGGCCAGGACGAAGGAACGGGTATCCACGAACCGCTGCTGGCGTGCCCGTGCATGGCCGGCTGAGCGGCCCGCGCCAGCGCCGGGGGGTGCACGGCGCGGGCCGCGTCCGCCTGGGAGCGCAGCGTCACCGAAAGGCTCACCAGGAGGCACCGGAGGTGGCCAGGCGCGAGCCGGTCTGAGCTCAGTCGCCAGAGGCCCACATCTCACGCTGGGCGGAAACGCGAGCCGGGCACGCACAAGGCCCCGGGTGATTCGTCAACCGGAGCCAAGGTATCCCCTGAACGTTCAGACAGTCCAGGGCCCCCGCCCGGCAAACACGATCGTTGCGGGCACACGGCGCGGCGAGTCGCCGCCGGCGGACCGGCCGGGGTTCACGCCGCCGCACGACCTGGCCTGGCATACGCTGGAGGACCCAGAAGACCTCTCAAGCTAAGGGCGGCAAATTCGTGATCGGCCTGGTCATCGGCGGTTTTATCGGTGTGGTGCTCGTGCTCTACGCGGCGGATCGCGTCCTCAAGGCGCGGGTGCAAGTTCGGCGTCTGCGCTCGATGAGCGACCGGCTGGCCGCCGCCACCGCGAGAGCCGAGCAGCAAGAGGAGCGACGCCAGGCCGCGGCACGAGCCAGCGAGGAGCTGACCTCCGTTCTGCCTGCGATCAAGCGTCCGCCGCTCACGGTGCCCGGCATGCGGTCGCACCGCGCAGCACGGCGGGGGACCGGTTGCGAGCGTCCCGGGCAGCAGGATCACGGAGCCGCGCACCCCGGCCGACGGCCTTCCCACACGGGCGAGCACGCCGCCCGGTCCACCGACAGGGCGCAGCGGTAACGAACCGCCGGGCCGCTGGGTCCCCCTGAGCCGAGAGGCTCGCGGCGTTTGAATGCGGCCTTCGGGGATCCTGGCGCTGCTCACCGCCCTCGGCTGAGGCAGGCGCCAGGAGTTGCCTGCCGGCACCCGCCAGGCTCTGCTACCCGGCCCGCTGGTAGCCGGGACGGGAATACGGGTACCTAGGTGCTGTTGCCGCATCGCGTGTGAAGGAGGAGGCCATGAGCTACGCCAGGCAACTGCTGGACAGCTACCCAGGGACCTTAAACGCTGATGCCGGCGTGCTCGCCGCCACCATCGACGCGCTCAGCGACTGTGCCCAGGCCTGCGCCGCTGACGCCGACGCCGACCTGGCCGAGCAGGATCTGGCTGAGATGGTCAAGTGCATCCGGTTGTGCCTGGATTGCGTCGATGTCTGCACCGCCACCGCCGGGGTGGTCAGCC
The DNA here is from genome assembly GCA_036005525.1 of Streptosporangiaceae bacterium. GTDB lineage: Bacteria > Actinomycetota > Actinomycetes > Streptosporangiales > Streptosporangiaceae > UBA9676. Next base: position 27,875 of record DASYQM010000438.1, read on the forward strand.
GTCAGACGGACTACGACGCCAGCATCACCAGGCCGCTGCTGGAAGCCTGCGTGGCCACCTGCAAGAGCTGCGGCGACGAGTGCGGGCGGCATGCCCAGCATCACGAGCACTGCCGGGTCTGCGAACAGGCCTGCCGGCGCTGCGAGCAAGCCTGCCGGGAACTCCTGGCCGCCATCAAATAGGAACCGGCGATTCCAGGCGCCCACTGACGGCGGCCCAGCGGGCCCGGCCGCTGTCTCACATGTTCACCGGCTCATTCGGTGACGCTGCGTGGGCCCTAGGGTGACATGCAGTACCCCGCGCCGCGAATGGTCTCGATGACAGGTTCACCGAGCTTGCGGCGCAGATAGCCCATGTACACATCGACGAGGTTCGTCTGGGGATCGAAGTCCATGCCCCAGGCCATGGACAACAGCTGCTGCCGCGACAGGACTTTGCCCGGGTGGTCGGCGAAGACTTTCAGCAGGGAGAACTCCCGGGCCGACAGGCTCACGGTTCGTCCGCCGACCGTCACCTCGCGCCGCAGCAGGTCGATGCCGAGGTCGCCGATGCGCAGCACGCTGGGCGAGATGGTGGCCCGGGGCCGGAGCCTGGCCCGCACACGGGCCAGGAGTTCTCGAAAGCGAACGGCTTCCCCAGGTAGTCGTCCGCGCCAAGATTGAGCCCTTTGACCCGGTCGTCCACGCGTCCCCGGGCACTGAGCACGAGGACCGGAACCGCGGATCCCCGCTCCCGCAAGCCCGCAAGCACATCAAGGCCATCCAGGCCGGGCAGGCCGAGATCCAATATCACGAGCGAGATGCCGGCGTGCATGAGACGCCGGAGCGCGTCCTCGCCGGTCTGCGCCCATTCGACGGCGTAGCCATGCGCGCGGAGCCCTTTCTCGAGGAACGACGCGACACGCTCTTCGTCCTCGACGACCAAGACCGTCACCGCGGAACCCTGATCCAGAACGTGGCACCCCTTCCTGGCCGGTTGACAACGCCGGACTCTCCACTGTGGGCTCTCGCTACCCCCTGGACGATGGCGAGTCCCAAGCCCATGCTTCCCCTTCGCGATGATCTAGTGTTGAACGGTTCGAAGACAGCCCGTTCATCGCCGGGCGGCAGCCCGCCTCCATCGTCAGCCACCTCAAAACGCCAGCTCGAAGGCTCGGCCCGCACGCAAAGGCACACGGGCTCATGCCCTTTGGCATGATCTGCCGCGTTCTGCACCAGGATCAGAAGGGCCTGTGTCAGCCGCTGGGGATCTGCGTTGAGCGTCGCACCACGGGTGCGGGACTCCACCTGCACTCGGCCGCCGAGGATGGCCCCGGCCTTCGCCGCGATGTTTCTCAGGAAGCTGTCCATGGGCAGCAACTCCAGCTTGAGCAAAGCTCGGTCGTCCGCCCAGGCAAGTGTCGTCAGATCCTCAACCAGCCGGTCCATGAGATCGAGCTCATCCACGAGCAAGGCTTTGACGGCGCCTGCCTCCTGGTCATCGGCTCCTTCTTCCAGCACCTCCAGATGGCCCCGGCAGATGGTGATGGGAGTTCGCAGTTCATGCGATACCGCCGACAGGAACCTGTCTTTCATCTCAGCTAGCTCACGAAGCTGGTCCGTCCGGTCTCGTTCGCGCCGCAGGGCAAGTTCGATCTGCTCAAGCCTTTCCGACGCCCCCACGCGATCCCTTCCCCTACCAGGACGCAGACCGGGATGGTGATCGCCGCCGAGGAGAGCCCGGCCCGGACGCCGCCGGGCAGGAAGAACAGCGGCAGAATGTAGGCGGCAGCCGCCAGAGGGGCCATGGCCACCGAGGTGCGCGGTGGATGGGCCATGCCGATCCACACGAAAGCGACCACAAAGAAGACACCGTAGGTGTGCAGGTCCTCGCCTCCGAACGCGTTCCCCACAGCGATGAGGGCGAACGCGGGCGGCACGATCGCGAGGCTGGCCGCCCGGGAGCAGCTGCCCCATGGGGCAAACCAGATGGCGATGCCGAGCGCCAGTGCGACCGCGTAGACCGTCGCAGTTGCTGTTGGCTGCGACCCCGGAGCGGGGAGCGGAAGCGTGACCAGCCCGAGCACGCCCGCGCCCGCAAAGAACATGGCCGCCAAGCGCCCATAGAGCCTTCGCCGGTCCGGGGGCCCGTCGCTCCGCGGCCAGGCGGCAGCCCGGCCGGCCCACACGGATAGACCGCTGATGGGGCTCTTCCCACTCAAGTGGTGCAGCGGCCGCACCACGGTCGGCACCCGGTCCGGAGGCCGTGGATGTGTTGGTGCTCCAGTGCCAGCACGGTGTGCAGCCAACGTTTCCCTCACCATCGACAGGCGACCCCACCTGTCCAGAAGGGCATGTCTACCCGCGCTTAAGCCGGTCAACCGCCACCACGACGCCAGTGAGGAGTGGCACGGCGGCTGCGCGTGCTCCGAAATCCAGAGAGGGGCAACTGTCGGCGGCACCTGAATACTGGCTCTGGCACAGTTTCCGTGACCTTTCGTGTGGTTAATCGGCGAGGAGGACGCGGCGGCGGAGCAGGTCGGGACTGGCGCGGCCGTACATCTGGCGTTTGAGCATTTTGATGCGGTTGACGTGGCCTTCGACGGCGCCGGAGCTCCAGGCGAGGCTGAGCCCGTTGGTGACGGCGTCCTGGTCGGCTCGCAGGCCGGTGACGAAGGAGCGGAGCGCGGGCTCGCCGGCGGCGAGGGCAGCGGTCATCCACGGCTCGAGTAGCTTCCGGCCGCGGCGCTCGTTCATGATGACGGCGAAGTCGCGGACGCTGGCGGTGACGGCGGCCAGTTCCGGGGATGCGGCGAGGATGGCGTCCAGGCTGGCCTGGTCGGCGTCGGCGAGCCGGTCGGGCTGGGTCATGATCCAGGCGGTCACGGCCCGGGCCTTCGGCGGGGCCGGGGCGGGAGCGGGGTGGCCGTGCTTCCGCGGAAGCGCGCGAGGTAGCCGCGGACCTGCCGGCAGCTTCCCTGGTATCCGCGGGCGCGGATCTCCCGCCACAGCAGCGCGGCGTTGGTGCAGCCGGAGTTCCATCGCTGGTGCAGGTAGGGCGCGTGCTCGTCGAGGATGCTGGCCCGCTGGCCGGTGCCGTCGTGGACGAGCAGCTCTTCGGGGCTGGCGGCACGGGCGAACCGGCGGACGGTGTTGCGGGACAGGCCCAGCGCGGCGGCGATCTCGCAGAAGCTGCTCCCGCCGGCCAGCATCCGGTGCACGTCGGCGTGCCGGCCCCGCGTCCGGTCCGCGATCCGCCCGGTGCGCGGGGCGGCGGGCGTCGCGGCCGCCTCCGGTCCCATCGCGGTGGCGGAGCCTGCAGCCTGGGCCGTGACCGCTGCCGGCAGGTGCTCCCGGTGCCGGGAAACCGCGCGCTCGACCGCCTCGCCGAGGTTGTGCCACAGGTGCCACCTGTCGGCTACCTGCACCGCGTCCGGCGCGCCCCGCGCGCCGCCGTCGGCATAGCACCCTGCCCGGTCCCGGCAGATGAACTCCGCGCCCGGGCGGGCGGCGAGCCATGCCGCGAATGACTCCGATGACCGCTCGTCCAAGATGTCGACGGGCCTGCGGGCCTCGACGTCGACGAGCAGCGTCCCGTAGCTGTGCCCCTTGCGCAGCGCGAACTCGTCCACGCCCAGCACCCTGGGCGATGCGCTCACGGTGGGGTCGGGCATGGCGCGGATCAGCCGGATCAGCGTCATCCGGCTCACCCCGGCCGCTAACCGCCCGGCCAGCCGGGCTCCCGCACGACCGCCCAGCGCCAGCGCGACCGCCTGGAGCACGGCGGTCACCGCCGGGGTGCGCCGCGCGTGCCTGCTGGTCAGCCCGCTGACCTGCTCGGCGAACGTCACCTTGGCACACTCCGGGGACAGGCAGACAAACCGGCGAACCGCCAGGCAGATCACCACCTCGCAGCCGCCGATAGCCGTGTCCAGCAACCGCCGCTGATAACGGCTGTGAACCCTGAAAGACACCGCCCCGCACCCCGGGCACCGGGCCGACGAAGACCGCGCCCTGGCCAGGATCCGGACCGACCTGCCGGCCCGGGAGACCCCTTCTACCTCCACGTCCGCCACGTGCGGCAACAGCACTCCAGCAACATCAAGATCGCACGGCGCACATGATCACAGACACCACAACTACCCGTGCCCGACACGCCGGACCGACTCACGGAAACTGTGCCAGAGCC
>DASYQM010000439.1:0-20075 GCA_036005525.1 Streptosporangiaceae bacterium
CCCCTGCTCCCACGGCGCACCCGGCCCCGGCCCCGGCCACCGCGTATTCCCGATCCGCGCCCGCAAGTCAGCGAGAACCCCATCGCTCACCCCGACACTGAACCGCTCCGCCCGCAACGCAGCCACCCCACCAGCTTCGCAGGAGGTGCCGGCCGGGGTCAGGAAGCGAGGTGAACTCCGCCCACCTTGCCGGGAAGCGCGCTGCTGCCCGCCGTCACGCCGGGTGGGGCAGAGGCCGGGCGGCGTGCCGCGCTGAGCGCCAGGAGAACGAGTCCCGCGCCCGCCCAGGCCGCCAGCACGGCCCAGGGCTCACCGGCCCGGGAGCCGTTGAAGTACTCGACCGCGCGCAGCAGGGTGGCGCCCGCGCCGGGCGGCAGCCACTGGCCGATCTGCCCCCACGGGCTGGGCAGCAGCTCCGGCGCTGAGGTGGCGCCGGAGAAGGGGTTGCCGAGCACGAGCATGATCGCGGCGCCGAGGCCCACGCCGGCGGCCGCCCGGCCCGCCCGGTCGGCCACGGAGCCGAGCCCGGTCACGGTTGCCGCCACGGCCAGCACGATCAGCCCGATGATGGCCGCGTTGGCGTAATAGTTGCCGGGCAGGATCGAGAGCCAGCCCATGGCCGTCGCGGCCAGTGCCGCGCCTCCGCCTGCGCTGAACACGACGAGCCCGGCAATCCGCCCCGGAACCGAACCCACCGCCAGCGCCAGCAGCGCCCCGCCGAGGATGCTGGTGATCACCAGCGGGAGCAGCATCGCGCCGAACGCGGCGCCATGCGGGTCGCCGCGGTCGGTCGGCACCACGTCGCGGACCGGTGCTCTCACCCCGGCCATCTGGCCTGCCACCTGGGTGAGCAGCTGCGCCACCGCAGGGCTCGCGGCGGAGGCGGTCAGCACCAGCGGCGACGAGCCGCCCACGACGATGGCCCCGTACGCGCGGCGGCCGGCGATGTCCTGCCGCGCCTGTACAGCGCCGGCGGCCGGAATGACGCGGAATGCTCCCGGGTGCCCGCGGGAGATCTCACGGGCAACCGCGGCGGCCGGCGCGGCCGGCCCGGCGACCACCACGGGGAGGTGGCGCGGCGCAAGGCGCGCGGTTTCACGCCACGTCGATGCAGGACATCTTCGCCGCCGCGGGACTTTCGGCGGGCGCGGTCTACCGGTACTTCCCCAGCAAGACCGAGCTCATCAGGGCGATTGCCGCGGAGGCGCTGGCCACTGTGCTTCCGGTCCTCGACAGCGCCACCAGCGATCACGCCACCCCCGGTGTCCCGGATGTCGTGGCCACGCTCATCGCGGAGCTGCGCGACGGGCGCCTGGCCCGGCTGCGCCCGGTCATCCTCCAGGTGTGGGCCGAGGCCGTGCGGGATGAGGAGCTGGCCGAGCTTGCGCGGTCCACGCTCGGCCAGCTACTCGCCAACATCACCCAGCTGCTGGAGCGTCTCGCGTCCGAGGGCCGGATACCCTCCGGCACCGACACGGCCGCCGCCGGGCGCCTCATCATGGCCCTGCTGCAGGGTTACGTCATCCAATTCGCGATCTTCGGCGACGTGTCACCCCAGCAGGTGCGCGAGGCCGCGGCGGCCCTTTTCGGCGATGGATGATCCACGCGCGGTGGCCCGCAGCGGCATGGGTGCCCGTGGTTCCGGCTCAGGTCTTCCGGACCGTCCAGCCGTCCATGCCCATCCATGCACCGGAGAAGTCGAGCCTGCCGCCGAGCTGATCGTGAGGAGTGCTCGTCAGCCGCGGGCCGTTGAGCTCGATCCAGTCGCCGCAGGCCCGCATGCGGGCCAGGCCTGGGCCCATGTTCTCCAGGGTGATGCCGCCGAGGGCGGTGATCTCGGTGGTCGAGCCGAAACCCTGATCCATCGTGGCGTCCGGGCCGAAGGTGTCCGCTCCGACTCCGACGGCGCCGTGCTCCCATAGCCACCTCGTGGATGCGGCGCTGAAGCCGGGGACGTCATCGTAGTAGTCGTTGTAACGGCCCGGCACCCGGTGGTTACCCAGGTGGTAGAAGCTGGACAGCCCGGTGTAGAGCACGACATACGAGTTTTGCGGGATCGCGGTGCACCCGGTGCGCCGCAGCCAGTTCTGGATGTAGTTGACGGTGATGAAGAAGTCACCATTGCCGTGGCGGGCCAGGATCCGCGGTTTGACATTGATCACTATCAGTGGGCGCAGTCCGAAGAATTTCTCGGCCAGCCGGCCGAGGCACGGCTTGTTTTCGTGGAAGTGGCAAGGTGCAGAGATGTGCGTGCCGGTGTGGGTGCCAAGCGACTGGATCTGCTCCAGCGTGTAGCCCGATCCCTGGTGACAGCGGGGCACGCTGGGATGGGCGTTGACGCAGTTCCAGAGCTGCCATTTGAACTTGGGGTCACCTGGGAAGATGGGGGCGTTGTCGCTCAGCGGCTGTCCCAGGAAAACCTGCTGCGAACGCGCTGGGTCCCGCGGATCGACCCGGGTGTAGCCGTGCGGGATGCCACCCGCCGCGCGCGCCTGGTCTCCCGCGCTCGCGCCCCCGGCCGAGTTCATGCCGAAGACGAAGCCTGCTATCAGCGCAAGAGCAACGGCGATAAGCGCCGGTGCACCCATCTTCCCGCGGAGCTGTGTCTGCTGCATGGCGGCTTCCTTTCCGGACGTTGCAGGTGAAAGCAGTTTGAATTTAGATGTAGGGCCACATTTCGCTCAACCCTCTGCCGGCGGCAGCGGCGACCCGCCCCCCGTCCCGCACTGGACGGGTGCACCGGGAAGATAAGACGGTGCGGTTGGCGACGTGGTAACGCGACACGAATGCGGGGATCCCGTGCGGGCGGCGGTGAACGGGAGATGACACCAACGGCCGGGAGCCTGGAGCGCTTCGAGGCGCTGCTGAGCCCTGAGGGACATGACCTGCTGGAGCGCCTGGACGCCGACGCGGTGACACCCGCCACCGCGCTGCGGGCCAGTAGCGCCCTGCGCGCCGAGTATCCGGCTGATCTGGTGGCCGACGCACTGGCGCAGCACGAGCTCCGGGCCCAGGCGCACGGGAAGTTCGGCCGGGCGGGGCAGATGTTCTTCACGCGCTCCGGCCTGGAGCAGGCGAGCTCGGAGGCCACGGCCCGGCACCGGGCTCGCCGTTACGCCGGTGCCAGGCAGGTGGCGGACCTGTGCTGCGGGATCGGCGGCGACCTGATCGCCCTGGCCGAGCATCGCCCGGTGCTCGCCGTTGATATCGACCCACTCCACCTGCGCATGGCGCAGGCCAACGCCGAGGTATACGGCCTCGCGGGCAACGTGCGGGCCGTCCGGTCAGATGTCCGCGACGTCGGCCTTGCCAATGTTGATGCGGTGTTCATCGACCCGGCGCGTCGCAGCGGCGGGCGCCGGATGCGGGCCGGGGAAAGCGAGCCGCCCCTGCGATGGTGTGTGGCCCTGGCCGGCCAGGGCGGCGCTGTCGGCATCAAGGCTGCGCCCGGGCTGCCGCATGACGAGGTGCCCGCCGGCTGGGAACTGGAGTTCATCGCCATCCGCCGGGATTTGAAGGAAGCCGTGGCCTGGTCGCCTGCCATGGCGACCGTCACCCGGCGGGCGATGGTCCTCCCCGGGGAGCACACGCTCATCCCCGCACCCGGCCCCCCGGTGCCGGTGCGGGCACCCGGGGAGTTCCTCTGCGATCCCAGCCCCGCCGTCACCCGTGCCGGGCTGGTGGAGGAGCTGGCGCGCGAGCTGGGTGCATGGAAGATCGATGAGCGGATCGCGTTCCTCTCCTGCGATACGCCGCTGCGCACGCCGTTCGGGCGGGGACTGCGGGTCATCGACTCCGGCCCCTGGAACCAGAAACGGCTTCCCGCCAAGCTGCGCGAGCTGGACATCGGTGTGGTCGACATCCGGCGCCGTGGCCTGGCCGGCGACGTCGGCCAGGTGCTCCGGCGCCTGAGGCTCACAGGTAGCCGCCGCGCGACGGTGGTCATGACCAGGGCCAAGGACCGGCCGTGGGGGCTGATCTGCGTCGATGCCGAGTGAACACAGGTTGCGCGGGACCGTCGGCGTGGGCGCTTCTTGACCTGCGCACGGCGCGGCGGCAACAATCTCCGATGCCAGCACGATCGCACGACACGGCGGAGGAGCTCATGAGTGCCACCGAGCAGTACCTGGCCAACAACGCCCGTTATACGGAGACGTTCTCCGGCCCGCTGCCCATGCCGCCAGCCGCCCACCTCGCCGTGGTCGCCTGCATGGACGCCCGGCTCAACGTCTACGGCATGCTCGGACTTAGCGAGGGTGAGGCGCACGTGATCCGCAACGCGGGCGGCGTCGTCACCGACGACCAGATCCGCTCACTCGCCATCAGCCAGCGGCTGCTCGGAACGAAGGAGATCGTGCTGATCCACCACACCGACTGCGGCATGCTGACCTTCACCGACGACGCGTTCAAGCGCTCCATCCAGGACGAGACGGGGATCAAGCCGGCCTGGTCCGCCGAAGCCTTCCCCGACCTCGCGGAGGATGTGCGGCAGTCCATCGCGCGGATCAAGGCAAGCCCGTTCATCCCGCACAAGGACGCGATCGCCGGGTTCATCTTCGACGTCGCGACCGGAAAGCTCAACCCGGTCAGCTAAGAGGCCCCGGCAGTAGGGCCTCTAAGAATCGCGGGCCGCATCAGAGGGTCCCCACGGCGCTGAGCACCGCGAGCAGGAAGGTGGTCAGGGCCAGGGCGCCGTGGCCCGCCGGGATGAGCGCCGCCGCGTGCCCCCTGGGCCGCCGCTGCCGGGCCGGGTCAGCTGTGGCGCTGGCGAGCACCTCCTCCACCAGCCTGCTGGCAAGCGCCGGATCCGTGAGCGCGTGGGTCAGCGTGCTGTCGGTGAGCCTGCTGGCCAGCACGTCCTCGGCGGGTGCGGCGAGCTGGCCGCCGCCGCCTGCCCGTCCGGCGCCGCCCGGGGCCGGGTAGGGTACCCACAACGTGACAACGGAGACGCCGAGCCCGATCACCGGCATGAGCACGAGGACGGCCGACCAGGCGAGGGGAGGCCAGCGGGTGATGGCATAGGCCGCCCACACGGCCAGCCCGGTGAGGGCAAGGCCGACGTGCCCGAAGATCACGCCCGGGCCCAGGCCTTCACGGTTCGCCCGCTGCTGGCGTACGCCGTCGTGAGCGATCCAGCTGCCGAACATGTAGCCGCCGACGCCGGCGGTCAGCAGCCAGGAGATCAGTGTGATGACCGGAAGCACCTGGTGGCCCGCACGCTGGGCTACGGCGACCGTGACCGTACCGTTCATGAGCTTCTCCCTGCCGCCGCGGTGACCGTCCCCCGCCGGTGACCTGACCCCTTAGCGCAGGTGCTGGCAGCGTATCCGCCCGGGCACGGCCGGCGATACCCCCGCCCGCCGGGCCGCGGCCCGCCTTGCTAGCGTCGCGCCTCATGGAGGACGAGATCTACGCGGGCAACGCCACCGTGGACGCCCCCGCGGCAGCCGATGATCGAGCTTGAGCTCGCCGACTGGCGCCGGCGCGTGAGCGAGCTTTACGGGGCCGTGCGGGCCCAGCCAAGCTCCGAGCGCGGGCATGCGCTGTGGCGGGCCGGCCGCGACGAGCTCTTCCGGGACCACCCGCAAAGCCCGCTGGAGCCAGACGATCCGCTCCGTGCCACCGGCCTGCCCGTCTGGCCCTACGACCCGCAGCTGCGGTTCTCGTTGCCGCTGCTGCCGCCGCCCGCGCCGGCGGAGCTATCGCTGCCGGCCGGCAGCGACGGCACCGCGACACTGCGGCTCGCCGGGCGGGTCGAACTGCCCGCGCCGTTGCGCGCGGTCGTCGACGTGTGGTGGCTGGACCAGTACGCGGGCGGGCTCTTCCTGCCACTGCGGGACGGCACCGCCGGGGACACCAGCTACGGCGGCGGGCGGTACCTGCTCGACACGGCCAAGGGTGCCGACCTCGGCGGCAGCGACGGGGCCCTGGTGGTGGACCTGAACTTCCTGTACCACCCCTCGTGCCGGTACAACAGCTCCTGGCAGTGCCCGCTGGCGCCGCGCGGGAACACCATCACCGCGCCGGTGCGCGCCGGGGACCGGCTCTGATCACCCGCTGCCGCTCAGTCCTCCAGGGCGCTGGGATCGGCGGGAACATCGACGGCGTACCCGGCGAGCGCCGACAGCGGCACGATCTCCAGCGCCCGCTCATGGGTTGACGCCAGCACCACCGGCGCGGCGGCGCCAGCGCGGTGCGCCCGCAGCCAGTTCGCCGCTGTCACACACCACCGGTCCCCCGGCACGAGCCCGGGGAACTGGAACTCCGGCACCGGCGTGGACAGATCGTTCCCGATGCTGCGCTGATGTGCCAGGAACTCGGCGGTGACCACGGCGCAGATCGTGTGACTGCCCAGGTCCTCCGGGCCGGTGCTGCAGCAGCCGTTGCGATAGAAGCCGGTGATCGGGTCGGTGCCACACGGCTCCAGCTCATTGCCGAGGACATTGCGGTCGCCCACCCCAGCAGTATCCCCGGCGGCAGCGCACCGGACAAACGCCGCGCTTCATCGCGGGCCCACCGTGGTCGCGCCGGACTGCGTGCATGAACACGGCCGCAAGCCAGCAACCGGTGAGCTCCCCGAGCCCTCACACGCCATGGGTGGACCGCGGCTTGCGGGCCTCGATCAGGAAACGCTGGGCATGCGAGACGAACGGCCCCCGCGCCCGGATGCGCTCGTGCATCTGGGCCAGCTGATCCCGATATCCGTCGACGGTGAAGCCGGGAACGGTCCACGGAACCTTGCGAAGGAAGTGGACGACGGCGCCCACGTCGTAGAACTCCACCCTGAGTGCCTGTTCCCGCAGATCGACCACGGCGAGGCCCGCGGCCTGCCTCGGCGGGGGACGGGGGATCTCCGCGAGCACCTCACCACCACCGGTCTGGACGTCAAGCGCGGCCGCCGCACGGGCCATCCGCCCCGCCAGCAGCCGGGAGTACCCCACCGTGGGCGCTCTTCGGTGGCCCGGCCCTCGAACCAGGAGAAATCCCAGCCTTCGAGCGGCACCGACCCGCCCTCGGCGAGCAGCTGCTCGAACGTCGGCACATCGGCCACTCCGGCAGCGTCGCAGCCGGTGCGCGCCGCGGCAACGGCTTTACGTCGGGCTCGCTCGCCGCGGCCGGAGCCCGGCGAACAGGTCGTCCTCGGGGACCGCGGCCCCGGTGGAATCGCTGGCCCGGATGAAGCTCTCCCGGCCGAAGGTCGCCTCGGCGATGTCCTGCGGGATCTTGCTGAACCACGAGTCCTGTATCTGGCTGGCATGGGCGAACAGGGCGTCCCGCTTGCGAGCGAGCACCGGCCGGATGTCGACCGTGGTGGTGATGCGCCGCTCGGCCTCGGCCATCTGCTGCCTCACCTGCGGGTCGGCGGCCGGCCGGTCGGGCACGTCCAGGCCGGCGTCGCGCAGCGCCTGCCATACCTTCTGCCAGTCGCTGCCGCGCAACGCCGTGAAGTAGAGCTTGGCCGGGATGCCGCTGCCCGCGGCGGCCGAGACGGCCGCCTCGGCCGCGTGCACGTGGTCGGGGTGCTGGTAGGGGCCCGTCGGATCGTAGGTGATCACGACCTGCGGCCGGTACCGAACGATCAGCGCCGCGATCCGGGCCGTCACCTCGGCCGTGGGGACGTTGCAGAAGGCCCTGGGCCGGTCCTTGTAGTCCCAGTCCGGCATGCCGGAGTCGTGGTAACCGAGCGGCTCGAGGTCGGTGACGCCCAGGATCTTGCAGGCCTCGCGCAGCTCTGCGAGCCGCAGCTGCGCCACCGCCTGCTCGTCGTGACCGTCCTGTCCGGGCTTGACCCCACCCGGGGCGTCCCCGAACTCACCGTTCGTGCAGGTCACAACGACGGTACGGACGCCTTGGTCGCCATAGGCGGCCAGCACGCCTCCGGTGCTCGATGACTCGTCATCGGGATGTGCGTGGACGGCCATCAGGGTGAGATCGTCTGCCATGCCCCAAGCCTGCCCGACGGGCCCGGCACACAGGTAACCGGCCACCGTCTTCCCGCCCGGCGCGGGATGCGAGGCGGCGCACGGAAAGAATCCCGGGCAGGGCGTTCCTCCCGTTAGGGTGGCAGCACCGGTGGCCAGACGCAGCGCGGCACGGCGGGGGTAGCGTCACTGGCGGGCCGCCGGGATATGTGTCAGGAGCCGGTCATCTGGTCACGAACGCAGGTCGTGCTGGGGACTCTGCCCTTCCTGGTACTGGCGATCGTGGGACTGATCGACATCCAGGTCGGGCACAGCATCGGCCTGCTCGCGCTGCTGTCCCTGGGCCCGGCGTTCGCAGCCGTGGTCGGCGGCCTGGCCCGGATGATCATCGTCAGCTGCCTGGCGCTCGCCCTGTGCCTGTTCCTCGCCGCCTACAAGGACACCAGCATCGACGCTGATGACCTGGTCGCCTTCGCGACAGTGCTGGGCGTCAGCGTCGCCGGCGTGATCGCCAGCACCCTGCGCCAGCGGCAGGAGCAGGAACTCGCGGATGTGCGCACGGTCGCGGTGGCCGCCCAGGAGGTCCTGCTCCGGCCGGTGCCGGCCGAGCTCGGCGGGGTTCGGGTAGCCGTCAGGTACATCTCCGCCACGTCGCGGGCCACCGTCGGCGGCGACCTGTACGAGGTCGTCGCGGCGGCGGACGCCACCAGGTTCATCATCGGGGATGTCCAGGGCAAGGGCCTTGAGGCAGTGAAGATGGCGTCGACGGTGCTCGGGGCGTTCCGGGAGGTGGCGCCCGACACGTCCGACCTGGCCCTGATCGCCGCCCGGATCGAGGCCACCCTGGCCCGCGAGCTCACCGACGAGCAGTTCGTGACCGCGATCCTCGCGCAGGCCAGCACCGACGGGTCGAAGGTGGAACTGCTGAACCGGGGGCATCCCCCGCCGCTGCTGGTGGACAGCGCCGGGCCACGGCTGGTGGAAGCCGCCGAAGGCGGCCTGCCGCTGGGCCTGGCGCAGTTCGCGGCCGGGCCTGGCCAGGCCAGCCAGCCGGGCCAGGCCAGCCAGCCGGGCCAGGCGACCGTGATCGAGGTCGGCCCAGGTGACCGGATCCTGTTCTATACCGACGGCGTCAGTGAGGCGCGGAACCGGTCCGGCGAGTTCTTCCCGCTTGCCCGGGCCCGCGCCCTCCGCGAGGCCGGCGACCCAGACAAGATGCTGGAGGACCTGAGTGCCGACGTGCTGCGCCACGTCGGCCACGCACTCGATGACGACGCGGCAATGCTCCTGGTCCGCCGCGAGCCAGCCTGAGCCGATCTGGCCAGCCCGGGCTCGCACGGCGCATGCCGCTATGCTCGGGATGCAAGCGGGCCGTCCGCCGGCTGAGCGAGAAAGAGCATCCCCATGACCACCGAAGCTCCGGATGGCCAGCAGGCCGTCAGCGGTGGGGCGACAACTGAGCCGGGCCAGCCTGCTTCCAGCCCCGGCATGCGGCCCTCGCACATCCTCATCTACGGCATGATCGCCGCCGTGGTCACCGTTGCGGTGGCGGCGACGGCATTCCTCATCGTCCGCCAGCAGGACACGGCCAGCCCACGGCCCTCCGGCATACCCGCCAACATACCGACCAGCCTCGCCAACGAGATGCTGCTGACACCGCTGCCACGGCAGCAGGCTCCCCGCTTCACCCTGACCGACCAGGCGGGCAGGACGATGGGGCTGTCGGCCCTGCGCGGCAAGGTGGTGGTGCTGCAGTTCATGGACCCGCACTGCACCGACATCTGCCCGATCGTGTCGCAGGAGTTCGTGGACGCCTATCACCGTCTCGGGCCGGCGGCGGCCAGGGTGGCGTTCATCGCGATCAACGTGAACCAGTACCACAAGTCGGTGGCCGACATGTCGGCCTACTCGCGCCAGGAAGGGCTGAACACGATCCCGGGCTGGCATTTCCTCACCGGCTCCGTGCCGGCGCTGAAGAACGTCTGGCGGGACTACAACATCGCCGTGCAGGCGCCCAACCCGGACGCCGACATCATCCACACCTCGGCCGTGTACTTCATCGACCCCCAGGGCCGGGAGGCCTTCCTGGCCTCACCCATGGTCGACCACACCAAGAAGGGCACGGCGTACCTGCCTGCCAAGAAGATCAGCCAATGGGCCAGGGGCATCGCCCTCATCGCCCGCAACCTGACCGCTTCGGGAGGCTGACCGATAAGCGGGCGCCGGGCCGTCCCACCTACCCAGCGCCCGCTCACCCCCCCCCGGTCCCACCCGGCACCCCCAAGGGACCGCTTCGCGCTCCCTGCCACAGGTGGTGTACACGGCTAAGAGCCATCCGGCGCCGCTCGGCCAACACAAAATCGCGCGCGATTTCCGTGCCCGTACGCCATCGGCCGATCCGGGGCGCCCGACCTGGGACACTACTGGTCATGCAGACTCTGGTCGTTGATCATCCGCTGGTCGCGCACAAGCTCACCATGCTGCGGGAGGAGGCCACCCAGGCTCCCACGTTCCGCCGCCTGGCCGACGAACTCGTGACCCTGCTCGCCTACGAGGCCATGCGCGAGATGCGCGTGCGGCCGGTGACCGTGACCACCCCGCTGGGACCGGCCGACGGGGTGAAGCTGGCCGGGCCGGTGCCGCTAGTGGTACCGGTGCTGCGGGCCGGGATCGGGATGCTCGACGGCATGACCAGGCTGCTCCCCACCGCCGACGTCGGCTTCGTGGGCATGGTCCGGGACGAGGAGTCCCTCGTGGCGTCGACCTACGCCGACCGGCTGCCCGCCGACCTTTCCGGCCGTGAGGTCTTCGTGCTCGACCCGATGCTCGCCACCGGCGGAACGCTGGCGACCGTCATCGGCATGCTGGCCGAGCGGGGCGTGGCCGCGGTGACCGCCGTCTGCCTGCTGGCCGCCCCGGAGGGGGTCGCGCGGCTGGAATCCGCCTTCCCGACCGACGAGCCGGTCCGCGTCCGGGTGGTCACCGCCGCGATGGACGAGCGGCTGAACGACCGGGGATACATCATCCCCGGCCTGGGAGACGCGGGCGACCGGCTGTTCGGGCGGATCTGACCGGCGCGTTACGGGGCACTGGCCCGGCGCCGGCAAGGCGGGCCGCGGCGGGCGAGGTGGCCTACTCTGGCTATGTGGATGGCGAGGCGCCCGACGCAGACGTCGCCTCCGCCGCGCAGCGCCTGCGCCAGCTGCGCACCAGCCTCGACCTGAGCCAGGAACAGCTGGCGCACCGCCTTGGCGTCTCCTTCGCGACAGTCAACCGCTGGGAGGCGGGGCATACCAGGATGTCGGCCCGCGCCCAGCGCGCCCTGGCGGAGTTCGAGGCCCGTTCCATCCCCCTCAGCCCGGTCCCGGTGCCAGTGCCGCACTCCAGCTTCGTCGGGCGCGAACCCGAGCTCGCCGAACTGTCCGTGCTGCTGCGGGGCCGGTCGCCGCTGATCAGCGTCACCGGGCCGGGCGGCGTCGGCAAGACCCGGCTCGCCCTCGAGGCCATCCGGCGCTTCGCCGACCCGAACGAGACGGTGATCATCCCGCTCGAGCCGGTGCGCCATCCGCTGTCGCTCACCTCGACGGTGGCGTCCTGCCTCCGGCTGCGTGACCAGCCAGGGGTGGAAGTCCTCTCCTCCGTCGAGGCGGCCCTCGCCGTTACCCCGCGCCTGGTCGTGTTCGACGGCGCCGAGCACCTGCGCGACGAAGTCGCGGCGCTGGTCAGCCTTCTGCTGACCGGGGTGCCGGGGGTGCGCATCGTGGTGACCAGCCGGACGGTGCTGGGCGTCCCCGGCGAGCTGTGCTGGCCGGTGCCGCCCATGGCCTGCCCCTCTTCCGCGGCGCCGGTCACGGACATCGCGTCGTCGGACGCGGTGCGGCTGTTCATGGCCAGGGCCGAGGAGCGGCTGCCTGGCTTCGCCGCCGGTAACGTCGCCCCGCGGGTTATCGCCGAGCTCTGCCGCCGGCTGGACTGCCTCCCCCTAGCGATCGAGCTGATCGCCGGATGGGTCGGAACCCTGTCGCTGCGGGAGATCGTCGAGCACGGGGCGGCCCTGCTGGCGGCCGAGCCGGGCGACGGCAGCGACCGGAGCGCCGGCACGCTCGTGGACGTGGTGCGCCGCAGCTACGACCTGCTGAGTCCGGAGCAACAGCGACTGCTGCCAGCGTTGAGCGTCTTCGCGGGTCCTTTCACTATGGCCGATGCCGCCGCGGTCAGCGGGGGCGGAGGGCCCGCGCTGGCCCACCCGGTCCGCGGGCTGGTGGATTCCTCCTGGCTGCTGGTCAACCGGGGAGAACCGAACCGGTTCAGCATGCTCGCGACGATGCGCGTGTTCGCCGCAGCCCGGCTCGACGAACGGGACGAGGGGCCCGCGGTCCGCCGCCGGCACGCCGAGCATATGGCGGCGCTGGCCGCCGGCAGCGAGCATGGCCTGGCGGGGCCCGACTCCGCCTCGTGGGCCGCGCGGCTGGCGGCGGCAGGTACCGACTTGGATGTGGCGCTGGAGTGGGCCGCGGCCAGCGACCCGGACCTCGGACTGCGGATGGGCGCGGCCTTGTGGCGCTGGTGGCTCACCAGCGGCCGGCTGGCGGCCGGGCGCGGCTGGCTGGGCCGGTTCCTGGCCCGCGCTACGCGGCGCGACGAAGACAGCGGCCGGGCGTTCTGTTCGGCGGCCGTCCTCGCGGCGGAGAACGGCGACTATCCCGAGGCCGTCCGGCAGGCGAGGACCGCGCTGGGGATCTTCGACGCGCTCGGGCTGCGCGAGCGGAGCGCCTTCGCGGCGACCGTGCTGGGGTCCGCGCACCGCTATCTGGGCGACCGGGACGCCGCCGCCCGCTGCTTCCAGACCGCGATGGACCTGCGGGCGGAACTCGGTGACCGCCGCGGCATGTCGGTTGCCATGAACAACCTGGCCCTGATGGCGCTGGACGACGGTGATCTCGCGAAGGCGCGCGGCAACCTGGAGCGGTCGCTGGTCATCAAGCGCCAGCTCGGCGACCAGAACTCACTCGCGATCGGCCTGGCCAACCTGTCCGACGTGCTGATCCGGTGTGGCGAGCTTGACGCGGCCCGGCGGGCGCTCGATGAGGCAGCCGAGCTTGCCGAAGGCCTGGGCAACCCGCAGGTTACCGGGCTCCTGGCGGCCAACCGCGGCTTCCTCGCCGCCGAGCAGGGCCGCTGGGCGGAGTCCGCCGGCCACTACCGGGCCGCCACGCTCGCCCATGAGGAAGGCGATCAGGCACACGACATCGTGGTGGCGCTGACCGGCCTCGGCCGTGCCGTCCACCGGCTGGGCCGTCCTGAGGAGGCGGCCAGGCACCTGCGCGCCGCGAAAGCACTGGCCGCCGGGATCGCCAACCCGCAGCGGCTGGCCGACGTGCGGGCCGCGCTCGCCGAGATCGGTGAGAGCGCCGACGCGGCCGCCCTCCCCGATGGCCTCACCGTCCGCCAGGCCGGCGTGCTGGGGCTCGTCGCCCGCGGGCTTAGCAACAAGCAGATCGCCGCGGAACTGTGCCTGAGCCAGGCCACGGTCGAACGCCATCTGGCCACCGTCTACCGCAAGCTGGGCCTGGGCGGCCGGGTCGAGGCCACCCGCTACGCCGTCACGCATGGGCTGGCGGCCCCCGCGCGGCAGGGCGGCTGATGTTATAACGGCCGGGGACCCCGTTCTTCCGCCGGCCGTGCCCGCCATCGGTTCGGCCTGGCATGGAGCCAGACCAGCCGGGCTGCCCGATACATGGTTTCCGGGATTCGCGGGCCCCTCCCGGCGGCGTAGACATGTTTCAGTCATCGTCCCGGAGTGGCTCCCCCCCGAACCGCTGCGGGCCAGGTGGCCGCGGTCCCCGCCGACTGGAGCTGCCATGCAGGCTCAGGTTCACGGCACCACGATGCCCGTGCTGTCGGTTCACCTCGACCCGGGTGAGTGCGTGGTCGCCGAAGCCGGCGAGTTCTCCTGGATGACCGATGCGATCCAGATATCGACCGGCACGGGCGCCGGCGTGGGCGGCAAGAGCATGACGAGCGCCCTCGACCGCGTGGCTGGCGGATCAACGGCGCCCATGAGCACCTATGCGGCCCAGGGAGGGCCGGGCACGATCACGTTCGCGGCAAAAGTGCCCGGCAGCATCC
The DNA here is from genome assembly GCA_036005525.1 of Streptosporangiaceae bacterium. Classification (GTDB taxonomy): domain Bacteria; phylum Actinomycetota; class Actinomycetes; order Streptosporangiales; family Streptosporangiaceae; genus UBA9676. The sequence continues at coordinate 14,052 of DASYQM010000439.1, forward strand.
TGCCGGTGGATGTGTGCCCGGGAGCCGAGTACCTGGTGCACCGGCACGGCTTTCTCGCCGGCACGCCCGGCATCGAGGTCTCGACCGGCTTCCAGCAGTCGTTCCGCGCGGGAATCTTCGCCGGCGAGGGCTTCGCCCTGCGGCGCCTCGGTGGCCAGGGCCGGGCCTGGGCCGAGCTCTCCGGCCAGGTGGTCGCGCATGACCTGGCGGCGGGCCAGTCGCTGCGGGTCCACCCGGGGCACGTCGGGATGTTCCAGGCGTCGGTGTCATTCCAGGTGGTCCGGGTCCCGGGTATCGCCAACCGCTACTTCGGCGGCGACACGCATTACTTCGCCGAGCTGTCCGGACCGGGCACCGTGTGGCTGCAGTCGATGCCACTGCCCCAGCTTGCCGCCGCGCTGGGCGCGCACATTCCCGCCGCCGAGGACCGGGGGGAACCGGTCGAGGGCGGCCTGGTCGGCGGGATGATCGGTGACGTGCTGACTTGAGCCCGGGAACGGCGCCGCAGGTGGGGAGGCGCCGGCCCGCGAAGCGAAGGCCGCTCCCGGCGGGGGGAGCGGCCTTCCTTCGGCTATGGGTCCCGCGCGGCCGGCAGGTTCCCGGCCCGCGCGGCTGAGCGGTCCGGCGGCCGGCGAGCTAGCCGCTGGGGGCGGAGAGCCGCACCACGGCGTCGCTCGCCGCCCGCGCGGTGGCGTACCCGGGCTTGATCACCGTGTCGATGATCCGCAGCCGCTCGTCGAAATGCGCGAACGCGCTCTTCATCGCGTTGATCGTGAGCCACTCGATGTCCCGCCAGCCGTACCCGAATACCTCCGCCAGCCGGTGAAACTCCGAGGACAGGCTTACCCCGCTCATCAGCCGGTTGTCCGTGTTCACGGTGACCCGGAACGAGAGCTGGCGCAGCAGCCGGATCGGGTGCGCCTCGATCGAGGGGGCGGCCCCGGTCTGGACGTTCGACGTCGGGCACATCTCCAGCGGGATCCGGCGGTCCCGGACGTAACTCGCCAGCCGGCCCAGCGTCGCGATGCCCTCCGGCGTGATCTTGATGTCATCCATGATGCGCACCCCGTGGCCCAGGCGTTCGGCGCCGCACCACTGGAGCGCCTCCCAGATGGAGGGGAGCCCGAACCCTTCGCCGGCGTGGATCGTGATGTGGAAGTTCTCGCGCGCCACGTACTGGAAGGCGTCGAGATGGCGGCTCGGCGGGCTGCCCGCCTCGGCGCCGGCGATGTCGAACCCGACCACCCCCCGGTCGCGGTACCGCACCGCGAGCTCGGCGATCTCCAGCGATCGCGCTGCCGTCCGCATCGCGGTGAGCAGCGCGTAGACGGTGACGCGCCGGCCCGCGCTCCCGGCACGGAACCCCTCGAGGACCGCCTCGACCACCTCGTCCAGGCTGAGCCCGCCCGCCACGTGCAATTCCGGGGCGAACCGGACCTCGGCGTAGACCACCCCATCCGCGGCGAGATCTTCCGCGCACTCGGCCGCCACCCGGATCAGCGCCTGCCGGGTCTGCATGACGGCCACCGTGTGCTGGAAGGCGTCGAGGTACAGGTTGAGGTGCCCACGGTTCGCACCGCTCTGCATCCACAGCTTGACCTCGTCCGCGTCCTCGGACGGGAGGCGGTCGTACCCGATTTGCCGGGCGAGGTCCACCACGGTGGCCGCCCGCAGCCCGCCGTCAAGATGATCATGCAGCAGCACCTTGGGGGCGGCGCGGATCTCGTCGATAGTCATTGGCACGCACCCATTGTCACACCCCGGCGGGGCAGCTCACCGTGTCCCGGCGTCGACGCGGGCCCGAGCGCATGGCAAGCTCGCTGCCATGACCGATCAGCACTCGCCGCCCGCCACCGGCCCCACCCACGGCGACGCCGCCGCCGACGATCCCGCCGCCGACCAGGGGGACCCAGCCTGCGACGTCGCGCACGGCGCGGCGCCGGCCCCGCCGGTCACCCGGACCCTGGTCGCGGTCTTCACCTCACCGGTCGCCGGCTATCTGCTCCGGTACGCCGGTGATGCCGGATTCCGGCCGGTGCTGGTCGAACCCGACCCGCAGCGTGCCGGGCCGGGCGAGCCCGCCGGGGACGGCGTCATCGTGGCCGGCGGCTTCGACGGGTACCTCGACGACGCCACCGACGTCGTGGTGACCGACCACCACCGGCCCGAGCTCGGCCCCGTGCTCCGTGACGCGCTGGCGGGCAAGACCCGCTGGGTGGGGGTCATGGGCAACCCGCGGCACCCGGCGCCCCATATCCCCGCCCTGGCCGCACTCGGCGTTGCCGAGACCGACATCGGCCGGGTGCACCGGCCGGTCGGGCTGAACATCGGCTCCCACACCCCCGCCGAGATCGCGCTGGCCACGCTGGCCGGGCTGATCGCCGACCGCAACGGCCGCCCCGGCGGATTCGAGTTCTGAGCGGAGGCCGGGATGGTTGCCGGTGCGGATCAGGCCTGCGTCGTCGGGGTGGATTTCGGGACACTGTCGGGGCGCGCGGTGGTGGTGCGGGCCGTGGACGGCGCGGAACTGGGCAGCGCCGTCCACGATTACCGCAATGGCGTCATGGATGCGCGGCTGCCCGCTACCGGCGAGCCGCTGCCGCCGGACTGGGCGCTGCAGGACCCGGAGGACTACCGGGACGTGCTGCACACGGCGGTGCCAGCCGCGATCGCCGCCGCCGGGATCGACCCGGCCAGCGTCGTCGGCATCGGCACCGACTTCACCGCGTGCACGATCCTGCCGGTGCTGGCGGACGGCACCCCGCTGTGCCAGCTGCCGGACCTCGCCGGGCGCCCGCACGCCTACGTCAAGCTCTGGAAGCATCACGCCGCCCAGCCGCAGGCGGACCGGATCAACGCCCTGGCGCATCAGCGCGGGGAGCCGTGGATCGCCCGCTACGGCGGAAAGATCTCCGCCGAGTGGCAGTTCGCCAAGGGACTGCAACTGCTGGAGGAGGACCCGGAGATCTACCAGCGGGCGGAGCGCTGGATCGAGGCCGCCGACTGGATCATCTGGCAGCTGTGCGGGACCGAGACCCGCAACGCCTGCACCGCCGGGTACAAGGGCATCTGGCAGGACGGGCATTACCCGTCGCGGGAGTTCCTCGCGGCACTCAACCCGGATTTCGCGGGCTTCGCCGACGGCAAGCTGGCCCACCCCGTTTCCCCGCTCGGGGCCCGGGCGGGCTCGCTGACCGGGCAGGCGGCCGCGTGGACCGGGCTGCCCGAGGGGATCGCGGTCGCGGTCGGGAACGTGGACGCGCACGTCACCCCGCCTGCCGCGAACGCGATCGCAGCCGGCCAGATGGTCATCATCATGGGAACCTCCAACTGCCATGTGATGAACGGCACCGCGCTGGCCGAGGTGCCCGGCATGTGCGGGGTGGTGGACGGCGGCATCGTCGCCGGGCGCTGGGGGTACGAGGCCGGCCAGACCGGCGTCGGGGACATCTTCGCCTGGTTCGCCGACCATGCGGTGCCCGCGCCGTACACCGAGGAGGCGGCCAGGCGCGGGATGTCCGTACACGACCTGCTGTCGGCGGAGGCGGCCGCACAGCCCGCGGGCGCGCACGGGCTGATCGCGCTCGACTGGCTGAACGGGAATCGCTCGGTACTCGTCGACCATCACCTCTCCGGCGTCGTGGCGGGACTGACGCTGGCCACCCGCGCGCCGGACATCTACCGCGCGCTGATCGAGTCGACCGCGTTCGGCACCAGGGTGATCATCGACGCGTTCGAGGCGGCCGGGATCGGAGTCAGCGAACTGGTGATCGCGGGCGGGCTGACCGCCAACGAGCTGATCATGCAGGTCTACGCGGACGTGACCCGTCGCCCGCTCGGCCTGGTCAGTTCCGGGCAGGGACCAGCGCTCGGATCGGCGATCCACGCGGCGGTGGCGGCGGGCGCCTACCCCGACGTGCCGGCCGCCGCCGGGGCGATGGGCAGCCACCGCCCGGCGGTGTACGCGCCCGACCCGGCCAGCGCGGACGTCTACGACGACCTGTACGCCGAGTACGTGACGCTGCACGACTACTTCGGCCGCGGCGCCAACGAGGTGCTGCACCGGCTGCGCGCCATGCGTGACCGGGCGAACCAGGCACGTCAGGGCCAGGCCGCGCAGGAGAGCGGGTCATGACCTTCGATCTCGCCGCCGACCCGGCGCTGGCCGCCGCCATCGGCGTTGCCCGGCAACAGGTATCCGGCCTGCATGCCGCGCTGGCGGCCAGTGGCCTGGTCGCGTGGACAGCCGGCAACATCTCGGCGCGCGTCCCGGCCGGCGGGGGCGACCTGATGGTCATCAAGCCCAGCGGCGTCGCCTACGCCGACCTGACCCCGGAATCGATGGTCGTCTGCGACCTCGATGGCACGCCGCTGGACGGTGCGTACCAGCCGTCCAGCGACACCGCCGCCCACGCTTACGTGTACCGGCACATGCCGGGCACCGGCGGGGTGGTGCATACCCACTCGCCCTACGCCACCGCCTGGGCGGCGCGGGGTGAGCCCATCCCGTGCGTGCTCACCGCGATGGCGGACGAGTTCGGCGGCGAGATCCCGGTCGGGCCGTTCGCCCTCATCGGCGGGGACGATATCGGCCGGGGCATCGTGGCCACCCTCACCGGCCACCGCTCCCCGGCGGTGCTCATGCGCAGCCACGGGGTGTTCACCGTCGGGCCGACCGCCAGCGACGCGGTCAAGGCGGCGGTGATGTGCGAGGACGTGGCGCGCACCGTCCATCTCGCCCGCGCCTACGGCGACCCGCTGCCGCTCGCCCAGCACGAGGTGGACGCGCTGCACAAGCGTTACCAGGAAGAATACGGCCAGCGATGACCCGGCTCGGGCCGCCACGAGTCCCTGCCGCGCTCCCGCCCCGGGGAGCGTGAACCAAAGGCTGCGCGATGACGTTAGTGTTGGCGTCCGGCGGGACGGAGGGGGAGCAATGGCACCATCGGGCGTGTGGCCGCTGATCCACGGCGAGCGCGAGGCGCTCGCGGCCGACCTGGCCGACCTCACCGACGAGCAGTGGGCGACCGCGTCGCTGTGCCCGGGCTGGTCGGTCCGGGACGTGCTCGGGCACCTGACCGCGACGGCCAAGATGACCCCGGGCGCCTTCTTCGTCCACCTGGCGCAGGCACGCTTCCGTTTCCACGACATGTCCGACCAGCTCATCGCCGCCGAGGCCACGGCGGTTCCGGCCGACGGGCTCACGGAGTTCCGCAAGCACCTGGGCGACACCACTCACCCGCCCGGCCCGGTCCCGGCCATGCTCGGCGAGGCCGTGGTGCACGGCGAGGACATCCGGCGCCCGCTCGGCATCAAGCGGGACTACCCGCCGGAGGCGGTCACCAGGGCGGCGAACTTCCTCAAGGGGTCGAATCTCCTGATGGCAGCAAGCGCCGGATCGCCGGGCTCGGCCTGCGGGCCAACGACCTCGAGTGGGCGACCGGGAGCGGCCCCGAGGTGACCGGCCCGGCGATCTCCCTGCTGATGGCGATGACCGGCCGCGCAGCCGCGCTCGACGACCTGTCCGGCGAGGGCGTCGCGACGCTCCGGTCACGCATGTAGGCCGGGCCCGCAGACCTCCGGCATGGATCCACGGAACGGGGCGTAGCCATGGCACCGGACGCCGGGTATTCCGGGACGCCGTTGCCGCGCAAGCTCGGCATCAAGCCCGGGGACGAGGTCGCCGTCCTCGGCGGGCCCGCGGCCGTTGCCGACAGCCTCAGCGGGCTGCCCGGCGCCGGACCGCTCCGGCGGGACCTGTCCGGCAGCGACCCGCTGGACGTGATCGTGTTCTTCGTGACCTGGCGGGCCGAACTGGAGACGCGGCTGGGCAGCCTGCGGGAGCGAATGGCCCCGGCCTGCGGGCTGTGGATCGCCTGGCCGAAACGGGCCGCCCGGGTCCCCACCGACATGACCGAAGACGTGGTGCGTGACGTGGCCCTGCCAACGGGCCTGGTCGACAACAAGGTCTGCGCGATCGACGAGGTCTGGTCCGGCCTGCGCCTGGTCATCAGGCGGGAACTG
>DASYQM010000440.1:0-6978 GCA_036005525.1 Streptosporangiaceae bacterium
CACCGACTTCCGGGCGATCCCCCAAAGTGACCTCGACGAGGTGGCCGCCGAACTCAACGACCGCCCTCGACAAACACTCCAGTGGAAGCCACCAAGTCAGGCACTAGACGAGGCGTTGCGTTGACCGCCTGAGACCGCCGGGCAATCTGCAGCCCAGCCACGATGTCCGATCAAGACAGCAGCAAATATTCGGCGATCTGGCTGTATGACCGCACAGCCAACGTCACTTTCTGTGGTTAGTCCTCCCCCGGCTTCGCGTGCGGTCCGGCGATCGGCGGGCGGGCAGCCTGCCCGCCGCCGCGGTGCGGCCGGCTGGGTGCACGACGTCTGCCCAGCCCGGCCGGCTAGGCTCCATCCGGTATGAGCCGGTCAGGCAAGTGAAGCAAGTTAATAGGGCCTTACTTCAGATCTCGGGAACTCCATTTTGGCGTTCCGTTCACGAGTCTTCGCGCCGACGTACACGCTCCCCCGGCGGAGTGCTCACCTGCCTGCGCACCGTGCGGGCGGCAGAGCAGCGAGCAGTCCCCTTGGTCCGCGGCCGCTGACAGGCCCGTGCGGCGGGTGCCATATCCTCCTGGGCGGCGATGACGAGCGCGAAGTGATTCTTTCATGCCGTGCTGAACTGAGTGATCTGAGCATTTCCGGCTGGCCCGCGTGGGGGGTTTCGGTTGGCGGCAGCCGACTCTGGGTGATCTGTGTCATGGGCGATGTCGTCCCCGCCGCGCTACCGGTGCGCGCCGAAGAAGTCGATCAGGATGGGGGCGATTGCCTCGGGTGAGGCGTTGTGATCGTATCCGTCGAGCATCGTGAGCCGTGCGCCTGGCGTGGCGGCGGCTTGTTCGGCGACTGAGCGCTGGAACCAGCCCGGGCTGTTACCGCCACCCAGAATCAGGACGGGCGCGGTGATCTTCCCCAGCTCGGCCGTGGGCACCCCGCAGGCGGCGACGGCGAGGTCGTAGGGGAGGGTGGGGGTCAGCGGCTCCAGGGCTGTTACCCACGGGGCGCCGTCCATCTGCGCGAGCATCTCGCCCGGCAGCCTGACAACCTCGGCCATCCAGAAAGCGACGGCCTCGCTCGTGCGGCCGGAGCTGACCAGCTGGCGAATATGGTCGGCCGGGTCGATGGACGGCTGTGGCGTGTCCTCGTTGAGGAACGGTGCCTCGTACGCGACGACGCCTGCGACCGGCAGGCCAGCCGCGGCGGCCCGCAACGCGATGGCCGCGCCGGATGAGTGGCCGAACACGGACGGCGGTTCGGGCCCGGTCGCCGCGGCGACGGCGGCAAGGTCCTCATACTCCCTCTGCGGCGCGAACGGCTCGGTGTCGCCGCTGTCACCTCGCCCGCGGCGGTCGTAGGTGACGACGGTGAAGCGCTGCCTGAGCTCGTCGGGCGCGACAAACGTCTGGCGGGTGCAGAACGCGCCAACGCTGACAATAAGCGGCGGGCCATTACCGGCACGGTCGTAGGCGATGACGGTACCGTCGGCGGACTTCACGGTCTCCATGTGCGTCCCTTTCTGGTTGTGGCAAGTGGACGACCGGGCAGCGCGGAACTCATCGCGCGTGATGCCAGTGAGACAATGTGGGCACCATCTACTCACGTGCTGGGCCGTATCGTCATGAAACTGGCCGCTATCGCTGCCGCCGCGCTCGCCGCCGGTGTGTGTGTGACCGCCTGCGGATGGGCAGCCACCAGCATGCCGGCCGCCGCGCCGTCGCCGAGCTGCCATCAGCAGTATGAGGCGTGGAAGCACGGCGTTGTCGGCGGTGAGTTCGCGGCGCTCAGGTCCGCGTTCACGGCGGTGGTGGCCGCCGTGAACAGCCAGGACGTCCCCAAGCTATCCGCCGCGCTGAACCAGGCGGGAACGGCGGCCAGGCGGCTGTCGGCCACCCCGCCGCCGCGCTGCGCGGACCCGAAGGGTTATTACGGTCAGATGCTCGCGAAGGTCACCGCCGCCGCGGACGACGCGAAGGCGGCAGGCGGGCTCAGCGCCCTGATCACCGCCGCCGGCCGGCTGAAGACCGTGCCGGGGATCGAGAGGAAGCTGAAGGCGGAACTGGACCAGACCGTCGGCGCGTCGCGGTAGCGCCGACCCGGCCACCCCCGGGTCCTTTCGGGGGCCGTTACCGGGCGGGGCAATGCGCCCGGCTGCCCGGCATGTGTCCCGGGGCGGCGCCGTAGTCACTGCTACGACGAGTGGCAGTACGACAGACGACCCGGGAGCCGGAGCGCGCGGCCTACGCCGCGCTGGCCCTGACGCACCACGCTCACGCGGGTGGCCGCCGGTTGTGGGCGTACCGCATAAGCCGGTCGCCGGCCACGACGGCCAGGCCGATGCCGCCGACGAACAGGATCAGCACGCCTACAACGTACAGATCGGCTGCGATCAGCCCGAGCGCGCCGACGCCCAACCCCAGCAGGATGACCAGAGCAACCGCACGCACGATTCTCGGGCTCCCTATATCCCCAAATCCCCGATGCACTTCTCTGAGAAGGTTGAGTATACGTCGCGTGTACCCCGTCGCGATGGCGGTCCACGTAGCGCGACGGGCTGAGCCGCGGAGTGAGGACAGGCATGGGACGCGGTTACGCGATGGGCTTGGCGGCACATGTTCTGGCCGCGAGCCCGGTGCCTGCCCGGTCGCAGATGGCGGCCTCGCTCGGGTTTCACATCATCCTCGCGTGCTTCGGCATCGCTTTCCCGGCCGTCACGCTGATCGCGCACTGGATCGGCATCAAGCGCGGCGACGCGGCGGCACTGCTGCTGGCGCGCCGCTGGTCGAAGGTCATGGCGGTGCTGGTGGCAGTCGGCGCGGTGTCCGGGACCGTGCTGTCCTACGAGATGGGCCTGCTGTGGCCGGGACTGATGGGGCGGTTCGGGGCGACCATCGGCATCCCGTTCTCCGTCGAGGGGATCTTCTTCTTTCTGGAAGCGATCTTCCTGGGCGTCTACCTGTACGGGTGGCGGCGGCTGTCCCCCTGGGCCCACTGGTGGAGCGGCGTGCCCATGGTGGTGGCGGGCGTGCTGGGCGCCCTGTCGGTGATCGCGGCGAACTCGTGGATGAACTCACCCGCCGGGTTCACGCTCAGCCACGGCAAGATCACCAAGGTGGACCCGCTGTCGGTCTATTTCAACGCCTCGACCCCGTACGAGACCCCGCACATGGTGCTCGCCGCCTACATGGTGGTGGGGTACCTCGTCGCCGGCGTGTACGCGGTGGGCCTGCTGCGCGGCCGCCGCGACCGCTACCACCGGCTGGGCTTGGCCATCCCGTTCTCGCTCGCCGCGGTCGCGACCCGCTGCAGGTCATGATGGGCGACATCATTGCCCGCTTCATCGCGGGCAACCAGCCCGTCAAGTTCGCCGCGATGGAATTCGTCGCCCGGACCACGCGCAATGCTCCCGAGTATGTGGGCGGCATCCTGCTGAACGGCCGCGTCTACTTCGGCGCCGCCATCCCGTCGCTGGACTCGATCCTGGCCGGGTTCTCGCCCCATACCCGGGTCATCGGGTGGGACAGCGTGCCCCCGGACCGCCGGCCGCCGCTGCCCACGCTGATCCACCTGAGCTTCGATCTGATGGTGGGCCTCGGCTTCCTGCTCTTGGCGCTGGCGGCCTGGCAGGGCTGGTGGTGGTGGTTTCACCGTCGGCTGCTGCTGACCCCGTGGTTCCTGGTGCCCGCCGCGCTCAGCGGCGTCGCGGCGGTCGTCGCGATGGAGGCGGGGTGGACCGTCACCGAAGTCGGCCGCCAGCCGTGGATCGTCTATCGCGTCATGCTCACCGACAGCGCGGTCACCCCGGCGAGCGGCGTTGTGGTCACCCTGGCGGTGATCCTGGTCCTCTACGCGATCATGACGATGGTCTCGATCGGCGTTCCGATGATCATGTCACGGCGCTGGCTGGCGGAACGGCCCGCCGACGAGGAAGCCGAGCAGGTGCCGTACGGGCCCCCGCCAGCCGAGCCCCAGACGCCATGAGCCCCTCGCCCGAGGCCATCGCGACCGCGGCGGTCATGTTCGTCGCTCTCGCCGCCTACGCCCTGTTCGGCGGGGCAGACTTCGGCGGCGGAATCTGGGACCTGCTGGCGGGCGGCACCCGCCGCGGCGCGGCCCCGCGGGACCTCATCGACGAGGCCATCACCCCGGTGTGGGAAGCCAACCATGTGTGGCTGATCTTCGTCCTGGTGCTGCTGTGGACCGCCTTCCCGCCCGCGTTCGCCGCCATCATGACCGCGCTGTTCGTCCCGCTCAGCCTGTCGTTGCTGGGGATCTTCCTGCGCGGGGTCGGGTTCGCCTTCCGGCACACGGCGCAGCGGCTGCGGATGCGGCAGTTCACCGGCGCGATGTTCGCCGCCTCCTCGCTGATCACACCGTTCTTCCTCGGCACCGTCATCGGGGCCGTCGCCACCGGGCAGGTGCCCGCACACCCCACCGGTAACGCCCTGTCCGCCTGGACCTCGCCCACCGCCCTGCTCACCGGGGCGCTGTTCGTCGCCGCCTGCGCCTACATCAGCGCGGTCTTCCTCGTGCTGGAGGCCAAGCAGCGCACCCGGCAGGACCTGGTCCGCTACTTCTCCAAGCGCGCCACCGGAGCCGGGATCCTCACCGGGGTGCTCGCCGGGATCACGTTCGCCGAACTCTCCCGCAGCGCGCCACACGTCTACGCCGGGCTGACCGGCCGTGCCCTGCCGCTGGTGGCGATCTCGGTCGCCGCGGGCATCGCCGTGCTCGGCATGATCTGGCTGCGCTGGTACCCCGGGCTGCGCCCGGCGGCCGCGATCGCCGTGGTCACCGTGGTGTGGGGCTGGGGATTGGCCCAGTACCCGCAACTGCTCCCCGGCTCGCTCTCACTCGCCGCGGGCAGCGCACCCCCCGCTGCCCTGCTGGCCGAACTGGTCATCGCGGGCATCGCGGCCCTGATCGTCGCGCCAGCGTTCGGCCTGCTCTACTGGCTGCAGCAACGCGGCATGCTGACGCACACCGAGACCGCCACCGAACTGCGCCAAGCCGCCCACCTCACCCACGCCCCGCCCGGCAGGCATGAGTCGGCCGCCCCGGCGCCAGGCGCGTCCCAACTCACGATGACGCTGGTGCTGGCGCTACTGGTCATCAAGGCGATCAAAGACATGTTCTCACCATCGCGCCGCCCCCGCCCCCGGGCATGACAAGTGGGCCGGTCAGCCCGGACCGGGCGGGATACTGGCACGCCGCCCGCCGCCGTGGAAGCGGCGGCGGGGCTTGGACGGCTTGGGCTGGCGCTCGTGCTGATAAGGAGAAAGACCTGCTCACCAGCAAGGCCAGCCGGGAGAAGGAGTGGACAGCGGATGCCGCCGGCCGCCTCTCCCTGGCCGGGGAAATCGGCCGGGTGAACGCCGAGCTGCAGCGGCTGCGGGCCGTTTTGCGTGAGCATGGCATTGAACCGGGTAACGGTGCTGCATAGGCCACCTAGGGCTCCTTCGGGGCCACGACTTTGATGTCGGTGCTGAGTTTGCTGGGGGGAGGCCGGGGTCAGGCGGCGGTGGGGACGCGGGCGCTGGCGATGTGGCCTGCGGCGAGCCGGTCCAGGGTGTCGAGCGCGTTGGCGAGTTCTGGCGGCGCGTTGGGCCGGTCGGGGGTCATGAGCGGGCGCAGGACGTGGTCGTAGATCTTGGTGTAGATGTGGGCGAACAGCAGCCCATCGCGGGTGAGGGTGTAGCGGTTGCGCCCCGGAACTCTTGTGATGAGGCCGTTGCGGGCGAGCCGGGATAGGTCGTAGCTGGCCTGGTTCATGCTGTAGGGGCGGTGCAGCAGGCCGGTCATCAGGGCACGCAGGCTCCTGTTGGTGATGCCGGTGACCGTGAACAGCATGGCGGCGGTGGCGCCGGCCAGGGCCTGGACTCGAAGGTCGCCGAACCGTAGTGCGGGCGCCTTCCTGCCATCGTCGGTGACGGTGGGCCTGGTGATCCGCTCAATGACTGGACTCACAAGTGCCGTTCCCTGGCCGGCTGTTTCAGCATGCAACAGCCGGTCGTTGATCGCACGGGCCTTGGCCTGCAGCTGGGGCAGATTGGGCAGCAGCCGGTTGCAGCGCAGGTCCCTGGGCTCGTTGATGACGGTCTCGATGCGCAGCGCGACGCCGTCTTTGAGGTACTGCTTGACCCGGGAGTTCTTGTAGAACACGTTGAGGGTCACCAGCTCGCAGTGCCGGTCGATCTTGGTCTTGAACCCGCCGCCCGGTGGCGGGGTGGTGGGGCGGCCGAGCCGCTGGCCGCGGCGGAATAGCAGCTCGACGTTCTCCGGCCGGCCCAGGTCCATGTTCTCGGCAAGCAGCGCCTCGAAGAACGCGCGGGCGTGACAGTCGTCGTCGAAGACCAGGGTGCGGGAGGTCTCGACCTGCCGCATCGACAGCTCCCACCAGAACCCGGCGTCCCGGTCGGCGCCGGTGAGCGGGAGCCTGGCCATCCACCGCTCGAACCACACCCGCACGGTGCCGGGGCCGAACCGGTCGCAGATGCGCTGCAGGGCGCCCGGGTCGTCGCAGGAGGCGAACCCGTTGGACAGCTCGGTGAACCCGATCCCGGCGGTGGCCGCCTGCCGCTTGGCCCACTCGTGCCCGTTCACCCAGACCTTGACCGGATACGGGAAGTAGGTGCAGATCTTGATGAACCCCGGGCCCATCTGCTCGTCGAAGATGTAGACGTAAAACACCGACACCCGCCGCCGTTCCCGGGTGAAGGAGAACTGGGGCGGCTTGCCCGGGTCGGTGTCGCGCTTACGGGCCGTCCACACCAGCTGGAACTCCTGCGCGCAGCCGATCGCCACCACCTGCGACCGCCCGGCCGCGGCGGCAGCTTCCAAATACGGCGCCATCACCTCGGCCTTGCGCTCCCCGGCCGCGAACCGGATCAGCGGGACGCCATTGGCCTGCGCCCAGTCCCTGACCTCCCGCCGGAACTTCTCTCCGATCGGCTCAAACAGCGCCGGCGACACGATCGGCTT
>DASYQM010000441.1:0-2984 GCA_036005525.1 Streptosporangiaceae bacterium
TGCGAGAATGCCGCCTGTCCTCTCCCATACCCGCTCTACTTCCCCGCGACAGGCTCACACAGGGCGGGAAATGCGACGGGAACTATGATGTCATCCCATCTAACCCACTCTTCATTCCGGCACCTGGCCAGGATAACGAGATCATCACCAACGGGCGACTCGGTGTAATTGACGTCGCCTACTGTGACCCATGTCCCCGGGCGGAACAGCTCGTTACCGAACTTGGGTGCCTCCAGGACGAACCCCATGAGCCCCGTTCGCGGGTCGGAAGGAAACTCCACGTAGATGGTGGCCAGTGAAGTGATCTCAGCGAATTTCATGTGATGTAGCCGTGCTCGAAATGGGTGAGGACGAGCGCGGCGCGTGCGATGTGGCCGATTTTGCTGGGGCTGGCGGTGATGTGCTGGAGGGTGCGCCAGCGGCCGGTGAGCAGGGCGAACGCTCGTTCGCCCAGGCAGCGCAGCGAGCGCTGGATGGCGTTGCGGGTGCGGGTGTCGATATCGAGGTCCCGGCCGCCGGGAGGCTGCTTGACGGGAATCAGGATGCCGATGCCCGCCCCCTCATATCCGGGGTCGGCGAGCGTGGGCAGTCCGGCCGCAGCGGCTGGGTAGAGCGCCGGGAAGGCGTGGGCGCGGGCGGCGGTGAGGTCGTGCACCGAGCCGGGCTCGGCGTCGGAGACCCACAGCGGGAACCCGCCGGGGGCGATGACGGCCTGGATGTTGCCGCCGTGAGTGTGCGCCTTGCCGGAGTACCACAGGTCGATGACCTCGCCTTTGACGCTGACGGCCGGCTCTTTGCACCGGTCGCACGCGATGACTGTCCCGTCCAGGATCACGTGCGAAAATCCCTGGTCTTTGGCCCGCTCCAGCGCCGCGCTCAGCTCCGGGGCCTGCCCGGCCAGCACGAGGATGACCTCATCGAGGTAGCGGTAGGCGGTGGCCCGGGAGATGCCGTGGTCGCGGGCCAGCGCATCTGGGGTGGTGCGGTCGCGGAACCACCGCAGCCCCAGCACCGCCTGCCAAAAGCAGGTCAGCGCCCGGCTGCCGCGCGGTGTTCCGCGCCGCCGCCGCTCCGCGAGCAGCAGTTTCGCAACGAACCAGGCCAGTTCCCTGGGAACGTCAAGCGTGGCACGATAGGCGATCACGTGGAGCCTCCGGCAGAAGACGATCTTGTGGTGAGACCTCTTCTACTGGGGCTCCACGCCCATCTGCGGGCAGTCCGGTTCGTCCGCGTGTCTGCCCCGGTGCCCCATCTGCGCAGGACAAAGCCCGCCTGCCTGGGCCCATGACGTCCTGCCAGCCGCGCGGGCGCTGGAGCTGGCGTTAGCCGGCTGGGCGGTGTTGCGCTTGGCGGCGGCCCGTGCGAGCGTTCGGGCGTGAGCATGGAGACCTCAGATCGTGCCGTTGCGGCAGTGGCTGAAGATTTCGGGCATGTGCTCCGCGGTTCGCCGGCCGGTCTTGTCCATCCCCGCTCCCCGGCCGAGGTGGCCGAGGTGGTGCGGGAAGCCGCCTCATCAGGTTCGCGGCTGACACTGCGGGGGCTGGGACACAGCGCCGGCGGGCAGGCCCTTCCATGCGGCTCGGTGGTCGTGGACCTGTCAGGATTGGACGCGATCGGGCCGGTTGACCGCGAGCGCCAGACGATCCGCTGCCAGGCCGGGGCACTGCTGCGCCCGGCGGTCGCGGCGGCCTTGGAGCAGGGGCTGCTGCCGCGGGCGCTGACCAATCTGCTGGATCTGACGGTCGGCGGGCTGCTGTCGGTGGGCGGGATCGGGCCGGGCAGCCACCGCCACGGGCCGGTCGTGGCCAACGCCCCTGAGCTGGAGGTGGTCACCGCCGACGGGCGGCTGCATACCTGCTCGGCCGCCGAGGGCCGTGAGCTGTATGAGGCGGTGTTGGGCGGGCTCGGCCGGTGCGGCGCGATCGTGAGTGCCCAACTGCGGCTGCGGCCGGTGCGGCCGCGGGTGCGCACCTTCTACCTGCTGTATGACGACCACCGGCGGTGGATGGAAGACCAGCGCGTCCTTGCGCATACCAGCGGGGTGAGCGCGATGGAGGGCTTCTGCTCGGCCAGCATGCAGGGCCTGCGCGGTACCGGCGGGCGCCGGGCCGCCTTCGCTGAATGGTTCTTCCCCTTGCAGGTGTCCCACGAGTTCGACGAGGCGGCACCAGATCTTCCGGCAGGACTGTCGCCCTACCGCGTGCTCGGCGTTGAGGACGACGAGATCGCCTACTTCCCCACCCGGCACGACCTGCGCATCGAAGCGATCCGCCGGCTCGGGGCATGGGATCGCCCCCATCCCTACATATCGGCGCTGATCGGAGCCGACGCCCTGGCCGGCGTGCTCCCCCAGGTGCTGGACACGCTGCCGCTGTTCCTCGGCCACGGCCACTGCGGGACCTTCTTCATGGCCACCGGCGGCCTGCCGCCGGTGATGGCCCTTCCCGCCGCCGACGACGCCGTGTTCTTCGCCATCATGTACCCGCAGATCCTGCCGCAGTTCCTCGGCGCGTCGCTGGAAGCCTTCGGCCGCATCGGGGAACTGCTGACCGGCGCGGGCGGCAAGCGCTACCTGGCCGACTGGCTCGGCACCATGACCGAGCAGGACTGGCGCCGCCACTGGGAAACCAGCTACGACCGCTGGCTTACATGCAAACAGACATTCGACCCCAACGGAGTCTTCTGCTCACTGCTCCTGCCGTAACCGGCAGCCTCGCCTCCCACCCACCCCCTCCACAGGTGGGGTGGGACGAGCCTGCCGCATACGCACGCCGCCGGCGCCGCACTCGTCCTTACCCATGTCCAGCACAGCTACATCAAATTGAATTTCGCTGAGATCACCTCAGTATAACGGAATTCTCGTAGTCGATTGGCGATTTCATGCCACAGGAACTGTGGCGCCTGGCTTTGTTATAAAAGTCACATACCCATCGCGTGATGACTTCCCTGGCCTCATCCCGGGTGCTAAAGTGATGACGCGACAG
>DASYQM010000442.1:0-8208 GCA_036005525.1 Streptosporangiaceae bacterium
GGTCTCATACTCGGCGCGGTGCTCGATCACCATCCGCACCGCGCGCTCACGGAGCTCCCTCGGGTACTGCTTCGGCATGAAGATCATCCTTCCAAGAAAGGAAACCTCCACCGAACCCGGGGCGATTCATTCGTGCCGAACCAAGCGCTAGCGGGCAGCCAGATTGCTGCCCCACCCCAAGCCCCCACCCAAAACTCAGACTGGACCCGGGGACCGTTCAAGGGGTCACCGGCTCCCTGACCCTGATCGCTGGCGGTGGCGCGGGGGACCTCCGCGTAGAGCCGAAACGTTCAGCCGGGGCACAGCGTTACAGTCAGCAAGGACAAGCATCTGCCAGCGGTCCTGATGGCGCCATGGGTGCCACAGCCCCCCATCCTGTGATCACGACGCGCTGGCCCGGGGCGCGCTGGCAGGTTCCATGGCTCGGGGACAACCGTGGGCGCGGGGTAGGCCTGGGTCTGCTACGGCGCCAGGTCGGCCGGGACGTCCTCGAGCCTGCGCAGCGAGGCCGCGATCCAGGGAAGGCTTACCGGGCCGGCGGCGGCGAGCGCCCGGCCACGGTCATGCCGACGATCCTGGCCGGCCAGAAGACCCTCTGCCACCAACCTGGACCCAACTTCCAGCCAATGCGCGCTCATGCCGCGATTGGCCAGCGGCTGACGGGTGCAGCCAACTAGTCTCTGGCTGCAGGAATGGGGAGGGTGGGTCAGATGGGACTGCTGGATCGCCTGAGGGGCGGGCGCGGGTCTTCGGTGCCCGTGCGGGCTGAGATGGCTGCCGTTTCTGTGTCCTTGCTGAGCGGTCAAGACGATCTTGAGGTGGTTGGCGAACTCGCCTATCAGGCCGCTTTGTGGCGATTGTGTGGCGGGACCGTTGGAGACCGGGTCCGCTGCGACGTCGTCGCGGTGCTGGTTCCTGAGCCCACCAACCCCTATGACGCCAATGCCATCGCCGTGCAGATCGACAGTCAGGTTGTCGGCTACCTGTCGAGGGCAACGGCGCAGGAGTACTTGCCTGGCTTGCAGCAGCTGATGGCTGTGCGCGGTGGCTATATTGCTCTGCGCGGGGTGATCGTGGGGGGCGGCTACTACGACGATGGCCCGGGCCGGCTCGGGGTATGGCTGGAACACAACCCGGCCGACTTTGGGGTACAGGCTGCCTCGTCCTGGCGCCCGGCATCGCCGGGACATCCCGGTGGCGACGGCGTCATGCGGACCGGATTCACCGAGGCCTGGCTCACCGACGCTGAGGATGACTCCTACGACCTGTCGTGGTTCAATGATCTGCCCGAAGCAGACCGGCCAGCCATCGCCAAACTCCGCGAGGTGCTCGCCGCTGATCCCGACCCGATTGACCGCCACTTCCAGTATGCCGAGCTGGAGGCGCGGCTGTACCGGTCGCGCGAATTGTATGAGTCGGCTCTGGACGAATACGACGAGGTGTGCGCCCGTCACGACGCCGAGATGGACAGCATCTGCGAGGCCTTCATGGCCAAGTGGGGGAAGATCCCGCTGCTGGACACCTACCGGCAGATGGCGATCCGCCAGCAAAGGAAGAGGGGCTGGGAAGCCTGCAAATGGTGGGCCGAACGCGGCCTAGCCCTTTACGGGGAACGGGCGGCACGGGAGGAGGCTGTCGAGGATCTTATTAAGCGGCGCAACCGGGCCGTAGCCAAACTGGAGGCCGCAGCAATACCGAGAAGGCAGACCCCGTTGGCGAGCACCAGCACGGCCATCGTGGCCGCAACTCGGCCGGGAGGCATGCCGGGAACAACCGAGTCAGATGCCGAACTCGAGGTGCTGATCTGCCACGAATGCGGCCGTCGCTTCGAACGCATGCGCGTCCGCGGCCGCAAACCGACGCTCTGCCCCACATGCCGCTTCTCTGCAGAGACCTGAGGAGACTGACCTTCGGCGGAAGTTCCGCTAGCCGCAGTCAGGGTGCGTCGCATGCGGGCGGCGGGCACGGCTGAGATCGCTGCGGCACGACCGCTTGGCTGGCTGAGGGCAGGTCGAGAACAAGCGCCTCATCTTGTTCATGGAGCCGTATCTGGCCCCGGTGTGGGCCGGTCGGGGAGAACCGGCCTGGCTGGAAGTTGTAGAAATACCCGCCGCCGTAGTTGATGCGTATCTCCCGGACCCCCGGCCGTTCTTGCGCCAGATAGGCGCCCATCGGGACTCCCAGCCCGGTGTGGCTGACCGGGGTATGCGCGTTGCCGGCCACCCCAGCGTGCGGATACCGCCACTGGCCAGGATGCGCGCGGCCATCGCCTCGTCGCGCTGGGACCAGCTGCAGCCGGCGTCGATGGTTCCGTCGAACAAGGTCAGCTCAAACGGCCCGGCCGCGGCGCGTTCGGCCAGGACCGCCAGGTGCCCAGCGGTGATCCGGCCATCGCCCGGCCACAGTTGCGTATGATCGGCAAGCGTCCCGGTGGCCAGGAAGGCTACCACCGCAGGCGCCAGGTCATCGGGCCATTCCAGGGCCAGGCTCGTGAGCCCGAACAGCTGCATCAGGGCCCGGATCAGCAGCGGGTTCTCCCTGACGCCGTGCACCTCGCCCAGCAGCAGCAGGCCAGACTCATCCAGTGACCGCTCCGCCGCCGCTACCGCTGAGGGCTCGGCATCCAGTTCCAGGTCGGTCACCACGAATTCGGCTGCCGCATGGAGCAAAGCCTCCATCGAAACAACGCACGGCACCCTGTCAGCATGGCATCGGCTCACCGATCCAGCCCACCACCCGCGCACTCACATGCCGCGTACCGGCAGCCCGGCCATCTGCGGTGCTGTTCGTCGTACGGGCTATGAGGTATCTAGCCGCCCGTCACCGGCACCGCTGGGTGGTACGACCCGATGATGTCGGCAGCGGTGGGCACCGGGGCGGGGGCGACCCGGGCGGCGGAGTCGCGGCCGAACTCTTTGAACGCCGCCAGTTCAGGAGGGGGGTTCGACCCGTCTGGCGTGTCGGCCGACGAAACGTGCACGAACGACACCCCGTCGGCCAGGCGCACCACCTTGTACTCGACGTTGTCCGGCTGTTCGGTATGCAGCTGCGCGAACACTGCCTCGATCAAGCGGACGTGCTCGGCGACGGCCTCGGGCCGGACCCGGTAGCTGACGACAACGCTGCTGATCACGCGACACTCCCCTGGTACCGGTCCTCATTTTCGCTTCGAGCGTCAGATAAGCACCCACGTAGTATGACCGTCTAGTGCCGCGTCGAGGAACGTTGTTCGTGTAATTGATCTTTAGTGGGGCGGGGCAGGCTACCTTCGGGTGAGTTCTCGGAGGTGGCAATGGGGCGTCCCCCGGAGGTGTTCGTCCGGCCGGCCACGACCGGGATCGATGAACGCGACATCTGCCGGGTCAAGGTGACGAACCGGGACAGGTCCTCCCGGCCGATCTGCGGCCATCTCCGCAACGCCTCCAGTCCTGTCCGTGAACACCTGAGCGGCCAGCCAGCACCTCCGGCCAGAGCCCGAAGGTCCCCAGCTCAGGAACCTGCTTAGGCATATCCGCCCGATTTCATCGGTACCACGGCGACCCCAAGCAGGCGCATCCGTTCGCCGGCGCAGTGCGCGGGTGACCCGGAACGCCGCACACGGCCTGGGTTAGGGCGCGCTGATCGTGAGGCCGAGTGGCGCGGAGGTGCCGATGGGGTCGGTGCTCAGCGTTATCGCGGTGACGGTGACCGCGGACGAGCCGGCCGCGCTTGAGGGTGCGGCGGTCAAGGTCAGGACCGAACGGCCGCCGATGGTGGCCGTGCGCGGCGAGAACGACGCCGTGACGCCAGGCGGCAGGCCGCTGACGCTCAGGGCCACCGGAGTGCCGGAGAGATCGGTCGTGGCCTGGAACGAGACGGTGATCCTGGTCCGGTGACCTGCCCGGACCGTGACCGAAGACGGGCTGAGCTGCATTGTGTAGTAGCTGTCCGGCGAAGGCGCGGAGTGTATGCCGCTGGTGACGTTCGCGGTAGCGGCAGCCTGGCTGGCGAACGCCGCCTGCGAGCCGCCGGCGGCCATCAGCAGTGCCGTCGGCAGCAGCGCCGCTTTCAGCAGCGCTCTGGGGCGAATGCGAAACATGTCAGTCCTCCTACGATGTCCGGTGGCAGCGCCTCACAGCGGCGCACCCTCCGCTGCTCCGGGGAACATCGCATGCCGGGTTGAAACGGCGCTGATACCGACCTGAAACGGCCTGCGCCACAAAGAGCAGCGATCCAGCCTGCCCCGCGGATCCGCGGCTACTTCGCTTGCTGCTTGCCCGCGCCTACCGGGCAAAGCTGGCCCGCCCGGGGCGGACATGGCGGCCACTGCCCGCAGCCGTTGCTCAGTGATCTGGGCCGGGGGTCGCGCGCCAAGACGCGTAAAGATGCCGAGGGCTTGGCGCAAGGCGGCCGCGTCTGCTGTGCCGGCCGGGGCCATCGCCGGCTGACCGTGCCAGAGATGAACTACGCCACCCGCCGACATGCAGAGCTGCAGACACACCTGCCATGACAACTGCAGGCCTGGCCCGCTTGAACCGGGCAAGCTCGGCCAGTACCGTTCCGGGAGCGTACCCGGCCCGGTACCTCAACCAGCCCGACGAGCAGGCCAGCCGCATCGGCGTCACCGATGGGAAGCCAGGACAGCGTGGTGATCATCGCCCGCCTGGGCCTGCGGGTCGGCGTGCACCAGCGCGGCGGCCAGCCGCGGCAACGCATGCAGCAGATTGTGCTCGGCGTTGACCGCCACCTGGTGTGCCTGGACTGCGCTGGCACCGGCATCGACGATGACCTCGCATTCGGCGCGCAGGTGGTGCCCAATCCAGCGCAGCCGGACCTGGCCGACACCCAGCACCCCCGGCGTCGCGCGCAAGGTCTGCTCAACCTGATCGACCAGGGCGGGGTCAACCGCATCCATCAGCCGCCGGTAGATCTCCCGCGCCGCCTGCCGGAGCACGGCAATGATCGCCACGGTGATCAGCAGGCCAGCGACTGGGTCGGCCCAGTCCCAGCCGATCGCCACCCCGCCCACGCCCAGCAGCACCGCCAGCGACGTGAACCCGTCGGTGCGGGCATGCAGCCCGTCGGCGACCAGTGCCGCCGAGCCGATCCTGCGCCCGACACGGATCCGGTACCGGGCAACCAGCTCATTGCCGGTGAACCCGATCACCGCAGCTATCCCTACCGCCAGCAGGTTGGTCACCGGCCGCGGGTGCGCCAGCCGGGTCACCGCCTCATAGGCGGCCAGCGCCGACGACGCCGCGATGACAACGACGATCACAATCCCCGCCAGGTCCTCAGCCCGCCCGTAGCCGTAGGTGTAGCGGCGAGTCGGCAGCCGCCGGCCCACCACGAACGCGATACCCAGCGGCACCGCGGTCAGCGCGTCGGCGGCGTTGTGCAGCGTGTCACCCAGCAGTGCGACCGAACCCGACACCGCCACCACCGCCACCTGGAGCAGCGCCGTGCCACCGAGTACGGCCAGGGAGACCCACAGCGCGCGTATCCCCGCGGCGCTGGCTTCCATCGCCGCGTCCACCTTGTCCGCGGCGTCATGCGAATGCGGGCGCAGCACGTGCCGAAGCCGCTGGGTCACCCCTGGCCCGCTGGCATGCTCGTGGCCGTGCCCGTGACCCGGGCCGGGCGGGCCCAGCTGCGGATCCCTCATGAAGCCCAGGATGTGCGAAGAATCCGCCTGCAGCACATCGACAACAACCACCCGAACGCGACTGCGACAGACTCGCAGACTCCATGCTGCTCAGCAGCATGCCGTCGACGCGGCACAGTAAGCGCAGGATCACCAGATGGAGCGTTGGACCGCGGGTTCCCCGCACCCACGACCAGGCGGTCCCCGCCGTCACGCACTCTGGTGACCGCACCTGCAAGAAACGGCCGGGCCGTCCTCCTCGCGGCGGACATGCCCCGTGAAGACGGCGAGATCCACGGCTTGATTCGGTTTCGGGCGGATCGTGTGCCACGGCTAGGTCTGCGGGTAAGAAACACCTGGTCCGCGCAAACTGTGGAGAGCGCAGGAGGGGATCCCGTGCCTACATTCCGTGGAGGGTAGATGCGATCGTGGAGCCGCGCCCGCTGGCTCATGGTAATCACGCTTGTGGTGATAGTTGTCATCGTGGTCATCCTGATCATCGTGTATGCCGGCGGAGGCGGCGGAGGCGGCTACTAGCCGATCAGGCAGTTAGACCGAACTGCCGCACCGCCGCTCGGCCTGGCTCCGCTTCGCCGAGCGCGCCGGCGAACTGGCCGCCTTCGCCACCGGCCTCCATCCGCCCGCAGGAGCAGATGCGATGACGGCGGTATCAGGGGCCACTCGGCCGAACAGCCTCGGACCTGATGGCCCACGTCGAGACGGTGTAACGCCCATCCCATGCGATCCCTCGCCGCATCTAGAGGCAGCCCGCAGCGTTGGCCATGGTCGCTGCTGATCCTGCACTGAAAGAGGCCGTCGCAGCGACTGCGCCGATCCCTGACCAGGACGCCGACCCGCCGCACGGAATGGGCGCACGCCCATGATCCTGGTGACCGGAGTGCTGGGTTTTATCGGTGCGTATGTCGTCCGCGCCCTAGCGGACCGCGGCGAACCGTGCCTGGCGCTGACCCGGCGGCCGGTGCCGGATCCGGGCCCGTTCGCGGATCTGGGTGACATGGTGACGGTGGTACAGGCCGATCCTGCCGATCAGTCCTCGCTGCGGCGGCCCGGTGACGGTCAGCGGATTAGCGGGATCGTTCACCTCGCCGCCCCGGTTCCGGGCCCGCCGGGGCAGCGGGCGGCGTTCGTGCGCACCAGTATCGGCGCGTTGCTCAACCTGCTGGACGCCGCCGCCGCGTGGCGGGTGCCGCGCGTTTGTGTTGCGAGTTCGCTGGGGGCGTACCAGGGCGTGCCCGACACGCCCTACCGGGAGGATGCGCGGCTGCGGCAGCTGCCTATCGACCCGATCCCGGCCGTCAAGAACGCCATGGAACTCCTCGCGGCGACCGTGACCCAGGCCCCCGGACCACAGGTGGTCAACTTGCGGATCGCGACCATCTGGGGCCCGGGGAACGCCTCACGGGCGCCGGTGGTGCCGAACCTGGTCCACGCCGCCGTTCGCGGCGAGCCGCTGCGGCAGCGGGTCTACGTCGGCGACGGCTCCGACCTGTGCTACGTGACCGACTGCGCCCGCGCGATCGCCCTCGTGCAATGCTCACCAACCCTGCGCCACTCGACCTACAACATCGGCTCCGGGCGCGCCACCAGTCCCGCGCAGGTCCGTGATGCGCTCAGCCGCATCGTCCCGGGCGTGGTCCTGGAACTGGCACCAGGACGCGCTCCGGGCGGCCCAGGCCGCGACACCTGGCTGGACATCACCCGGCTGCGGCGCGACACCGGCTACCAGCCCGCCTACGGCCTCGACCGCGGCCTGCGCGAGTACGCCGGCTGGCTGCGCGACGGGCACCCGCACTGACAACCGCGGACAAACACCGGCGGAAGGATACGGCCCGATGACCGCGACCGGAGACGAACACACCGTCGGCATCGAACACCACATCGCGGCGCCGCCGCACACGGTTTACCGGGCGTGGCTGGAACCCGACCTGGTCCAGCGGTGGATGGCACCCGGCGACCAGGAGGTAACGCGCGTCGAGATCGACGAACCGCCCGGCGGGCCCTGGCGGACGTGGAAGGCCGACGACGGCGTGATCGTCGGCGGCTTCGACAGCGAACTGCTGGAACTGGTGCCCGGCCAGCGCCTGGTATTCCGGTGGGGGATTCATCAGCCCGCAGCGACGCCAGGGACCATCCTTCGACACGCTGCTGACGATCTCGCTGCACGCCGACCCGCCAGGCACCATGCTCACCCTGGTGCACGAGGGCCTGGCCGAACTGGCCGCCGCGATGCCAGAGGTCGCCGCCAACGTCGGCCCCGGCTGGGAAGCTGTGCTGGCGAACCTGGACAAGACCCTCGCGGTCGGCGGCTAGCAGGCCGCCCCAGAGCATCCCGCGATCAGAGGCCGTGCGCCAGTTCCACCGCTGGGCGTGGGGAATGCGGGTGATCGCCGCCATCCTCGTCGTCGCGTTCTGGGACATGATGGGGCCAAGCCGGGCCTATGACCAGGCCACGGAAAGAGGGCGAAGCCATCAGAGGGCGCAACGCCTGCGAGCGGAGGCGGTTCGCAGGGAACGAGAAGCCGACGCGAGGGAGACGAGATCCATGACTGAGCACAAGGTAAGCA
>DASYQM010000443.1:0-9295 GCA_036005525.1 Streptosporangiaceae bacterium
ACGCCGGCCTGACCCTCTACGCCGTCCTCCGCGAACTCCAGGCACTACTCGCCGTCTGGACCGGCACCTGCCTCACCTGCCGGCAACCCCTGCCCGCCCCGGCCAGGCACCCACCCGGGCACACCTAACAAAGCCCTACTAAGCGCCTATCCAAAAGTCCTGCACGTAACTCGCCGTAAGGCCACCGGGGTGACAGGACGTTGACATCAGCCTCGCCGGGGGTTGGATCGAGGTTGCCTCCAACGTCCAGCTACCGGCGAGGTCGTGATCAGTATGCGCCCGGTCTGCGTGTTCGCCAACGGCCCAGCCAGGGAAGCCGAGCGGTTGCGAGCTGGCCTGCGTGGGCAGTGGCGGCAGGCGGCCCGGGCGGTGATGGTGCTGTTGTCGCTGCAGGGGTCAGCCGGTTCAACCGGGAAGGACTGGCCGGCCTGGCCGACCGGCCCCGGCGCGGGCGGCCACCGCTGGGCGGGCGCCTTCGGCCAGTTTCCGCTCGTAGTAGGCGCGGCCAGGGCTGTGGCGGTGGCTGACCTGGGTGACCGTGGCCATGTGGATGGCGTGGTTGAGGCGCCGGTTGCCACGGCTCGACAGCCGGTAGATCTTCCGGCGGCCGAAGGAGACCTCGATCGGCGCGGTGCCGTTGTAAGCGGCGAAGTGATCCCGGCTGGGGAAGCGGGACACGTCGCGGACCTCGCCGATCGCCGTGGCGGCGACGATGGGGCCGGCGCCGAAGACCTCGGTCACGGTGGTGCCCGAGGTCCGGACCGCAGCCGTGAGCTTGTTCTTGGCGTCGCGCATCTGCGCGCCGGTCCGGCGCAGGTCGTCAAGGAATGCGGCGGCGAGCTCGCAGCGGGCCGCCTCCACCGCTCCTGACGGTGTGATGCCCTCCAGGAGCTGCCCGGCCTGGGCTGCGCTGATCCTCTTGGCGACACCACCGGGGATCAGCTCACACAGCACCGCGTGCAGCCGGCAGGCCACCTGGGTGCGGGCCCGGCGGCGCCCTCGATCGCCCAGGTCCGCTCCGGCCAGGCCACCGCCCACGCCAGCAGCCGCTGCGCCTGCGCCGCCAGGCGCGCACCCGCAGCTCACCCAGCGGCTCTTCAGCGGCGCCGATCGCCACCGCGGTGTGCGAGCCCTTGTGCGGATCGATCCCGATCATCACTGCCGCCATGCCCAGTCCTCCCAAGATGCAGGTGTGACCGCGGCGGGCATGCCTTATTCCAGGACCTGATGGGCGTTCGCGCCTCTAATGAGAGCCACGCCACGGCAAGGACCCGATGAGCCGGCACGTCGTTAACAAGCCAGGCTGCACCCAGCCGGCAGGCGGTTCGAGAGCCAGCCCATCGGACCTCTGGACACTACGGCCACAACCGCAGCTCCTGCACCGATCCTGCAATAAGTCCGGGTATCCCTGCGGGGGACGCCGCGCGGGCGTGAAATCGGGGCAGGTTGCCCGCCGTCGCCGGTTCCGCCTTGGGACGTGAGCCCGCCAATAAGTCTGGCGCCGGGGCCTTGACCTGATGGGTCGCGCACTGTTGCTTCGAGCACGCCGGTTAGATTGTCTGCTTTCCGACCAAGGCCCCCGGGCAATCCTTCAGCCCCCGCGTGGCGTGAGGAGATGGTCCGGGTGATGCGGGAACCGCAAGAGATTGGTGATGAGGAGCACGAGCAGATCCTGGAGAGAGTAGCCGCGATCGACGTGGCGAAGGCGTCCGGGATGGTCTGCATCCGGGTGCCGCATCCGTCCGGGCAGGGCAGGCGGCGGACCCGGGTGCAGACCGTAGACGCCACGACGAACGCGGTCCTGGAACTGGCCGGGTACCTGGTCGCCGAGCAGGTCGAGAAGGTGACCTTGGAGGCGACCGGCGACTACTGGCGGATCTGGTTCTACCTGCTCGAGGCAGCCGGGCTGGACGTGCAGCTGGTGAACGCCCGGGACGTCAAGGCCGCGCCGGGCCGCCCCAAGACCGACAAGCTCGATGCGGTGTGGCTGGCCAAGCTGACCGAGCGGGGGATGCTGCGGCCTAGCTTCGTGCCCCCGGCCGAGATCCGGCGGCTGCGGGATTACACCCGGCTGCGCGCCGACCTTACCCGGGAGCGGACCCGGTACTTCCAGCGGCTGGAGAAGCTGCTGGAGGACTCACTGATCAAGGTGTCCTCGGTGGCCAGTACCTTGAGCACGGTATCGGCGGGGCCATGATCGAGGCGCTGATCGCCGGGGAACGCGACCCGAGGGTCCTGGCCGGGCTGGCCCGCGGCCGGATGCGGGTCAAGCACGCTGCCCTAGTGGAGGCGCTCACCGGGGCGTTTGATGACCACCATGCCGAGCTGGCCCGGATGCTGCTGGACCAGATCGACGCCCTCAGCGCCCAAATCGACCGCCTCACTGCCCGGATCGAGGAGCAGGTCGCCGCGATCAGCGCCGCCTGGGGAGCAGACGCCGACGGTGCCACCGGCCCGGGTGCCGGGCTCGGGGAGGGCGCGCCAGCACTGCCGGCCCTGGACCGCATGGATGAGATCCCTGGGATCAGCCGCGCCACCGCGCAGGGGATCATCGCCGAGATCGGCCTGGACATGACCAGGTTCCCCACCCCCGGCCACCTGGTGTCCTGGGCGAAGCTGAGCCCCCGCACCGTCCAGTCCGGGGCCAAGAACCGCGCAGGCAAGACCGGCAAGGGTAACCCCTACCTCAAGGCCATCCTCGGCGAGGCCGCCGCCGCGGCCGCCCGGACCGATACCTTCCTTGGCGAACGGTACCGGCGGATCGTCAGGCGCCGCGGCAAGCTCAGGGCCCTGGTTGCGGTCGCCCGCACCATCCTGGTGATCATCTGGCACCTGCTGGCCAGCCGGACCGCCCGATTCTGCGAGCTCGGCGCCAGCTATTACGCCAACCGGATCGACAAGGACAAAAAAGCGCGCGGCCACATGCGGCAACTGGAAGCACCCGGGTTCACCGTCACCCTTGCCCCGGCCGCATAAACCCACGACCGGAACCACCCATCCCAGCGATCACCGGCCAGGGTCCGCTGCCGCCCACCGGCCAACGCAGGTCATTTTCCGGTTAGGCGGCTCGGCGCGCGTTCTCCCTGGCCTTCTCAATCACCCAGCGTGATGTCGTCCCATCGGCGGAGCCCGATGCCTACGGCAAACCCTGTGCGGTGTGGCTGGCCTGAAGGCGGCCGTCGGGCGACAAGCCCGTCGATGCTGTGAACGAACGGCCCGGCTGCCGCTCGCTTGACCCGCCTGATCTGGCGCGCCCTATGCGGCAGATGAAGATGCGCGGTATCGCCTTGGCGGATGCCCAGCTGGGGTCGGCATGACGCCTGGATAACCGGGTTGGCTAGCGTGACGTCATGGACATGAAGCTCGAGGTCATTCCCATCCCGGTACGCGATATCGATGCTGCGAAGGACTTCTACACCCGGCAGGCCGGCTTCCACCTCGACCACGACGTCAAGCCAAGCGAGACCATGCGGGTCGTGCAGATGACCCCGCCCGGCTCGGCATGCTCGGTGGTGATCGGCGCGGGCCTGCCGCTGGGCGAGCCTGGCTCGGTCAAGGGAGTCCAGCTCGTGGTCGAAGATCTCGACGCGGTCCGCAGCGAACTGGCCGGGCGGGGCGTGGCCATCAGTGAGGTGCAGCAGATGGGCCCCGAAGGCACACCTGGTTCACGCTATTGCTTCTTCGAAGACCCTGACGCGAACATGTGGGCGGTCCAGGAATACAAGCGCATCTAGCTGGTGGGAGCCGTCCCGGCAGCGGGTTCCTTCGCTCAGCCGCTGACCCCGCTGCCGCCCGGCCAGCATACCGATCGCGGCAGAAGCGCGCATTGTTCTGAGTGGGCTGGGCGGGCACTCCGCAGAAGCTGGTCAGCTTTTCGGCGGCCTCTTCTTACCCTTCCTGCGCGGATGCTCAATGATCGCGTCCGGGCCGGGGAACACCAGGCCGGTGTGACCGTCGTCGAAACGCACCAGGTAGGGCGGTTCCCCGCCCGCTCCGCGGACCTCGATGATCTCGCCCGTCCGTTCCGGCTGGCCCACGATGTTGCCACGCACGTGGAACCGGTCCCCGACGGCTGCCTGCATCCGCCCACTTCCTTACCCGCGTTCCGCGCTACCCGTGCGCACGATGACACGCTCACGGTGTGCCACATCGCCACAGCCAGTATCTACCGCGACGCCGATGGCTGGTACTGGCTGTGTCCAGGGAGCGGATACTGCAAACAGGCCGGCGACAATGATTGGGTGGCGGTCCCCGGCCTGGGCGGTAAGTCACGCGGGCATGCCCCGCGGTGGCACGCGGCCGCCCGGCCGACGGTGTCTGCGGCCGTGGCGGCCAGCTGGGTGCTGGGGGGCTGGCTGCTTGGTGCGGGGGTACGCCGGGTAAGCGTACGCACTGGCGTATCCGATGAGGAGGCGTTCGGGTCACTGCCTGGCGATGAGTTCGTCGCGCACCCGATGGTGGAGTGGACCCGTGGCGTCACCGTGCACGCGGCCCCGGAGCGGGTGTGGCCATGGCTGGTCCAGATGGGGTACGGGCGTGGTGGCTGGTACACGCCGGAGTGGGTGGACCTGTTCGCGAACCGGTGGGTGTTCGGCATCCGCCATCCGTTCCCGGCCAGCGCGGGCCGGCTGCTGCCGGAGTATCAGCATGTTGCTGTCGGCGACTTGATCTGCGACGGCCCGGATTATGCGTCCTACTTCCGGGTCTTGCGCGTGGATCCGCAGCATGCCCTGGTCTACCGCTCGATCCGCCATCCGCGGCGCGGCAGCCCGATCGACATCACCGACCCGGCCTCCCCGCAGCGGGTCGAGCAGCGGCTGCGCGAGGCCGGCACCTACATGGACTTCACGTGGGCGCTCGTGCTGATTGAGCGTCCTGGGCAGGGGACGCGGCTGCTGGTGCGCACCCGGGCCAACTATTCACCGCGTGCCATCCGGCTCCTGGCTCTGCCCTTCGGCATGTTCGACGCCATATACGGAGTGGCCATGCTGCGGGCGATCGCCAGGCGCGCCGAAACCCCCGAGCCGACGCGTACATAGCCCCAAGATCGCGTGCACCCGGCCCAGGCCGCGCCAAAGCCCAATGGGGTTGCCCGGCCGCCGACGGCGGCACCGTCACCAACAGCGCTCGCTCATCGGCAGAATCGGGCGCCGGTCGGCGATGCGGGCCGCGTGCGGCCGCGCACAGGTGGCCATGTTCGGTCGCCGTGAAGGAAGTCTTGCCGCAGGTTGGCTCGCCGACCAGAACGCCGGATATAGCCGGCTCGAGCTAGGGTCCCGGTCACGCCTTGGCTCACACCTTGTGATGAAGGTGGGCATCTCCAGGCAGCGGCACAGCCGCCTCGTGGCCGCCCTCACCCAGGGAGTCTGTCCGATTTGCGAGCGAAACGGCAGTGGCGAGGCGCCGCCAGGTGCGGTCAGCCGCGCTGACCGCTAGCCAGACGATTTCTGTGACCCGCGGAGACGCCGACTAGCGGCGGTTTCGTTGGCCAGCGCGGTCAGTTCGGGGCGAAGAGATCCCTTGTTCAAGTCCCGGCAGCCCTGCCCGGTGAAAGGCGTGCTTGCGCCTGTGCAGGCGACTCCAGCCGATCGGGGCCAGTGATGAGGGGATGGGAGCGCAGATGGGAGCGCGCCTTGCTTCGCATGGCTCGGAACTGCTCCGGCCTGCTCATGCGAGCGTCGTCTGAGCTCGGTAAACGCAGGGCCGTGCAGGTCGTGGTTTCGTTTCTGCATTCCTGGGGATCAAGGGGTCGCCGGTTCAAATCCGGCCGTCCCGACGCAGGTCAAAGGCTGGTTCCGGGTTTCAGTTACCAGCTTTTTGGTGCAATGGGAGCGCGCGTGCGCTCCCATCCATAGCGCCGACCAAGCGGTGTGGCGTGTCCTGCCGTCCAGGCATGCTGGCCAGCGATTACTGGCTATCAGCGTGTCCGCGTGCTGGTTCGCGCCCCTTTCCCGCCGCCTCGGGTGAGCTTTCCTGCAGGTGAAGGGGTCGCCGGTTCAGATCCGGCCGTCAAAGACTTGTTCTGGGCAGCAACAGCCGCAGACGGACGGCGCCGACCAGCGGCCGCTTTGTCCCGCCTGGGTCCTCGCCGCCCTGCGCGCATGGCCTCCGGATGATCATTGCCACCGCAGGTGGGCAGCGCGCCGATCTGCCAGCTGGTGGCCCCCTACCTCACCGCAGCAGCCGGCCACTGCCTGGACCGGGCGGCGTTCGATCAGGTATTCACGCAAACGGCACGCGGGTGATCAAGGCTCAATCACCCTCGGGCGAACGCCTTCGCCGAACGGTCCGCCCCGACTCTGCGCCGCGAGTGCCTGGACCACCTGCTGATCTACGGTGACCAGCGCACCTCCGGAAGGTCCTGGCCCAGTACGCGCGGCACGACAACGGCCACCGGCCGCATCAGGCGTGGCACCAACCACCGCCGCTGCACAAGCCCGGCCAGCCCGTCGACATCACCGTCAGGATCAAGCGGACACAAGCGGTCGGCGGCCTGATCAGCGAACACCGTAAAGCACCTGGCGATCACAGAAACACCAGCTCAGCGACCGTGAGGGAGCTTTGGCACGGACAGGGCCGACGGCCCGTGAGCGTTGCGGCAAAGGAAAGCTGCGAGCATTCCAAACCCGCGGGCGCGCACGTGTTACCATCCCCCGTCCAGTCCGCCGTGCGTCCGCGGATCGGCCTCTTTGACGGAGGTGACGATCGTGGCGCATACCCACGGCGTCCGGCTCCTTTCACGGCAGCAGGGCGCACCCCTTTTGTTTGTGCAGCGTTACCGGTGCGGGGCGGACTGCGCCAGGCTCAGCGCCCCATCCTGCCGCTCGGCGCGTTCCGCATGGCCCGGTACCTGTCATCCACCACAGACCAGCGCCGCCATCCTCACGGCGGGCAAACGGCTGCCTGGCCAGGTGAGCGCCAGAGCACGGCATGGGAATGTGCTCGCCATCACGCCCGGCTTCCTCGCCCAGCCGCATCTCCCCCGCCAAGGGTGGGAGGCGCGCGGGGCAAGGGCCGAGCCCGAACTGGCTAAGGCGCCGGCCGGGCTTGCGGCTGAGGCCGGCGAGCACGCGCGCACAGAAATGGGACCGGCCCGTGCATATCAATGAGCAAGCCCTGCACTCCAGCGTTCAGCAGCTTCGCCAAGCTCCCTACGAGGCCGATCTGGTCCGCGCCATGCAGCGCATCGTCGCTTCGGTCCACCAGCTCTTCGGCTACCGCGGCGCTGGCGTCATGTTCATCGCCGACTCACAGCGGCTGGCCTATGTCGCCGCATCCGATGACGGCGCCCGCGCGCTTGAGGAAGCCCAAGAGGCGGCGGGATCGGGCCCGTGTTATGAGTCTTACATCTACGCAAGCCCCGTCACGGCCAAGGACCTGCACACCGATGCCCGCTGGCCGGCGCTGCCGGCCCGGCTTCCCGGGCACGTGCGTGCGGTGGCCGGAGTCCCGGTCCCGCTCGGCGGCAGCCCTGTCGGCGCCTTGAACGTCTACTGCGACCAGCCGGAGGAATGGGACAGCTCCGATATCCAGGCCCTGCGCGCCTACGCCGATCTGATCGAGGAGATCTTGGCTGCGTCGCTGGCCGCCCGCCAGCAAGGCGCCCTGGCCGACCAGCTTCGCTTCGTGCTGGAGTACCGGGTGGTGATCGAACGCGCGATCGGCTACCTGATGGCCGCCCACCGCCTGGATGCGGTCACTGCCTTCAACACGCTGCGAAAACGTTCCCGAGATACCCACCGGCGCGTCGCCGACATCGCCGCCGAGATCCTCGGCGGCACCCAATCCCAGCCCCAGTCCCGAGGAGAACCAAGCTGATGACCAGCGGATACGTCCTGGAGATCGTCACCGTACCCAGGCCCGGAGCCTGCGGGTAACCAGACCTGTTCGCCACTGCCGCGGGGTACACGGCGTGGGGTTCTGGCGGCCGATGCCACTCCTCGCCGGTCGTCACGCTCGGACCCGCTCACCGTTTGCGACCCCTGGGCGAGGGGCGCGATCCTGCTGCATGCGGCAGGCGATCAGCTTCCGGAACGCCCGGTGAGCACATGGGCGGCCGCCGGGAAAGCCCGTACCGCGGCTTAGCTGCCGCCCTATTGAGGGATGGCCCCGTGGCCGCTCCACAACGCCCGGCCGGGCCGGTGGTCGTTGCGCTGCCGGCTGAGATCGACATAGCCAACGCCGATGGTGTCGGCGAACAGCTGCGCTCGGCCGTCACCCCCGGCGTCACCATCGTGATCGCAGACCTGACCTCCACAGTCTTCTGCGACTCCTCCGGCATGCGCCACTTGCTGCTGGCTCACGACTACGCGGCCGGCCACGATGCCCAGCTGCGGCTGGCGGTACCGCCCCGGTCATGTGCTCCGGATCCTGAAGCTGATGGGCCTTGATCACCTGCTGCCGATCTACCCAATTCTGGCCGCGGCCCTGACAGGCGACTCCCCGGCATAAGCCACCCCCCGGGCCCGCTCACGTGGCGGTGGCGCCGCTCGAGCGGGTCCGCTAGTGGTTACCTGGCGTGCCGCAGGCCTTTTGGCCGACGGTAGGTCGCAGGGGGCGGGCCTCGCGCAAAAGTTGTGCCTGTGGGTGCCGAGAACCATGTCACATGTCCTGAGCTGGCCTTCCAGCGCTGGACTGAGAGCCTGTAGTACGGCATTTGGCTGCGCAAGGGGCTCGTGTTCGGGCACTGCTGGCGGCCGTGACCCTGCGCTTCACCTGCCTGGCGTTGCTGCGCCTGCCCGGCTAGACGGCCCTGTTGCCATGGTCAGATCTAGCCGAAGACGCAGAGATCGTGATCTTGCGCCACCGGATCGCCGTGCTCCAGCCGCCACGCCACAGCACCGGGCCGCCTGGGCGGGCTGGGCGATCCTGTCCAGGCTACCCGGTTGCTCCCGCCCCGGCAGCGCAGCCGGCTGCGCCTGATCGTCTCGCCACGCATGTTGCTGCGCGGGCACGCCGACATCGTCAAGCGCCACTGGTGCTGCCCGCACCGCCGTCCTGGACGCCCGGCTGTCCAGCGAACTGTCCGCGATCTGGTGCTGGAAATGGCGCGCGACAACCCGGTCTGGGGATATCGGCGCATCCACGGCGAACTCACCGGCCTCGGCTATACGCTCGCGCCATCGACCGTCTGGAAGATCCTCCATGACGCTGGCATCGACCCCGCACCGAACCGGCGCGGCCAGACATGGCGCGCGTCCCCGGCCGCCCAGGCTCAGACGATCCTGGCGGCGGGCTTCTCCACGCCGGCACGGCCTTCCTGCGCCGCTTGCACGTGTTGTTCTTCATCGAGCAC
>DASYQM010000444.1:0-2753 GCA_036005525.1 Streptosporangiaceae bacterium
CGCGAGCTTGGCCAGAACCTCCCGCTCGGTTGCGCCGAAGACCCAGCGGCGGGTGCGTCTCCCGTCGGTCCAGCCGAGGTCGAGCACGCCGCGCCACTTTCCGTCGCTACGCCGGAACACCGATCCTTCGCCCTGAGACCGGCGGCGCCGCTGCGGACTCATGCCGCACTCTCTTTGGAGATTGCCGAAACGAATGCGGTCAGAGCCTCCACAGGAATACGGCGCGAACGACCGATCTTCAGCGAGGTGACGTCCTAACGTTCCTGTAAACGGAGGTGGCCTGTTCGATCATGTCGGTGTCAACGGTCCGACGTGAAGGAGCAGGCCAATGCGAAGGGTAGCCCCGTCTGTGATCGCTCGCGAGCGGCTGCATGAGCTGCTGGATGGCGCCGCCGAGCGGGACGTGAACATCGTCTCCGAGCTGGTGCAGGTGATCAGCGAGCTGGTGGTGCAGGAGCTGATGGAAGCCGAGCAAGCCGACTTCCTGGGCGGGCGCGGCCACTACCAGCGGCGCGAGGATGGGCAGCGCGGTTTCCGCAACGGCTATGAGCCACGCCGGGTCCGCACCGCCGAGGGCCCGCTCTCCGTCCAGGTGCCGCAGGTCCGCGGCGCGGGGACCCCGTTCCGGTCCACGCTGATGGGCTTTTTGGAGGGCAACTCCGATGTGCTGGAGCGGCTGGTCACTGAGATGTATGCGCGCGGGCTGTCGACCCGCGACATCGAGGACGCGTTCCGGGATGTCACCGGCGAGCTGCTGATCAGCCGCTCGGCGGTGTCGGAGATCACCGACCGGCTGTGGGCCGGTTATCAGGAGTTCATTGCCCGGGACCTGGCCGAGATCGAGGTGGAGTACCTGTTCACCGATGCGGTCTTCGAATCGCTGCGGGCCCAAGGCGCCAAGGAGGCGCT
The DNA here is from genome assembly GCA_036005525.1 of Streptosporangiaceae bacterium. Lineage (GTDB taxonomy): Bacteria > Actinomycetota > Actinomycetes > Streptosporangiales > Streptosporangiaceae > UBA9676. The sequence goes on from DASYQM010000444.1 coordinate 910, forward strand.
GCTGGTGGCCTGGTGCATCGCCGCCGACGGCCGCAAGCACCTGCTGCACCTGGCAGTCGGCAACAAGGAATCCACAGCCTGCTGGACCGAGTTCTTCCGCAACCTGCTCAGCCGCGGGATGCGGCTGCCCACCACCATCACCTCCGACGGCGCGCCCGGGCTGATCAGCGCGATCCAGGCCTGTTTCCCCGCCTCGATCCGGATCCGCTGCTGGTTCCACAAGCTGGGCAACATCCGGGCCAAGCTCCCAGATGAGACCGCCGGGGAGGTTCTCGCCCACGTCTACGCGGCCCGGGACGCGCCCACCCTCGATGCGGCCCGGGCGGCCGCGGACCGCGTCATCAGCACCTTCGCCCGCGACTACCCCTCGGCGGTCGCCTGCTTCCAAGATGACCTCGATGCGCTGCTGGCCATCCACCGGGTGCCGGTCCGCCACCGCATCCGGGTGCGCACCACCAACCTCGCCGAGCGGTCCTTCGAAGAAGAACGCCGCCGCACCAAGGTCATCCCGCGGCTGATGGATGAGAAGGCCGCGCTCAAGCTGGTGTTCGCCACCATGATCCGCGCCGCCGAACGCTGGTGCCGGGTCTCGGTCACCGACCTGGAACGTCACCAGCTCAAGCTGCTGCGCGCCGAACTCGGACTCGACCCACCGCCGGCAACAACAGAACCCAAAACCCGCCAAAAGGCGGTCGCCGCATGATCAACAGGCCAGCTGTTTACAGGACCGAGAGGACTTGACCCCCACGCCGCCGCGCTGATGAGCCAGATTCCCAGGCGCAACGGGTGGACGATCGCCGAGTATGCCGGGGACCGGGCGCCGGATAAGACCCAGCGGCTGCTCAGCCGGGCGGTGTGGGACACCTTCGCGGCGATGGGGGTGGTGCGCCGGTTCGCCGTGGCGGGCCTGGATGAGGCGGCACGGCGATCTGGCCGCCGCGGCCTGGCTGTGGGGGCGGTCGATGAGACGGGGCAGGTCAAGCAGGGCGAGCACACCGCCGGGGTCAAACGGCACTATCTGGGATGTGCGGGGAAGGTGGCCAACGGGATCACCACGGTGCACCTCGCGTATGTGCGGGAACAAGCCGGGCATGCGCTGATCGCCGCCCGGCAGTGGATCCCGGCAGAGCAGATCGGCGATCCGGTCAAGCCGCTGCTGATGGGCCTGCCGGAGGATCTGGTGTTCCGCACCAAGGGCCAGCTGGCCATCGACCTGCTCACCGAGGTGTTCGCCGATGGCATCTGGCTGGACTTCGTCTGCGGCGATGAGGTGTATGGCAGCTGCACCCAGTTGCGCGCCTTCTGCGAGGCCCGCGGGCAGGCTTACGTGCTGCGGGTCCCGTCGAACTTTCACCTCACCTTGGCCAAGGAGGTGAAGCTGTCCTGCAAACAGGCGGCCGCCCGGCTGCTGGCCGACGCCCACCGCTGGGAGACCCGCTCCGCCGGGACGGGATCCAAAGGCGCCCGCTGGTATGCGTGGGCCTGGATTGCCACCATCTCACCCCGGCATTACCTGCTGATCCGCCGCCACCGCGTCACCGGCGAGCTGGCCTTCCACTACTGCCATGTGCCCGAAGGGCAGCCGCACTCGCTGTCCCGGCTGATCCGCGCCGCCGGGCTGCGCTGGCCGGCCGAGATGGTCTTTCCGCAACTGGCAAAAGGGCGGGTGCGGGCCGTCGGGCGAGGTTGGCAGCACGTAGCGGATCTCAACGTCGCCGCCGGTGACGATCACGCGGTCGATGAGCAACTCGGTGAGCAGCCGCCGTTGGGCGAAGGTGGCGGTGGCCAGCCCGGCGCGGACGGTTTGGCAGAATGCTTCGATCCCGTCGGCGACGGCGGCGAGT
>DASYQM010000445.1:0-5759 GCA_036005525.1 Streptosporangiaceae bacterium
TTCGCAGACCCCGACGAGATCGCCTGCGCCACCCGGCTGGCCACCGCCCAGCTCAACGCCCGCGCCCGGCCCTGGATCTGGGGACGCCCCCAGCCCAAACCACGCTCCTACCGCCGACGCTTCATATACACCTTTTGAGGACCGTAGCACTAGCGGTGTTCTGTCGGGTTGGAGTGTGAGCCCTTGACCCGGCGGCCGGCCTTCCACACGCCGGCAATGTGGGCGGGGTCGGCCAGGATGGTGATGTCGGCCAGCGGGTCGCCGTCCAAGGTGATGAGGTCGGCGTCGTAGTCTTCGGCGAGCTGGCCGCTGCGGGGCGCCTGGGGACCGAGGGTGAGCGGGCCGTTGGCGGTGGCCGCCTGGATCGCTTCCAGCGGCGTCAGGCCCGCGTGGGCCAGCAGCGGCAGCTCGCGGCCGTTGCGGCCCCACGAGTTCGCCAGCTCGGCGCCGCTGATCGAGATATCGGTGCCCATCGCGATCGTCACCCCCCGCTCGTGGGCCAGGGCGACGGCCGTGGCATGCCGGTCAGCGATCGCCGCCAGCTTACGCTGCGCAAACGGCGGCACCGCAGCGCTGTCTTGCGTCTCCTGGATGATCGTGCGGGTGGGGACCAAGATGGCGCCGGTTTCCCGCATCGCCGCGCAGGCTTCCTCGTCCAGGTAGGTGCCGTGCTCGATGGTGTGCACGCCGGCCTGCAGCGCGGCCATGATGCCCGGCTTGCCGTGACAGTGCGCCGCCACCACCCGCTCGGCCAGCCCGGCCACCTCGACCACCGCTCGCAGCTCGGCCGCGGTGAACTGCTGGTGGACCGGATCGTCCAGGTCTGACAGCACCCCGCCCGAGGCGCACACCTTGATCAGCCGCGCGTTGCGGCGCAGCTGCTCGCGGACGGCCTTCATGCAGCCGTCCACCCCGTCGCACAGGCGCAACTCACCGCCCCAGCCAGCGAACTCGGCCATCCACGGCAGCGGCAGCGAGTGCAGGTCCCCGTGGCCGCCGGTGACGCTCAGGACCGCCCCCGCCCCGTAGATGGCGGGGCCCTCCACGGTGCCCTCCGCCACGGCCCTGGCCAGGTGCACACCCAGGCCGCCGGCCTCCCGCACCGAGGTCACCCCGGCATCCAGCGCCGCCCGCAAATCAGCGGGGCAGCGGGCGGCCCGCAGCGCGACCGGCTCCAGCGGCAACCGGCCCAGGTCCAGGGTGCGGATTCCGAGCAGGTGCCCATGGCAGTCCCACAGCCCCGGCAGCACGGCCGCCGCCCGGGTGCTGGGCGTCTGCCCGGCCGGGGGAGCGCCGGCGGCCGGGCCCGCGTAGGTAATCGTCGGCCCGTCCCAGACCACGACGCCGTCACGGACCGGCTCACCCCTGCCGGGGACCAGCAGGCCGGCCTCGACACGTTCCATCCACCGCCACCTTCCTCACCGACCACCAAGCCGCCCGGGGTGCCGCGGGTTCCCTGAAGGCATGGGCACTTCGATGCGCTAATCTTGCCTGTCCCGATTCTCGTAGCTGTCATGTAATCGCCGGAGCGCAGGCGCTGTCCATCAGGTGGTGCCCCCGCAGGGAAAGTGCAGTCAGGCACCCCCAGGAGCCCATTTGGAAGCCGCTGATGGCAATCAGTGACCCGCAACAGCCGCGCCGAAATGCCACTTCGCGACGCAGTTGAGGTCCGTCAGGCTGACGGTCGAGGTACCGGCCATATCGGCTCCGTGCGGGCATGTGCACGAAAGCCGCAGTCACGTTCGGTGAGCCGAGGCTCAGCGATTGATCGTGGTGGCCGAAGTGTGGTCGCCGCCGCGAGGTCCTGGGTCCCCGGGGGCATTGACTGCCGCCGGGCCGACAGGCGGCGACGGTGACACGGCCGCGCTCTACGAGCCCGGCTCCTCATCGGCAAGCCGCACGTCGAATGGGCCATGGAAGAGCAGGACGAACAGGCAGGGGGCGTGCCCGGCTGCCTGATGGCGCATCACTTGTCCCGCGGGGAAGTGAGCATAGGAGCCGGGGCCGACGACGCGGCCGTTGGCGTCGAGTTTCCCCTCGAGGACGACGATCGTGTGCGCAGCCGTGTGCAGGTGCGGACGGCCCTTGAGCCCGGCTGGGTAGCGCACCAGGTAGTGTTCCTCGCCGCCGCCAGGCTCCTGGTAAAGCGGCCGCAAGGCAATCGGCTGGTCGTAGACGGCAGCGGCCGCCGGGGAGGGTTCTTCCAGTTCGAGTGACGCCAGTTCGCCGACGACGATGGCCGCACCGTAGTCCATTCCGCGCCCTTTCTGTATGCCGCGCATGCCCTTGGCCCCGCCGGGAAGAGAGCGTGAGCCACGCCGGGATGATCCTAGGGATGCCCGGCCTTGGCGGACAGGGCTGATGACTCGGCCAGGCTAACCTTGATCTTGTTGTCTTCGCCGAATCCGGCGGGACCGCCACCCCAGCGCAAACGTCTCCAGTCCCGCCTGGCGCACACAGATCAGCCTGCTCTGCGCGTCATCCCTGCTCAGGACTGAATCGCCTCTGGGCGACCAGATCGGCGGTTACACGCGCGGCTGCAACCCGCTGGTTGACCACGCTCTGTGATCCGCTTCCGAACTGGGAACCGAACCCCGGCTTCTGGTGGCCGAAGTTAAGCGACCTGCGCTTGGTGTCCCAGACGTGCCCTCATCGCGGCAGAACCGGACATTGGTCGGCTTGGAGCGCTGCGAATAAGTATGCGGCCATCGCGTCGGGCACTACGCAGGCTGCCTCAGACACTGCCCGCGCATGTACTCGCCTTCTTGAGACTTCTGGGGGGCGTTCAGCACCAACGGCGCTGTTACCTACCAAGACCCCCGGCGAGCGGAGGTAGTGCTCGCACCCTGGGTCTATGGCCCGCCGTGACTCCTCCTCTTGATTCAGTAGCTGGCGCCGAAGGCGGTGCGCGGCACCGTGGCCAGTACCTGTTGCTGGTAGTAGATCGGGCCGCCTTCGTCTGCGGTCACGGTTGAGGGGTAGTGAGTGGAGACCATAAGCGCGTAGATGTTTCCCTTGGAGATCGCCAGCGCGAAGTAGTCGCCGATGAACCCGCTGCCCCTAGCGCACGGATCCGTGGCTCCGGCGCATGGGTATTGTGACAGGCCGCCGAGGTGCTGCCCCGGCTGCTCTGGATCCCAGGTGAATTGCGAGATACGCACGTTCCCTCCGACCGCCACGGCCCCGCTGCCGCTGTCCTTGTAGGCCTGCAGCGAGGTGTCGATGCAGAAGTTCGTGCGCCCGGCGTCGGCGGGCAGGACGCTCGGGTCGTTCGGGCAGGCCTCGCGCCGGTCGTAGAACGCGACGGCGACCGCGCCGTTCGGGCCGGCCGCGACCGAAGGCTGGAACTGGTCGGTCGGGGCGCCCGGCGGGTCGATGTTGTCGTTGACCACGGCTGGTGTCGTCCAGGTGGCGCCCCCGTTGGTGGACTGCGTGAATTTCACGTCTGACTGGCCGGCGGCCGGATCCCAGTCCTCGTAGGTGAGGTAGAGGTGGCCGGGATAGGTGGGGCTGGCGGCGAAGCTCTCGACGATGCCGCTGCGGAAGCGCGTGTTCGGGTATACCTCGCCAGGCGGGATGGTCGCGGTCGTGACCGGGACGAATGGGCTGAACGTCTTCGCGTCATCGGTCGAGCGCGCGACGTAGATCGTATGCGCGCCGCCGTTGGGCGGGAACGAGACGACGGAGACGTAGACGTTCCCGGCAGCGTCGATCTCCGGATACACCTGTGTGACGCCGGGGCCGACCTCGGACGGCGCGCTGATCGTGACCGCCTTGGCGAAGGTCTGGCCGCGGTCGCGGGAGACCGCCATCCGCACCTTGATCGACTGGCCGTTGAAGACCGCCCAGGCCGCGTAGACGTGGTCCTGGAACCTGTTGCCGGCGATGTGGTTGACGGCGACCCACTGCTTGTCCTCGACGTGGCCGCGCTGCCGCGCCGAGGCGTTGTTCGGCGGCTCGAGCGGCACCCCGCCGTTGCCCTTCACCCAGTGGCGGCCCATGTCGTCGCTGTAAGACATGTCGATCTCGCCGTCCGGATGGAGCCTGGTCGCGTCGAAGAACGAGTTGAATGGCAGCACCGTCTGGTAGACGCGGCCCTTGGTGTCGAAGTCCGCGTTGGGGTCGGTCGCGTCGGTCCAGCTCGGCGGCATGTCCTGCGTGCCGGTCGAGACGCAGTCGTAGCCCTGGACCTGGTTGTTGCCCGACGGCGTCCCGCCCAGAATCTGGTACGCGCCGAGGTAAAACATGTAGAAGGTCGAGTACTTGTCGAAGAAGAACTTCGACGTGCCGACGAGGTCCTCGGTACCAGGCTTGACCGCGAGCCACGACTCGGAGTGGTTCGCGTTGAACGGGCCCGCGCGGCAGGTCCCCGCCTCCGGGACCCGCGAGCCTGCCGGTACGGGGTAGCCGCCGCCGGTCGTCGGCGAGCTTGCCACCTGGTTGGTGAACGAAACGCTCGACGTCCAGCCCGAGCTGGCGGTGGCGGCGGTGGCCGGGCCCGTAGCCGCGGCCGCCAGCGCGGCGCTGACGATCATGATCCTCTTCAACATTGGACCCACCCTTCCCTGCGCGAGCCGCTGCCTCGTTGGGCTTATGGCGCGGGCACCGCCGCGGTGTAGATGTCTAGCTGGTGCAGCGCGCCGTCGGGGTTGTTCCCGGTGCTGTTGGAGTTGTCTGACCATGCCGGGTGGGCGATGCCGCCGTAGAACGAGAGCCCCGTGTAGTCGCCGTAGTCGATCCCGTTCCCAGAGTCGTGGGAGTTGGAGGTTCCCCCGCTGATCTGGATGTTGGGGGTGAAGCTCGCCGCGCCGTTGGTGCTGAACGCCCCCCAGAACTGGGCGTCGTCGTTCGGGATGCCGTCGGTGTCACCCGGGCCGCCGGTGCCCAGGTCGTTGCGGCTGTCGTACCAGACGACGGCGATGTTGCCGGTGGTGGGGTCCAGCGAGATCTTCGGCAGGAACTGGCTGTTGGTGGTGTGGTCGTCGTTCACCCGCACCGCCGCGCTCCACGTGGCCCCGTTGTCGTCGGAGTGCCGCACGTAGATGTCGGTGTTGTCGCTCTCGTTCGGGTGCTCGGCCGTGTTGACCAGGTACACCCGCCCGGCGTGCGGGCCGCCCGTCCGGTCCCAGGCCAGCCCGGCCTCGGCGTCCACCGAGCGGTCCGGCTGCGCGGGGATGAAGTCGAACCCGCCGACGTGGGTCTGGGTGACGAAGATGCGGTCCCCGAACCCGGCCGGGCCGATCCCGTCGGGGTCCACGTTCACGAAGATCTTGCCGCCGCCCTGCCCGGTCTCGGTCAGGTTGCAGGCCTGCATCGCCTGGCCGGACGGGCCGATGGAAACATCGCCGTAGGTGCAGTTGTTGGTCCCGGGCACCACCAGGACATCCGGCTTCGCGCCCGCTTGATGTACGTACACCGGCGCGCGCTCCAGGGCCAGGGCGATGCGGATGCCTGCGCCCGGTTCGGGCTGCTCTTCGGTGAAGGACGCCGGGCCACGGCAGCGCGTGGACGATCTGCGCGCCGGTCATGGACCTGGCGCTACGCCGGACGCGGCCAGTTGCCGATTCGCCGTCGTCTTCCGCGCGCTCCAGTGTCCTAGTCGCAGCCGTCGCGTCAAGAGTCGGATCTGCCGACTCTTGACCCGCCGCCCGCTCGTAAGGTCTGAGCGCCTACCAGGAAGACGGATCACTGTGAAGCCGATAAGTGCCCTGCCTGCTGGCTGCTCGCGCTGGCTAGAATAGCTACTTCCCCCTGAAAAA
>DASYQM010000446.1:0-10156 GCA_036005525.1 Streptosporangiaceae bacterium
TCAATGACTCCGGCGCCGGGCGGCCCGGATGCTGCCCCGGCCGCCGCGCCCAAGGCCAAGATCCGGCCGGGACGGATCTGGTACCTGGTGGCCCTGCTGGTCTTGCTCGCCGGGGTCGCCTGGCTGGTGGTCGGGCTGTTCTCCATCAGCTCGCACGTCGACTCCTTCCCGCGGGTGGCGATCCCCGCAGGGGGGCAGATCACGCTGGACCACTCCGGGGAGTACGTGGTCTATTACGAGGGCCCGGGCGCACAGTCCGGGCAGATTCCCGCCTTCCGGGTCCGGGTGACACCGGCCTCGGCGGGGGCGGCCGTGCAGAACCTGAGGCCCTACAACTCATCGGTCACCTACGCCTTCGGGGCGCATCAGGGCCGGGCGGTGCTCAGCATGCGGGTCGGCCATCCCGGCCGGTTCAGCGTCGAGACGTCTGGCGGGGGCAACGTGCCTGTCGGCAGCGGCCTCGCGTTCGGCGACAGCATCGTGGGCGGCGTCGCGGGCACCGTCCTGCCCAGCGTGCTGCTCATACTGGCCGGGATCGTGGCGCTTGTGGTGATCTTCATCATCCGCATCGTGAAGACCTCCCGTGCGCGCTCGGCGAGGTCGGCCTGGTCGCCGCCGGGTGCGCCGCCCGGTACCCAGCCCGGCCCGCCGCCCGATGCCCAGCCAGGGCCACCGCCGACGCCCGGCGCGCAGCCGTAGCGCGGGAGGTGAACGCATAACATGCGGGCATGGCGGTCCGGGCGGTCATCTTCGACTGGGGCGGGACGCTCACCCCATGGCATCTGGTCGACCATGATTCGCTCTGGCGGTCCGCCTGCGCGCCTCATTTCCCGGCCGAGCGGGTAGCCGAGGTGGCGGCGGCGATCCTGGCCGCCGAGCGTGACCTGTGGCGGGCGACCGGACGCTCGCACCGGAGCGCGACGCTCGCCGAGGTCTTCGACCGCGCCGGGGTCACGGTCACCGAGGAGTTCCTGGCCAGCTACTTCCAGACGTGGGAGCCGCATACCTTCACCGACCCGGAGGTGGCGCCGCTCATGCGGAGCCTGAGGGAACGGGGCATTAAGGTCGGCGTGCTCTCCAACACCATGTGGCCGCGCAGCGCGCACGAGCGGGTGTTCCTGCGCGACCAGGTCCTCGAGTTGATCGACGGCGCCGTCTACAGCAGCGAGATCGCCTGGGCCAAACCGCACCCGGAGGCGTTCCGCGCCGCGATGGCCGCCGTCGGCATGGACGACCCGGCCGGATGCGTGTTCGTGGGCGACCGTCCATATGACGACGTCCACGGCGCCAAGGGCGCGGGCATGCGCGCTGTGCTCATCCCCAACAGCGACGTGCCCGCGTTCGACGGCGCGGCCCCCGACGCCGTCATCACCCGCCTGTCCGAGCTGACCCGCCACCTCGACGCGTGGTAGCGGCCGCCGACTTGCCCGCATATGGCCGGAGGCCGGCGCCCTCGGCCGGCGGTCAGGCGCCCGGCTGCGCGATGGCCGCCACCTGAGCGCCGGCGGCCCGTACCAGGTCGGCGGGCGCGAGCTCGATCTCCAGCCCACGGCGGCCGCCGCTGCAGAAGATGGTCGCGAACCCTAGCGCGGAGGAGTCGACGACTACCGGCAGCGGCCTGCGCTGGCCCAGCGGGGAGATGCCACCCGCCACGTAGCCGGTAGCCCGCTCAGCCGCGGCCACCTCGGCCATGACCGCCCTCTTCCCGCCGACCGCGGCGGCGAGCGCCTTGAGGTCGAGGTGCCCCGCCACCGGTACCACGCCGACCGTCAACGCGCCGTCGACCTCCACGACGAGCGTTTTGAAGACCCGTGCCGCTGCGATACCGAGCGCGTCGCTGGCCTCCGCACCGTAGCCGCCTTGCCGTGGATCATGGTCATACGCGTGCACGCGGTACGCGACACCGAGCTCGGTCAGCAGCACGGTCGCCGGCGTCCCTCGTCCTGCCACCGTCCGATGGTAGTGACGCCCCTCCCCGCCCCGACGAACGGGTCCTCTTGCGCCATCGTGGTGAGGCCCCGGCGGGGCATCCCCGCCGACCCGGCGGGCTCGGCCTTATCTGTGGACGGCCATCTCGCCGAGCTCGGACCAGTCGTCCTGAGGGATGGTCATGTTGATGATCCGGGGGGTCTCCGCGAGATGGGGTGGCAGCGACTGCTGGGCGGTCTTGAAATGCTCGGACTGGACGTGCGCGGCCCCCGCGTCACCGTCGCGGAAGGCCTCCACCAGAACATACTCCGTGGGGTCGTCCAGGCTCCGGGACCAGTCGAACCACAGGCAGCCTGGCTCGGCGCGGGTTGCCCGGGTGAACTCCCCGGAGATCTCAGGCCAGCGGTCGGTGTCTTCCGGCAGGATCCGGAATTTCGCGGTGATGAAGATCATTTACCCCTCCTTCGGCCAGGCACGACGCTCCATGATCTCGCAGCGACTGCCGCGCGCCCAGACCCGGCTGCGCCGGAAAGGCCCTACCCGCTGCTGCCGCTCGCATGCGCGGTCGGGCCCGCGTGACCCGGCTGGCCGTCCGGCGTGTCGGGTAGCGTCGGCGCTATGGCCACGATGATTTCGTTCCACGCCCATCCTGACGACGAGTGCATCGCCTGCGGCGGGGTCATCCGCAAGGCAGCCGAGGAAGGTCACCGGGTCGTGCTGGTGGTCGCCACTCGCGGCGAGCTCGGCGAGGTGCCGGATGGTTTTCTCGCCGATGGCGAGGAGCTGTGGCAGCGCCGGGTGGCGGAGACCCACGCGGCGGCGGAGATCCTCGGCGTACAGCGGGTGGAGTTCCTCGGGTACACCGACTCCGGGATGATGGGCACGCCAGCCAACAGCGCGCCGGGCTCGTTCTGGAGCGCTCCGGTCGACGAGGCGGCCAAGAAGCTGGCCGCGCTGCTGGAAGAGGAGCACGCAGACGTCCTGACGTGCTACGACGACTTCGGCGGCTACGGTCACCCCGACCATATCCAGGTTCACCGGGTAGGCCTGCGCGCCGCCGAGCTGGCTGGCACCAGCCGCGTCTACCAGCACACGATGAACCGCGACCATCTGGAACGCGGCCGGGCCGCCTTCGCCGACCAGGCCGCGGAGGCCGGGCTGGAGCTGCCGGACTCCGACCACGACGTCGAGGACTGGGGCAAACCGGAGTCCGAGATCACCGCCGCGGTCGACGTCACCCCCTACCTGGAGTACAAGCGCCGCGCCATGCGGGCGCACGCCAGCCAGATCAGCGAGGCGTCCTTCTTCCTGGCCATGCCGGACGAGGCGTTCCGGTTCGGGTTCGGCACTGAATGGTTCATCCGTGACGGCCAGGGCCCCGGCATCACCGAGACCGACCTGCTCGCGGGCCTCTGAAGCCCCGCCCGCCGTCGCTGAACCCCGCCGCCCCTGAACCCCGCACGCCGTCGCTGAACCCCGCCCACTGCCTCTGACGAATCACGCCCGCAACTGAATCACGCCGGGCTGTGAACGAGGCGATTCCAGGGCTGGTCACCGCCATGCGGCCGCCGGGCTGGCGGCGTCCCGGCCACGGACTTGGTGCCGCGCTGCCGGGCCGCTCAGCGGCCGAGCCGGGCCCGGACGACGCGCGGGAGCGCGGCCGGCCCGGTGATCGGGCTGAACCGGTCCGAGGCTGCCTGCAGCGCCTGGTACTCGTCGTCGCCGAGCTTGATCTCGGCCGCGGCAACGTTGCTTTCCAGTTGCTCGACACTGGCCGCGCCGGGGATCGCCACCACGGCGGGCCGGTGAATGACCCAGGCGAGCGCGACCTGCGCCGGGGTGGCGGAATGCGCGTCCGCGACCTCGCGGAGCGTCGCGATCAGGTCTCTTGCCCGGTCCAGGTTGTCCGGGAGAAAGAGCGGGCTGGCCGCCCTGACCCGGTTCGCGGGCCGGTTGCCCCGGTGATACCTGCCCGACAGCAGCCCTTGCGCCAGCGGGCTGTAGGCGATCACCATGCGGTCGTGCGACTCGGCGAACGGCAGGAGGTCGCGCTCGGGCGAACGGTCGACGAGGCTGTAACTGACCTGATTGCTCACCACCCGGCTGCCCAGCGCGTGCTCGGCCGCGCGCCAGCGCCGCAGAGAGTAGTTGCTGACACCCACCTGGTCGACCAGCCCCACCCGCTGCAGCGCGTCCATACCGCGCATGATCGTCCCGTCGCGGACCAGCGGATTCGGCTGGTGCACCTGGTAGAGATCGAGCCGGTGGGCCCCAAGCCGGTTCGCGCTGGCCACAGCCCGCTGCTCAACCACCGGGGCGACCGGCACCAGCGGGAAAATCTTCGTCGCCAGGAACACCGACTCCCGGTCCTCGCCAAGCGCCTTGCCCAGGATCCGCTCGCTGCGCCCGAAACCGTAGATCTCGGCGGTGTCGAAGAGCGTGACCCCCAGCTCGAGCGCGCGGCGGACGATCGCGTGCGCGACCTGCTCGGCGTACTGGTCGCCGTATCCCCAGTCCCGGGACCCGAACTGCCAGGCACCCAGCCCGATCTTGGAAATTTTCCTGGTGGTGCCGATGTCCAGATAACGCATGGGTCCAGTGTCTGACCCGCCGCCGCGGATCAGCTCCCGTCCGCGGGTTCGAGGATGAACACTGGGATCTGGCGGTCGGTCTTTTGCTGGTATTCGGCGTAGGGCGGGTAGGCGGCGACCGCGCGCTCCCACCACCGGGCCCGCTCGTCCCCGGTGAGCTCCCGGGCGATCATGTCCTGCTTGCGGGGGCCGTCCTGCAGCTCCACGGCCGGGTCGGAGCGCAGGTTGTAGTACCAGCGCGGGTGGGTGGGAGCCCCACCCTGCGACGCGACCACGGCATAACGGCCGTCGTGCTCGACCCGCATCACCGGCGTCTTGCGGAGCTTGCCGGTGCGCGCCCCGCGGTTGGTGACGATCACTACCGGCAGGCCGGTGTCCCGCAGCGTCGTGCCCTGTGTCCCTCCCGAGCGCTCATACAGCTCGACTTGGTCACGGACCCAGGCTCGCGTGCTCGGCTCGTACTCTCCTTCGGTTGGCATGCCCCCAGTCAACACCCCCGGCGAGGTGATCCGCCACGCACGGCTCTGGCCGCGGTGACTTGACCCGGCCGGGTGACATCGGCTAATCCGGCCGGGAGAAGCCAGCCACGCCAGCCGGGAGCCGCCATGTGCGTCGATCACAATCCTCCTGCCGACAGGCCGGCCGTCCGGCACGACGCCGGGCCGGTGCCGCAGATCGATCTGGAGCCGGTGGACTCGGTCGAGATCATCACCCTGATGGACAACGTCACCGACATCTTCATGCCCGATCAGGGACCGGCCCGCCGCCCCGGCCTGGCGGTCAGCCCGACCCGGTCAAGCGCGATCATGGTGGGCGGCCTGGCACCCGACGCGCTCATCGCCGAGCACGGATTCTCCATGCTCGTCACGGTGCACAAGGGCGGGAGCCATCACCGGCTGCTGTTCGACGCCGGTACCAGCCCGGGCGGTGTCGTCGAGAACATGCGGCGGCTGGACGTCGATCCGGGCTCGATCGAAGCCATCGTCTGCAGCCACGGCCATTTCGACCACACCACCGGCATCGACGGCCTGATCGCCGCGGTGGGCAGGGCGAACATGCCGGTGCTCATCCACCCGCACTTCTGGCGGCGGCGCCGGGTGGTGCTGCCCGGCGCCGAACCGCTGGAGATCCCGAGCGTCAGCCGGCGGGCGCTGGAGGACGCCGGGTTCGACGTCGTGGAGGCGGCTCAGCCCAGTTTCCTGCTCGACGGCTCGGTGCTGGTCACCGGCGAGGTCCCGCGAGTCACCGGCTACGAGCCTGGCTTCCCTCCGCAGCAGGCGTGGCTGGGCGGCCGCTGGGAGCCGGATCCCCTGGTCCTGGACGACCAGGCCATCGTCATCAACGTACGGGACAAGGGCCTGATCGTGATGACCGGCTGCGGCCACGCCGGGATCGTCAACATCTGCCGCCACGCGCTCCGGCTCACCGCGAACCCGCCCCTCTACGCCGCGATGGGCGGGTTCCACCTCAACGGCCCGCTGTTCGAGCCGCTCATCCCCCGCGTGCTCGACGACCTGGAGGCGATGGGCCCGCAGGTGCTCGTGCCCGCTCACTGCACCGGCTGGCGAGCCCAGCACGCGATGTCGCGCCGCTTCGCCGAGGCCTTCGTCCCCAACACCGTCGGCAGCCGCTTCCGGCTCTGACCGGGAGGACCGCCGCCTGGCCCTGATCAGGGCCCGGGCGTGCCCTGATGGAAGAGCCGCCAGCCGCCGCCGGCGCGGCGCACCATGCCCGGTCTCCTCAGCGCCGCCAGAACCCGGCCGGGTCCCGGCCACGCCCGAAACCCGCCGCCTCGGCGATTTCGACCGCCTCCCGGAACCTGTCGGCGACCCGCGATGCCACGTGCGCGTCGCTGCCGAACGACACTGCCGCGCCGCCCTCGTCCCGCCACCAGCGCAGCAGCGTGACCGAGGCCAGCGGGCTGTAGGTGTTGAGCTCCAGCACCCGCCCCGAGGACGCGAGCGCGCGCAGCACCGCCCGGTACTCCTCCTCGAAATCGGATTCCGCGTACGGCCCGGCACCGGCCGGCCAGTGCCGCCGGGGATAGTCCAGGTGGGCCAGGATCTCGAACGCGTCGCTCCCTTCCACCAGCGCGGCCAGCTCCGCCAGGTACCGGCGCATCACATCCGCGGGCGCCAGGATGCGGAACAGGGATGAGGAGTTGACCTGCCGCCCCTCCCAGGCCAGCGCGTGCAGGGACCCGAGCACCCGGTCGAACGGGCCCGCCGCCAGCACCGCGCCCAGGCTGCCCGCGAACAGGTGCGGCTCCCCGGCCTCCACCCCGGACAGGATGCGCAACGAGGGGAACCGGTGACGGCACTCCTCGATGCTGGCCAGGTAGCCGGTGACGTCCAGGGGCCGCGTCGCATCCCACCAGCCGGCCTTGATCCCGGTCGCGGCGATCGCGTCGCCGGGCCCGTAGTTCGTGAAGTCCAGGTGCTCGGTGAAGGCGACTGCCGGGACACCCAGGTCCAGCGCCCGCTGGCACTCATCCACCATCGACACGCGCCCGAACGTGTCGTAGGACCACTGCGAGTGAACATGGTTGTCGGCGGGCAGCACAGGCGGCACCCAGCGAGTATCCCAGCAGCCGCTCGCCCGGGCGTGCAGCCCCCATCGGACCGCGTTCGCGGGCCGGGCGGATGGTGGGATGGTGGGGCCGGTGGGATTTGAACCCACACTGTAACGACCCTAAATCGTTCGCCTCCTGCCGTTGGGCTACGGCCCCTTCTTGTTGCGCAGTGCCGATCTCGATCAGATACCGAGATCCTGCCGGAGCCTGGCGACGTGGCCGGTGGCCTTCACGTTGTAGTAGGCCCTGCTCACAATGCCGCTGGGGTCGACCACGAACGTGGACCTGATCACACCCATCGTCGTCTTGCCGTAGAGCTTCTTCTCCCCGTACACGCCGTATGCCCTCTCTACCTGGTGATCCGGGTCGGACAGCAACGGGAAGGTCAGGTGGTCGCGGTCGCGGAACTTGGCCAGCTTGGCCGGCTCGTCGGGCGAGATGCCGACCACCGTGACCCCGGCCGCGGCGAGGGAGCTCAGGCTGTCACGGAAGTCGCACGCTTCGGTGGTGCAGCCGGGAGTCATCGCCGCCGGATAGAAATAGACGATCACTTGCTTGCCGCGCAGGGACGACAGGCTCACCGGCTTGCCGTCGGCGTCGGGCAATGTGAAGTCCGGCGCCTTGTCCCCCGGCGCCAGCCTGCGCTCACTCACGCGCGCTCCTTTCGGGTGTCCGCTTGCCGGTGGCCCTGTGCCGCCGGCGGCCCTGGACGCACCCCACCGTACCGGCCACCGGCCGCAGGCGCCGCCGACGGCACCGGCGGGCGCAGGCCATCGCGGCCATGCCTCGCCGCCTTCCCGGCGCTGAGGGCGGCGGCAGGCCGGCAGCCGCTACCCGGCCAGCGATGCGGCGATGACGGGTGCCAGCGCGCGCAGCGCCCGCCCGCGGTGGCTGATCTTGTCCTTCTCCTCCGGGCTCATCTGTGCGGTGGTCAGCTCGCAGCCGTCCGGGACGAAGATGGGGTCGTACCCGAACCCATTGGTGCCGCGCGGGGAGCTGGTCAGCCGTCCGTGTACCACGCCCTCGGTCACGTGCTCCGTCCCCGAGGGCAGCACCAGCGCCGCCGCGCACACGAACCGCGCCCCCCGCTCGGTGGCCGGCACGTCCGCGATCTGTGCGAGCAGCAGCCGCAGGTTCGCCTCGTCATCTCCGTGCCGCCCGGACCAGCGGGCCGACAGCACACCCGGCATCCCGTTCAGCGCGTCCACACATAGCCCGGAGTCGTCGGCCACCGCTGGGAGCCCGGCGAACGCGGCCACCGCCCGGGCCTTGAGCAGTGCGTTCTCCATGAAAGTGCGCCCGGTCTCGGCTACCTCGGGCGTGCCGGGAACGTCGCCGAGGTCGGTTACCACCGCGCTTACCCCGGCTGCGGCCAGGATCCGCCGCAACTCGGCGAGTTTGCCGGGATTCCGGGTCGCCAGAATGATCCTGGCCGTACCGCCGGGCCCCCTCATCGGCCGAGCGCACCAACCTGCAGCCGCGTGAGCTCCGCACAGCCCGCCACGCCGAGGTCCAGCAGCCGGCCGAGCAGTTGGCGGTCAAACGGCTCCCGCTCGGCCGTTCCCTGTATCTCCACAAAACGGCCGTCGCCGGTGCACACCACGTTCATGTCCGTCTCGGCGGCGACATCCTCGGAGTAGCAGAGGTCGAGCAGGGGCTCGCCGTCCACGATCCCGACGCTGACCGCGGCCACCGATGCGACCAGCGGGTCGCCCTTGGTTCTCTTGCGGCCCTGCAGCCAGCCGACGGCGTCGGCGAGCGCGACGTACCCGCCGGTGATCGCGGCGGTGCGGGTGCCGCCGTCGGCCTGCAGGACGTCACAGTCGATGATGATCGTGTTCTCGCCCAGCACCTTGGCGTCAACGCAGGCGCGCAGCGACCGGCCGACCAGCCGGGAGATCTCCTGCGTGCGGCCGCCCAGCCGCCCCCTGACGGACTCGCGGTCACCGCGGGTATTGGTTGCGCGCGGCAGCATCGCGTACTCGGCGGTGACCCAGCCCAGCCCGCTGCCGCGCCGCCATCTCGGCACCTCCTCGGTGGCGCTTGCGGCGCACAGTACGCGGGTAGCACCGAACTCGACCAGGACCGACCCCTCGGCGTGCTCCAGCCAGCCGCGGGTCATCCGTATCTCGCGCAACTGGTCGGGGCTGCGCCCATCGGCTCGTGACATGCCGGAAAGCCTAGTGGCAGCCGGCGCGGTCCGGTGCTCCTGATTCGATCCACCGGTAGACCCGGCGGACTCCCTCGGCCAGCGGGATCGCCGCCCGCCAGCCCAGCTCGCCGGCGGGCCGGTCCACCGCCAGCACGCTGCGCGCCAGCTCACCCGGGCGCGCGGGGCCAAAGACTGGCGACAGCGGCCGGCCGGCGATCCCGGCGATGATCTGCACCAGGTCCAGCACGCTGACCTCCAGGCCGGTCCCGATATTCCAGGTACCAGGGCGGCCCCGGTCGGCCGCGGCCAAGAACGCTGCCACGACGTCACCGACATACACATAATCGCGGGTCTGCGAGCCATCACCGTAAATCGTCGGCCGCGCCGAAGCCAACGCACTGGCGCAGAAAATGGTAATGACCCCCGCCTCGCCTGCCGGATCCTGCCGCGGCCCATATACATTCGCCAGCCGCAGTACCGAATGAGACGTCCCGTGCAGCCGGTTATACAGCCCGATGTAGCACTCGGCGCAATACTTCGCGATTCCATAGGGCGACTCCGGCAGCGGCAGCACATCCTCCCGCGACGGGATCGGTGCGTCCCGCCCGTACAGCGCGCCACCCGACGAGGCGAACAGCACCCGCGCCCCCACTCGCCGCGCCGCCTCCAGCACGTTCACGGTCCCCACCACGTTCGCCCGCGCGTCGTCGGCGGGAAAGTCCACCGACGCCCGCACATCGATCTGCGCCGCCAGATGACACACCAGCTCAGCGCCCGACCCCTCCACCACCGCCGCCAGCGCGCCCGCGTCGGTAATGCTCACCTTGTGCAGGGACACTCCCGGGTCAAGCCGCCCCAACCGGCCCGCCGACAAATCATCGACCACCACCACCTCATCGCCCCTGGCGATGA
>DASYQM010000447.1:0-12273 GCA_036005525.1 Streptosporangiaceae bacterium
CCATCAGCCGACGGCAAGGCCATCCAGACCATCGTGTCGGTCAACTTGGGCACGCAGGGCTGGGACCGTGCGGCCAGCGCCGCCGGCTCCATCCGCGCGATCACCCAGTCGCATGCGAACGGCCTGGCATCCCACATCACCGGCCCGCTGGGGAACGCGGCCGACAGCAGCAAGGTGTTCAAGGGCATCGACAGCACGCTGCTGTATGCGACCCTGGCGGTGGTCATCGTGATCTTGCTGATCACCTACCGGAGCCCGGTGCTGTGGCTGCTGCCGGTGATCTCGGCCGGGGTGGCGCTGATCACCGCCGAGGCGGTGGTGTACCTGCTCGCGGCGCACGCTGGCCTGACGGTCAACGCGCAAAGCGCCGGCATCTTGCTGGTGCTGGTGTTCGGCGCCAGCACCGACTATGCGCTGCTGATCGTCGCGCGCTACCGGGAGGAACTGCGCCGGCATGACCGCCGCCACCTGGCGATGGCCGAGGCGCTGCGCCGCGCGGGCCCGGCGATCATCGCCAGCGCTTCCACTGTCATCGTCGCGATGCTGGCGCTGTCGGTAGCGGAGCTGAACTCGACCAAGAGTCTGGGCCCGGTGCTGGCGATCGGCGTCGCGGTTGGCATGCTCGCCATGATCACCCTGTTGCCGGCGCTGCTGGTGGCCTTCCCCCGCGGGGTCTTCTGGCCCTACCGGCCGGCCTACGGCTCGGCCGAGCCGACCACCCGGGGGCTGTGGGCGCGGGTCGGCTGGGCCATCGCGCCCCGGCCGCGGCTGGTATGGATCACCACCGCCGTCATTCTCGGCGTCCTGGCGCTGGGGCTGACTGGGCTGAAGGCCAGCGGCCTGACCAGCGCGCAATCCTTCCGCGGGCACCCCGACTCCGTCATCGGGGAAACGGTGCTCGCCGCCCACTTCCCGGCCGGCGCGGGCCAGCCCGTCGTCGTCATCGGCAACCCGAACGCGGCGGCCTCCCTGCGGTCCGCCTTCGCCAGTACCCATGGAATCGCCAGTGTGACGCCACCGGCGGCCCGGGCCGGTCAGGCGTACCTGCAGGGAACGCTGACCTCGCCGCCGGACAGCCAGGCCGCCTACGCCACGATCGACCGGGTGCGGGCCGCGGTGCACGCCGTTCCCGGTGCTGACGCCAAGGTGGGCGGTAATACCGCGATCAACCTGGACGTGCAGCGGGCGTCCGCGCACGACCGCAACCTCATCATCCCGCTCATCCTGGCCGTGGTGTTCATCATTCTCGCGCTGTTGCTGCGGGCGCTGGTGGCGCCGCTGCTCTTGACCGCCACCGTGGTGCTGTCGTTCGCCGCCGCCTTGGGGGTCAGCGCCTTCTTCTTCAACCACGTGTTCAATTTCGGCGGGGAAGACACCTCCTTCCCGCTGTTCGTGTTCGTGTTCCTGGTCGCGCTCGGCGTCGACTACAACATCTTCCTGATGACCCGGGTCCGCGAGGAAGCCAACCGGCGCGACGCCCGCCGCGGCGCGCTCACCGGGCTGGCCGCCACCGGCGGGGTGATCACCTCAGCCGGCTTCGTGCTCGCGGGCACGTTCGCCGTTCTCGCCACGATCCCGGCGACGTTCTTGACCGAACTGGGTTTCGCGATCGCCTTCGGCATCTTGCTCGACACCATCGTCGTGCGGTCGGTGCTGGTCACCGCGCTGAACCTGGACCTCGGCCGGTGGATGTGGTGGCCCAGCAAGCTGGCACATAAACCCGACCCCGCACCAGCCGAACTCAGCCAAGAGCGCACCGCCGCCCTGACCCCAGGCTGACCCGGCCAGCCGCGCGGCTGGGGAGACCATCATCTTCCCTGACGGCCCCGCAGGCTCACCCCGGCAGCGCAAGACAGGCAGCGATTCACCCCGCCCACCGGCGCCTGCATTCCCGGCCACGGCGAGACCCCCTTCGCGCTCACCACCCCGGGCGTCACGTGCGGGCTATGTTCCGGCCAGCTGCGGGTTTTCCGCGCGCCGGGCGATCGCCCGCAGCTGCGCCACTCCGTAGGTGGCGTCGACCAGGCCCAGCGGCAGGGTGAGGAACCTGAAGGCGCGCGGGGAGTAGTTGGCGCGGGTGCGCACCAGCAGCCGCGTCCGGTGGCCGGGGAGCCCGTTCAGGACCAGGGCCCAGGTGAAGTCGACGTAGCTGCCGGCCTCGCGCAGCTGCTGCTCGGCCCGCTGCGGGGCCTGCGGGTCGGTGATGTCGATCGGGCTGCCGCGCCGCGGATGGCGGATCGAGCGGTAGACCACGGCGTGGCCCGGGTCGACGCGCAGGACCCGGAAATACGACGCGTAATTGGGCCCGTCGCAGATCAGGTCACCGACCGCGACATGCTGATACTCCGGCAGCAGCCGGGCCGCGCTGGCGGGGAACCGGTGCCGGACGCCGAACACCCACCGGTTGGCGAACAGGTCCACCCACTGCGGGGTGTACCAGCCGCCCCGCCCGTACCCCATCTGGGCCAGCCACGGCCACACCCGCCCCGGGGCTGCGTGCACGGTGACGCCGCGGGTCCACTCCACCATCGGGTGCGCAATGAACTCATCCCCGGGCAGCGGCCCCAGCGCCTCCTCATCGCAGACGCCGGTGCGCACGCTGACCCGCCGTGCTACCCCCGCGAGCACCCAGCCCGCCAGCGCCCAGCAGGCCACAGCGGCTGCCGATACTGCCGGCGGCCAGGCGGCCGGGCGCCTCCGTGGGGCGGGCAAGGGTGATCTTCGGCCAATCCTGTGCATCATGCGACCTATCCTCGCCGCACCCCGGAACGTCTCCCAGCTTCTGCCGGCTGATCGCCGCTGGTTGGCGGCTGGCAGCTCGTTCGGCCCGTCAGTGGCCGGCCGCTGGGCTGCCTCCTGCGAGGTCAAGCCCGCCAGCGCCAGGCCTGGGGCCCCGATCATGACACGCCGCCCCTATCCGCAGCGCGTCGACTGCGCAGGTGACGGGGTTGGCGTGGGCGATGACTTGCAGCCAGCCGGGCATCGTCGCCAGCGGCACGGAGACGGAGCTGAGGAAGGTGAGCAGGAACATCAGGGTTTGCCTGGCCGCCTGGGTGGCTTCGGCGGTGCGCCATGCAAGGGCGAGGTAGAGCATCGCCCAGCTGAACGCCATGCCGAACGCTGCGCGCCCGTTACCCGGGACCAGGCCGCCGTCATGCGCCGGTCTGGGTCAGCCGCCCTGCTCGATGCGGCGCAGGGTCTCATCCAGTCCGGCCCGTAGCAGTTCCGCCGCGGTGGTGTACGGCAGGAATGAACTTGCAAGCTGGATCTCACCGCGAACTGTCCGGATAACGGCGGCCCATTGCGCCGTGCCCTGATCGAAATGACGCCCGGTCCAGACGGGCCACCCGGTGGTTCCTCCGGCTCCCCGTCGCTGGTTCGCATGGTCACGGCCGCCACCGTGACCGGCACCGACCAGCCATCTCCCGACAGGACCGCACTCTCCCCGGGTAGCCGCGCGATGTAGTCATTGTGGTGCCTGTGCTCGGTTCGCAATTCCAGAGTGATTCTCATCCGGCCATCACCCCACCACCCCGGATCGATGCCAGGACCAGGCTCTGATTCAAGTGTGTGAGGCGCACAGCAGCGGCGCAACGCACCACGATGACCCTTCGCACCTTCGGGGCGCACGCAGACGCGGATGACCAGCGCGCACGGCACAGCCTGCGGTCGCCGCTCACACCGAACCAACCGCTGCCCAAGCCGTATGTGCCCGAATCTTGGTGTGGGGCGTCCAGCGGCCTGGATGGATGGTGCTGACCGCAGCAATGCCCGAATCGGCTGGAACGGGCCGAGAACGCCTCACAACACACGCATCGCCGCCGATCTGATCGGCTGCGCAGCCGAGATCAGCGAGACATGGGGCCGCGCCGATTGGCGATCGGCGCGCTGGTCCGTCGGCGCCGCGGCCCCGATTGATCATGGCGTTGCTGTCGGTGCCCTCCGCTACCGTGCGGGTATCGGCGATCGGGCGGAGCAGGCGATGGCAGAGCATGTGGCCGAGTTCGAGGTCCTGGGACCGTGGTCGCTGGAGACGAGCCGGCGGTTCTGGGAGGGATTCACTCCCGCTGCGCTGGCAGGCCAGCCAGCCGGGCCGGGGCTGCGCACGGTGTTCTGCACCGAGGGCGACTGGCGTCGCGCCGAAATTGAGGTCACCCAGGCCGGGGCCACTGCGCGGCTGGCGGTCCAAGGCGACGGTGACCTGGAGGCGGCCGCGGCGCAGGCGCGCCGGTTCCTGTCGCTCGACGTTGATGCGCGGGGCTGGCCAGAGGTGGGCCGCCGGGACCCGGTGATCGCCGGCGCCCAGGCGCGGCTGCCTGGGCTGCGCCCATGCGGCTTCCATTCGCCCTACGAGGCGGCTTCGTGGACGGTGCTGTCGCAGCGGCTGCGGATCAGCCAGGCCGCCCGGCTGCGCACCGAGTTGATCGCCCGCTGCGGCGAGGACGGCGCGTTCCCCGCGCCACGCACCCTTCTCAGGCTCGACTTGGGTCTTCCCGGCCGCAAGGGCGAGTATCTCCGGGCGGTCGCTGAGGCTGCCCTGGACGGGCTGCTCGATGGCGCGGCGCTGCGGGCGCTCGATCCCGATCAGGCCATCCAGCGCGTGCAGCAGGTTAAGGGACTGGGGCCGTTCGCCGCCGAGCTGGTTGTGCTGCGCGGCGCAAATGCACCTGATGGCCTGCCCGGGCACGAACCCCAGCTGGACGCCGAGATCGCCGAACAATACGGGCCCGGCCACACCCTCGCCGACGTCTCCCAGGCCTGGCGGCCCTACCGCACCTGGGCCGCCGTGCACCTGCGCGCCCTCCGCGAGCAGCGCACCGGCGAGATCGCCGGCCGCTGAGCCACCCGGCCCGCCCGGACACGCTCAGTGCCCTGCTGTGAAGCGCTTGACCTGCGCGAACCGCCGATCGGGCGCCGACAGCCGCCTGGTGCTGGGCTGGCAGCGGCGCCCAGAACACAGACTCTGTCCGATGCGCGTTAGTGGCTTGTGTTCCGCCCAGTTTGCCGGAGGCCTTGGTGGCGCCTGGCTTTGCGTGATTGCGGTGCGCTAGACGATCTATTCCAAGGTCAGTGATCGTATGCGGTCAGGGACCGGTGGGTGTGTGCTGCGGTTTTGTCGTTGAGCCAGATCGCGGCGGTCAGGGCCAGGATGCGCTGGAGCACGCGGACGATCACGCCCGCGTGGGTGCGGCCGCCGTGGCGTTCGAGATCGAGCTGGGCTTTGAAGGTCTGGTTGACCGACTCGATGACCTGCCGCAGCGGTTTGAAGAACCGGGCGCCCGCGCGTTCGGGTTCGCCCTCGCGGGCGGGGCGCAGCAGCGTGAACCCGGCCCCGGCGAGGGCGGCTTCGAAGTCTTTGCCGTAGTAGTTCTTGTCGCCGATCAGGATCTGGCCGGGCCGGGCGGTGACCAGCTCGGGGCTGGCTTCGAAGATTCCCAGCAGGACCTGCCGCTCGTCGGCTTTCGCCCCCGCCAGGGCGAAGCCGATGGGCAGGCCGCCCAGGGTGGCGACCAGGTGCAGCCGCAGCCCCCAAAAGAACCGCGAATGGCTGGCGCAGTACCCGTATTGCGCCCACCCGGCCAGCCGGGAGCGGTTGACGGTCTGCCGGGAACGGCCGCATTCGACCGGGGTGGAGTCCACCACCCACACATCGTCGGCCCACAGCGAGGTGTCGGCGGCCAGGACCCGGATCACCACCGTGATCAGGGCTGAGCAGGCCCGCAGCCGCTTGTTGTACCCGGGCTGGAGCGGAAGATAGGGAAACAGGTGCCCCAGATGGGCGCGGGCGTGACGCAGCCACCGCGACTCCGAGGTAAACCCCAGCAGTGCCTGCAGCACCGCCAAGGTCACCAGCTCGGCGTCCGTCAGCTTCGGGGCGATCCCTGCCGCTGGCCGCCACCGGGCCAGATAAGGCGAACCCTTCAGCAGGTCATCGGTCTTCACATACAGTGCGGTCGCGAGGGTGTCCATGTCAGTCGTCACAACCTGATCTTGGACACCCTCCCATCACCTCCGCAGGCGATCCCCTTGGAATAGATCATCTAGGCGTCAGTGCTGCCGCTGGGTGAGAGTGGAACCAGTTAGCGGGGGATGCTATGGAGACTTTTCTTGTCCACTGGGGCTATGCCGCGCTTTTTCTGCTCGCGTTCCTCGGGGCATGCTGCGTGCCGATTCCGTCCGCGATCACCTTTGGATTCTCAGGGGCGCTCGCCGGTGAGGGGCAACTGAGCATCCTGGGCGTCATCCTGGTCGGAACGGTGGCAGAGCTGATCGGCTCGCTGGTCTCCTACACCGTGGGGCGGGCAGGCGGCCGGTCACTCGTGCATAGGTTCGGTCGCTACCTGCTCATCACCCGCTCAGACATCGACCGGGCGGAACGCTTCGTGGCAGGGCGAGGCATGTGGTCGATCCCGCTTGGGCGCGTCCTGCCGGTGGTGCGCACGTTCGTATCCCTCGTGGCGGGCATCATCGAGGTACCCTCGCTGCTGTTCGGGGTCCTGAGCCTGATCGGCACCGCCGTATGGGTGACCGCGATCTCCCTGATCGGCTACGGGGTGGGCAGCGTCTGGCACACCATCGCACACGGGATCGCCGTCGCCGGCTACGCGATCGCCGCGATGGTGATCCTGGCCGTAGCCGGGTTCATCGCTTACCGGGTGCGTGAAGCCCGGCTGGAGAGCTGGCGAGCCCAGAGGTGATCCGGCTGCCTCGGCGTGTCGGTTCGTCTGGACGAGGTTCGGATTCCTTCATGGTCAGCCGGCAGGCTGATGCCACGTGCTGGGAAGCCGTCAGTGATCGTTCGGTTCCTCCAGCGCGGCCACGATGTCGTACCCGAGCGCGGTCGCCACATCGGGAGCGGCGCACACGACCCGGCCGAGCCCCGCCACCGGGGCGATCACCAGCAGTACGTCCGCGATCTCGTCCTCGCTCGCGCCCGCCGCCAGCGCCCGCCCGGCGCTCCATTCCAGGCATACCGGCGACCCGATCGCCACCGACGCCCCCACTCGAAGCAGCGCCGCGGTCTTGGGGTCCAGGGCCGATGTGTCATCCAGGCCGAGCCCGAGCCGGGCCTCGTCTTCGACGAAGGCTTCATCGATCATCGCTAGCCTGCGCAACGTGTCCTGGAATCTCGCTGTCTGGCCCATGCACCTCGCCTCGCTGTCGAGGACACCATTGCACCTCGTGCCAGGGTAGTTTCCATCCCCCCGATGGGATGAAACGGGTCGTCACCCCTCCAGAAGCCCCAGCTCGCGGGAGCGGGCGATCGCCTGGCTGCGCGAAGAGACGCCCAGCTTGCGGTAAATCGCGTTCGCCTCCGACTTGATGGTGTTGCGGGACAGGAACATCTCGGCGGCGATCTCTGGGAACGACAGGTGGGTA
This sequence comes from Streptosporangiaceae bacterium, assembly GCA_036005525.1. Classification (GTDB taxonomy): domain Bacteria; phylum Actinomycetota; class Actinomycetes; order Streptosporangiales; family Streptosporangiaceae; genus UBA9676. Next base: position 7,381 of record DASYQM010000447.1, read on the forward strand.
GCGAGAATCGGCAGCAGGCGCAGCTCGGCGGCGGTCAGCGCCGAGGCTCCCGGGGCGGACGAGCCGCGGCATGGGAGAGCTGCGCCCGGAGGTCTTCGGCCTGGCGGGCGAAGACACCGAGGCCGGGCGTCGCCTGAGCACGTCGTCGACCTCCCGGAGCAGGGTTCGCGTCGCGGTGAAGTCGGCCAGCGCCAGATGGCATTTTGCGAGCTCGATCCTCGCTTGGACCGCGAGGTGCGGCAGGGCATACGTCAGGGCCGGCCGTAGGCGTTGCGCCCGCGTCAGTTCCTCCTGGGCACGCGGCCTGTTGGCTTGATGCAACGCGATCCGCGCGGCCACGGCGTACAGGATCGTCAGCGGGGGGTAATCCTCGAGGTTGGCCTCATTGGCTACGGCCCGTGCCTCAGACAGATGCCGCCCGGCCAGGTCCCATGCGCCGCTGCCGATTGCCAGCAGCGACCGCTGAACGAGCGCGATGCAGGCGCCGATCATTCCGCCGCTGGCCTGGCCCTCGGCGGCCGCATCCTCGAACAGCGCATCGGCTTGGTCCGGGTCGCCAGCCATCAGGTGCGCCAGCCCCAGCAGCAGGACCGGCGCGGCCCGCCAGACGCTGGCGGCGGGCATGGTCGTTGCCGCGAACTCGGCGTCGGCCCGCATCTGGTCCACCCCGTCACGGCACAGCAGCGCTCGCAGCAGCGCGAGCCACGGCTCGATCGAAGGGCTCCCGTCGGGCGCGGCCGCAGCGGCTCCCCTCCCGGCAAGCCCCGCCCATCATTCGGCGGCGGCCGGTTTCCCGGTCAGCGCCGAGAGCACGGCCGCCAGTACGGCGACCGCTGGGTGGTCTTCCACGCCACCGTGATCTTCCAGCCACCGGAACCACCGCTCGACCGTCGCGGCCCTGCCGCGCTGGTAGGCGGGAAAGGCCAGCGCGCCGGCCAGCCGGGCCGCCGCGTCCACCTCGCCCGCGCTCATCCAGTACCCCAGCGCCTCGCCGGGCGACCCGTTGCGCTCATACCATTCCGCCGCCCGCCGGCGAAGGACGGGCATCAGGCCGGGCTCCAGCCGGTGCAACTCCGCCAGCAGCATGTCGCGGAACAGGTGATGGTAGCGGTACCACTCCCCCCGCCGGTCCAGCGGCACCAGCAGCAAGTTCGACCGTGCCTGGTCGGCCAGCGTCGTGGCGGATCCGCCGGCATCGAGCACCGCATCGCACAGCGGCCCGCACATGCGCTCCAGGACCGCGGTCCGGGTCAGGAACTCCCGCTGCCGCTGGGAGATCCGCGACAAGAACTCCGACTCCATGTACTCGCTCACCAGCCGGTCATCGCCGCCAAAGGAGATCGCCGCGCTGGCGAACGGGCCGCCCTCTCGCAGGTAAAGCGCCGCCAGGTACAACCCGGCCGGCCACCCCTCGGTCCGCTGGTAAAGCTCGGCCACCTCATCCTCGCCCAGCGTCACGCCAGCGTTGCGCAGCAGGGAGGACGCCTCAGCGTGTGTGAGTGACAGATCGCCGGGGCCGATCTCCATGACCTTGCCCTCGGTGCGGAGCCGCGCGACACGGAGGGGCGGCTGGACCCGGCCCGCCAGCGCCAGCCGCGAACCACCCGGCACGTGATCGGCCAGCAGCGACAGTGCATCCCGGCACTCCCGGTCATGCAGCGCATGCACGCCGTCTAGGACCAGCACCACCGGCGAGGTCATCGACGCAAACGCCGATCCCAGCCTGGGCACCACCGAGCCCGGCACCGAACTACCCGGGGAGACAAGCGCGTCAAACACCCGCTCATCGATCGGCTCCACCGCATCGAGGGCTTCGGCAACGTAGGTCAGCAGGACCTTCGGGTCGTTGTCCGGCTCCTCCACCGACACCCAGGCGAAGGTCTGGTCGCTAAATTCGGCCCAGTGCGACAACAGTGTCGTCTTCCCATAGCCGGGCGGCGCGATCACCGACACGACCGAAGTGGGCTCGTCCCGCGTCAGCCGGTCGATCAGGGAGGAACGGCGCACCGTCCCGGGCCGCAGCAAGGGACGGCGCAGCTTGGAGGTGATGAGATCGAGCGCCGGCCTGCCCGTACGCTGGGGCCGACCATCACGCTGACGTCCGCCGATACCGTCCATGCCCCGACCATGCCCCCCGCAACGGCCCGCAGGCCCAATAATGTTCCGAAAGGAAAGATCAGGTCAAGCGCGACAAATGGGCCGCCGGGCCCACTCCAACGTGGCGGGACTGCACACGACGAGGCACGAGTGCTAGCCCCGCGACCGGAAACGTCTGGTCCACTGGGGGCCCACCGCCGCCCATGCCGCTTCCCAGACGGCGAGTCGGCGTCGGTCGAGCAGACCGACCACATGGTCCGCGAGGGCGCCGCAGGGCTGGGCGCGGTCGGGTTCGCGGTCGGGTTGTTCGCACCACCCTTGCTCGCCGCCACCGCCGTCGGCGCCGCGCTCGGCGCCGGGGCCGGCAAGCTTCTGCACCACCGGACCGCCAGCAAGCTCGAACAGCAGGCCGGGCAGACCATACCGATCGGAGGCGCGGGCCTGATACTCGCCTACCCGCACTCGGCGGCCGGCAAGGTCGAGCCCGCCGTGACCCGCGCCATCAAGAAGGTCGTCGGCGAGGCGGAAGGCCACCACGTGCAGGCCCTCAAGGGCGCGATCGCCGACGCGCAGCAGAAGATGGCCGATAGCGGCTCCTGACGCCGGATGGAGGGCTGTGATGTCCGCTGCTCCGCCCCGTCGGTAATTACCACGCGAACGACCGCTTGTGACCGCTTACGCGGTATCGGCGGGCACCGTACCGGTTTGTTTGCTCCCCGGCGCTGATTGCACAACCGCGCCCGTCTGGTCAAGGACAACCGCCCCGGCTTTTGCCAAGGCAGCCCGGGACACGCGGTAGTGGTGGCCGCACAGCAACAGATCAGCTGCATGCGGGCGGCCAGGCGCGGGCTTGATGAGAACCTTGACGACCGGCCGGGCCGGGCAGCAGCAGGCTCGGTCAGGCGACGCAGAGGGCCCGGCCCTGCCAGGCCGGTCATCGGCCAACCTTGCGGGAGGCTTGGCCCTGCTGGATGGAAACCTCATCCCCATGATCCGCTCCCGGTTACCTGAACAGCCCGGGCCCACGGTCGTCGCGCCGGTCATCCCGGTCGTCGCGCCGGTCATCCCGGTCGTCGCCCCGGTCCTGGATACGGCCGATCAGTCCCGGCAGGTCGCTGCGCTCTCTAAACAGAGGCATTTCACACACTCCCTTGCGCTTTGGCGTCGCGGTCCGCGGCGGCCGCGGCCAAGATCGCCTGAGTCGGGATGCGGCCGCTGGTCACGAGCTGGCCGCCCGACCTTCGCACGGCCGACCCGAACGGTGCCGCCCACACGTTTTCCCACACCAGCACCGCAGCCGTGCTGCCTGGCTCCAGGGTCTTGCCGACTTGTACGATGTCGTCCTCTGCGAGAAGGACTGCGAGATCTGCCTCCAGCGCGCGCAGCTGGCCGACCTCACTGGTGTCGGTATCGCGCAGCTCAGCGGCCTCCACCGAGCCGTCCACGTCTTTGGTGAGCACCACCAGGTCAAGCACCCGCACGGTGTTGCTTTCGATCAAGGCCCGCAGCTCAGATGCCATCTCACCAGCGAATTTCGCTTTCCCAGCCGGGAACGCGACCACCAGGCAGTCAACCGGCCCGACTTCGGCATCGATATAGCTCATCATCTCCCCCATCGGCAGTCCCGAACGCCCGTCTCGAACGTCCCGTCAAAAGAGCTTCGCTTCCAGCCTCGCCTCGCCGAGCCGATAGGTCATCACCTCGAAGAGGTGACAACTGGCCGAGATTCAGGCATGGCACCTGACGGTCGTGACCGGGCCGCGGTCGGCGTGGAGGCGTGGTCCAAGGAGCAGCAGGTAGCAGAGAGCTAGCAGTGCGGCGACCGATCTCGCCACCCGGGGCACCGTCCGCGCGCGACCGTTCGGATGAGGACCGGGCCTCAGGCTGGTCTTGGCGCCGTACTGGTGGGGCTGGTCATGATGCCCGCCGCAGTTTCCTGAGGGCAGCGGTAAATGACAGACCCCGCTCTTGCCAGACCAGGCCCACCACCGCGCCCAGGATGACAACGACGCCGATGGCGATCAGAAATGCCATCACGGCGAAGATCATCCCGATCGGCCCGTATTCCTTGTAGTCGGCAATGACCATGTTGGAGAAGAAGAGCGAGAAGGCCACTTCCATGCCCAGCCAGAACACGCCGGTGGCGCAGGCGGATGGGAACAGCCTTCATCCCCGCGGATCAAGACCGAAGGCCCGCTCGTAAAGCTGCTGGAGTGCGGTGGCCGCGGCGATCCCGCCCAGCACGAAGAACACCATCGAGGTGGTGCCGACGACGGCGTTGGACGTGGCGGCCGACGAGGCAAACAGTTGACTGACGTCGGCTGCTGCCTGTTTGCTAAGGCCCGCGTGCCGGGCCACTGCATCCGCTATTGACCGCCCAGCCAGCGCACTTGCGACGATGAGGAACGGGAAGAGGCACAGCAGCGGGCACGCGAGCTCGAACTGCTCTGAACTACACCGGTGCTCCTGGCGCTGTCGGCCCAGAACCGGCGGCATCGGCTATGTCTTCCAGACTCCGCAGTCGATGCGGCTTCACCTCTTCTAACGGTAGTTTGTTAATTCAGGATGTAGAGGTGCAGGCCGCAGCCTGCCGCGACGGAGTTGATCAGGGCTTGCAGCTGCGGGGGCGGGGGCGCCTTGGACCATGCGGTCCAGCAGCGCTGCAGGGTGAGCCATGGGGAAAGCCAGGCGCGGACCGCGCGCAGCGCCCGCGGCCAGGACGGCGCCGGCGGCGGTGCGGCGGCGCGCGGGCCCCCTCTCTCGGCGGCCGGTCCCGGTCTGAGCTGCCGCGTCGTG
>DASYQM010000448.1:0-13933 GCA_036005525.1 Streptosporangiaceae bacterium
AAGGGCGCCCATGGGCCTTTGAGGTCCCGCGGAGTGAGTGGGTCCAGGCAGCGGGGATGGTCAATACGCGTCATGTGGGCTCCACCAGCACGAGGCACCCAGTCCTGGGTCGTCCAGCAGGCCCGGAACCTGCTCATGGACCTGGAAGACGCGGGTACGCGGGTGAAGTTCGTGCTGCATGACCGGGACGCCAGCTTCACCGCTGCGTTCGACGCAGTGTTCCAGTCCGCTGGCGTCAGGGTCATTCGCTCCGCGGTGCCGGCGCCCCGGATGAACTCGATCATGGAACGCTGGATCGGCAGCTGCCGACGCGAGCTGCTAGACCGGACCTTGATGTGGAACCAGCGCCACCTGATGACCGTATTGCGCGAATACGAGGACTTCTACAACACGCACCGGCCACACCGCACCTTGAACCAGGCCGCGCCGCTCCGCCCGCTGCCAGCTGGCGTCGCTGACCTGGATCACTTCCGCGTCCGGCGGCGCGACCGTGCCGGAGGCATGATCCATGAATATCGCCTGGTGGCATAGGTTTTCGGCACCCACAGGCGCTCGTCTGGGAGGAAGCGGAGAGGTCGCCCCCGCGCAGGACGCCAGGCCGGCGAACACGGCTACGACCTGGTAGTCGACTACCTGTGGGGACACCCGGCCGAGGTGTTCCTCACCTCGATCGAGCACAACGACGCCCATCCCCGGGCCGGGCGGCTCCGCCTGCTCCAGGCCGGCGACATGGCCGGCCCAGTCATCTCACTGCCAGCGGCCGTCCTGCGCAGCGTCGGCCTGGAGATCCTCGGCATGGGCAGCGGCACCATGCCGCCGATAGACGTGATCACGGACATGCTGCACGAACTGCTGGACCTGCTCTCCACCGGCAAGCTCCACATCGACATCGACCGCATCCCGCTGTCAGCCGTCGGCAAGGCATGGACACGCGACCAGCAAGGCCGCCGCCCAGTCCTCATCCCATAACAGATACCCGAGCTCCGCATCACACTACGTGACCGGCTTCTCAGGCCACCTGGTGACAGGCGACGGGCCGCCTGGCATGAGCTGCCGACCGGGCCGGAGCGCGAGCTGCCGATCCGCAAGCCTGGGCGACCTCAGGCGTCCTGCCGGAGAGCTGGCGGCAGGACCGGTGCCAGCCTGGAAAACATTGGCGATGACGTCCCGTAACCAGCGCAGCTGACCCAGCCCGCGCGCCGCACCGCCGTTCTGGCGGCAGCCTGTGCCGGCCTCGCTAGCAGCGGTGACACGCCCGAACGGGCAATATGAGCGTCTTTACACTGCGCCCGGCCTGACCGCCCAGGGCCGGCGCCAGTGGCCGAATGCCACTAGCGCGTGCAGCGGGTGGAGGCCCAGATGGCCGGTGGGCTCATCTCCGCCGAGCGGCAGTGGCTTGCCGACCTCCTCGGCCGTTGCGCCCGCTCCTTCCGGCCTGCACGGCAGCGATCCGGTTCCGGCGCCTCACCCGAGCCGGGAGGCTGAGCACCGCTGCCCAGCCTCTGGCAGCCGGTAGCCGGGTGCAGGCTGTTCAGGCTACCGGGCCGGGGCCGGCCAGCCCGGTCTGGTAGGCCAGCACGACGGCCTGCACCCGGTCCCTGAGCCGCAGTTTGGCCAGGATTCTGGCCACATGTGTCTTGACCGTCGCCTCGCTGAGGGTCAGCTGCGTGGCAAGTTCGGCGTTGCTCAGCCCGCGGGCCAGCAACCGCAGCACTTCCAGCTCACGCGGGGTGAGCTGGGAAAGGTCGCGGTGGACCGCTGGGTGGCCGGGACTCTGTGGTGCGAAGCGCTCGACGAGCCGGCGCGTGATCGATGGCGCCAGCAGGGCGTCGCCGGACCGCACCAGCTGGACGGCGGCGACCAGGTGCTCGGGTGAGACGTCTTTGAGCAGGAACCCGCTGGCACCGGCGGTCAGCGCGGTATAGACGTACTGGTCGAGGTCGAAGGTGGTCAAGATGATGATCCGGCAGCCGCGTCCGGGCTGTGCCGCGAGGATCCGCCTGGTGGCTTCCAGGCCATCCACCTCCGGCATCCGGATGTCCATGAGAACCACGTCGGGCCGGTGCCTGAGCACCGCGGCGACGGCCTCGGCGCCGTCGGCGGCCTCGGCGATGACCGGGATGCCGGCCTCGCTCAAGATCATGCGGAATCCGGTGCGCACCAGGGTCTGGTCGTCGGCGATCACGACCCGCGGCGCCGGTTGCCCTGGTTCACCGGGGATGGCGCCCCGGCTACCGCCGCCCAGGTCTTGGCGCGGCGCGGTGGGCGGATCGTCCCGCGCGGGCGGGCTGGCGCCGTTCACCGCTGCGGCGCGGCGAGCTGCGCCGGGCCGGTGGGCTTCGGGTTGTCCCGGAGCCGCGCCCGGACCCGCCACCCGCCGCCGGGCCGCTGCCCGGCATCGAACTCGCCGCCGTACAGCGCAACCCGCTCTCGCAGGCCCAGCAGGCCCCGGCCGGCGCCGGGTCCGGCGCTGGCGTTCGCGGCCGTGGCGGCCGGCGGGCCATCATCAGCGACCTCGATCACGAGCTCTTCCGGGCTGTAGTCGAGCCTGACCACGGTCTTTGCCTGCCTGGTGTGCTTCATCACGTTGGTCAGCGCCTCCTGGACGACCCGGTAGGCGGCCAGGTCCAGGCCGGGTGGCAGCACTCGCGGCGAGCCGCTGATCCGCAGCTCGACGGGCAGCCCGGCGGCGGCCACCCGGTCGATGAGCGGCCGGAGCCGGTCCAGGCCGGGCTGGGGCTCGAGCGACGCGGCGTCGGACTCGCCCGCCGCGGTGACGGCCCCGGGCCCGCCGGCCGGGGCGAGCAGCCCGAGCAGATGACGCAGCTCGGTCAGGGCCGCCCGGCCGCCGGCCTCGACCGCCAGCAGCGCCCCTCGCGCCTCGCCGGGCGAGCGGGCGAGCACCTGCCGGGCCGCGCCCGCCTGCACCACCATCACGCTCACGTTGTGGGTCACGACATCGTGCAGCTCGCTGGCGATGCGTGCCCGTTCAAGTTCCACGGCGCGCTGCGTCTGCTCCTGGTGCTCGGCCTGCAGACGGCCGATCCGGGCCTGCGAAGCCCCTGCCCGCTGTTTCCAGACGCGTGCGGCGTTGCCGACGAGCATGATGGCGATCAGGATCAAGGGGGCGGTTGCCTGGCCGGGCAGCGGCGGCGTCGTGTCCTGGAAGGCCGCCGCGACGATCACTCCCGCCAGGGGCAGGCTGAGCAGTGCCAGGCCGCGGAACCGGCTGTAAACAACCGCGCTGTAGGCGGCCAGGACCGCCGCGGCGAAGGTGACGGCGGTGTCGTAGTCCCTGAATGCCACCGTGGCGGCCAGGATCGCCCAGAACGTGGCGAGCGGCGCGAGCCGGCGCGCGGCCAGCGGCGCCGTCGTCACCACCGCGGCGGCAACGGCCACCCAGGGAACCCCCAGCGGTGATTCCGGCGGCAGCGGCGATTCCGGCAGCGGCGGTTCCGGCGGGGGCGCGTACAGCCCGTCGCCTGCCGGGAACAGCACCCTGCGTGCCACGTCGCCGGAGGCGGAGCTGCCGAGCTTCACGGCGGCCAGCGCCGCCACGGTCACCGCGGCGGCCAGCAAGATGTCCCCGCGGATGGCCCGCTTGGAGACCGGTGCTCGCGGCTCCGCCGACCGGACGAAGGCGAGCGCCCGGCGCAGCCAGCCGCGCGCCCGCGCCGTGGTGCTCGCCCGCACCCCGCTGTGCCCGGTCACCTGCCCATTGTCACCCGGTGGAGGCGCCGCGCCATCCTCCGCCAGAGGTAAGCGGCTACATAGCGAGGATGACACCCGGCCGGAGTCAGCCGATCACGGTATAGGTGTTGCACACCATGGCGGACGCCGGCCCGGTGCTGCCGGGCCTACGTTGCCCGCATGGATGCTCTGATACGGCTCAGCGAGGTAACGAAACGGTACGACGATGGCGGTCGGCCCGCGGTAGACCGGGTGCGCCTCGATGTCGCGCCGGGCGAGGCGGTCGCGGTGATGGGGCCCTCGGGCAGCGGGAAGTCGACCCTGCTCAACCTGATCGCCGGCCTGGACCGGCCGACCAGCGGCACGGTCACCGTGGCCGGGCGCCGCATCGACACGCTCAGCGAGACCGGCGTGGCGCGGTTCCGGCGGCAGCAGGTCGGGATGATCTTCCAGTTCTTCAACCTGCTGGACGACCTGACCGTCGCGGACAACGTGCTGCTGCCGGCCCAGCTCGCCGGGGTGCGCAGGGCGCAGGCGCGGGCCAGGGCGGACGAGCTGCTGGCGGCGCTGCGGATCGAGCGTCGCCGTGACGCCTACCCCGGCCGGCTGTCCGGCGGCGAGCGGCAGCGGGTGGCGATCGCCCGGGCGCTGGTGAACCGCCCGGCGCTGCTGCTGGCCGACGAGCCGACCGGCGCGCTGGACACCGCCACCGGCGAGGAGATCGGTGACCTGCTGATTGACCTCAACCGCACCGGCCAGAGCCTGGTCCTGGTCACCCACAACCCCGACCTTGCGGTGCGTTACGCGAGCCGCACCGTGCAGCTCGTCGACGGCAGGATCGCCAGTGACGCCACCACGGGAGCACTGGGGGCCTGGCGATGAGGCGGGGGCGAGCCGGGGCGGTGGCCCGCGCGCTGCGCGGCGGGCTGGCCCGCAGGCGAGTGCAGACGCTGGTGATCGGCCTGGTCGTGACGATTTCCACGGGTGCCTGCGTGCTGGCACTGGGCCTGGTCGTGGTCTCGAACGCGCCTTTCGACAACGCCTTTGCGGCCCAGCACGGCGCGCACCTGGTGGCCACCATCGACTCGGGCAAGGCAACGGCCGCCCAGCTGGCCGCCAGCACCCGGCTGCCGGAGGTCACGGCGGCGGCTGGCCCATATCCCGAGGTGACCATCACTCCGCAGCTGCCGGGGCCGCCGGGATCCGGCGGGCAGTTCACCGCGCCGCCGCTCACGCTGGTGGGCCGCGCCTCGCCCGGCGGGCCGCTCGATGACCTCACCCTGCAGCAGGGCCGGTGGGCGCGGCGGCCCGGCGAGATCGTGCTCTCCAGCGACTTCCAGTTCGGCTTGCCGCTCGGCGCGCAGATCACGGCCGGCGGCGTGCCCGGGCGGCCCAGGCTGACCGTGGTCGGCATCGCGAGCTCGATCAACCAGTCGGCTGACGGCTGGGTGGTGCCGGGCGAGATCGCCGCCCTGCGCGCCGGGGGAGCACCCCCGACCGTACAGATGCTGTACCGGTTCGCCAGCGCGGGCACGGCGGCCGCGATCCGCACGGATGTGGCGGCGCTGAGCGGGGCGCTGCCGGCCGGCGCGGTGACCGCAACACAGTCGTACCTGGCGGTCAAGCTCCAGCAGGCCTCGGGGATCGCACCGATCGTGCCGTTCGTCGTCGCCTTCGGCGTCATCGGCCTGGTGCTGTCGGTGCTGATCGTGGTCAACGTCGTCAGCGGCGCGGTCGTGGCCGGCTACCGGCGGATCGGCATCCTCAAAAGCATCGGCTTCACCCCGGGCCAGGTGGTGGCCGCCTACACGGGCCAGGTCATGGTCCCGGCCCTGGCCGGCTGCCTGGCCGGGGTGGTGCTCGGCAACCTGCTGTCCGTGCCGCTGCTGAGCCAGACGGCGGACGTGTACGGGGTCGGCGCCCTGGTGGTGCCGGCGTGGGTGGACGTAGGCGTGCCGGTGACCATGCTCTGCCTCGCCGGGCTGGCCGCGGCGGCGCCGGCGGTGCGGGCCGGGCGGCTGAGCGCGGTCCAGGCGATCGCCACCGGGCGCGCTCCGGCGCAGGGCCGCGGTTACGCCGCGCACCGGCTGCTCGGCAGGCTGCGGCTGCCCCGGCCGGTGACGATCGGCCTGGCCGCGCCGTTCGCGCGGCCGACCCGCACCGCCGTGACCCTCGCGGCGATCCTGCTCGGCGCGACGGCGGTGACCTTCGCCGTCGGCCTGAGCGCGTCGCTGACCCGGGTGGCGAACGGCCTGTCACATTCGAAATCCGAGCCGGTGCAGGTCCACCTGGCGTCGGGCCCCGGCGCCCCGGCCGGGCACCGGGTCCCTGGAGAGGCGGGCGCTGCCCCATCGGCGGCGGTCCAGCAGCGCACGATCGAGGCCGCGCTGCGCGCGCAGCCGGGCACGCTGCGTTATGTCGCTGAGGCGGACGAGCAGGTCAGCGTCGCCGGGCTGTCCAAGGAGGTTGCGGTGACCGCCTTCCGCGGCAATGCGAGCTGGACCGGCTACGACATGATCAGCGGGCGCTGGTTCAGCGGCCCAGGCGAGGTCGACGTGCCCACCAACTTCCTCACCGTGACCGGCAAGGCGATCGGCGACACCGTCACCATGGACTTCCGCGGCAAGGACATCACCGTCCGGATCGTCGGCGAGGTCTTCGACCCCGGCAACCGTGGGCTCGCCATGCTCACCGACTGGCGGACGCTCGCCGGCGCCGACCGCGGCCTGGTCCCCGCCGTCTACGACGTCGGGCTCCGCCCGGGCACGAGCCCGGCGGCCTACGCGAGCGCGCTGAGCACCGCGCTCGGGCGCGACTACCCGGTCAGCGTCAACGGCAACGACCCGTTCGTCCTGACCCTGATCGGCCTGATCGGCACGCTGACCCTGCTGCTGGCCGTCGTGGCCGGGCTCGGCGTGCTCAACACCGTCGTCCTGCATACCCGCGAGAGGGTGCACGACCTGGGCATCTTCAAAGCCGTGGGGATGACGCCGCGGCAGACCATCACCATGGTGATCTGCTGGGTCGCCGGCGTCGGCCTGGCGGCCGGCGCCATCGCCGTCCCGGCCGGGATGGCCCTGCACGCCTACATCCTCCCGGCGATGGCCGGCGCCGCCGGCACCGGCCTGCCCGCCAGCTATCTCAACGTCTACCGGCCGGCCGAGCTGGCCCTGCTGGCCCTGGCCGGGCTCGTGATCGCGGCGGCGGGCGCGATGCTCCCGGCCGGCTGGGCGGCGCGAACCCGCACCGCGTCAGCGCTGCGCGCGGAATGACCCGTGCTAAGCGACGTACACGCCCACGGCAAGCGCCCGCTGCCCGCCGGCCTGACCCGGCGTCACGTCATTGGGGCAGCGGACGGCAAGGATTGGCTACCGTCTCGGTGTCACAAAACGGCGAGGCCCGGTGTCTGGTGGGGTAACGCAGTCGAGGGTGGCCAGGAACCCGCCCACGCCGGCATGTCGCGGACCGCGTCCGGAGATCGCGCCGGGAGCATGAGCCGCGACGGCCGCCCGGACCCCCCCACGGAGGCGTTCATGGCCCACCGCAACCTTCTGTTCACCGTCGCCTACGAGATGCTCGGCTCGGCCGCCGACGCCGAAGACGTCCTGCAGGACACCTGGCTGCGGTGGGCGGGCGTCGACCTCGGCACGGTGTGTGACCAGCGGGCATACCTGGTCCAGATCGCCACCCGCCAGGCGCTGAGCCGGCTGCGCGCGCTCGTGCAAGCAGCCGGGGCCCGGCCCGGCGGGGCAAGGGGCTGGGGCGCAGGATGACCAGGTCGATAGGAAGTTTCGTGGTTCGCCGCGCCCGTCTGGTGCTGGTCGCGGCGATGCTGGCCGTGGTCGCGCTCGGCGTGGTCGGGCTCGGCGCGTTCGGCAAGCTGAAGACCGGCGGCTTCCAGGACCCGGCCGCCGAGTCGACAACCGCGCAGACCCTGACCGATCAGCGCTTCGGCGGCTCTGTCGGTGTCGTCCTGCTCGTCCACGCCGAGGCCGGGACGGTTGACGACGCGCCCGCACGAGCAGCGGGCGCCGAGGAGGCGAGCCGTCTTGCGGCGGTGCCGGGCGTGTCGAACGTGGTGTCCTACTGGCAGACGCGCAATCCCGGCCTCAGGTCCAAGGACGGCAAGTACGCGCTCATCCTGGGCAGCACCACGAGCGACCGCGATCTCAGCTCGTCGGAGCTGGCGAGCCTGCGATCGCACAGCAGGCGGGTCGGCGTCACGGTCGGCGGCAGAGCGGCGATCGGCAACGACATCACTACACAGGTTCGCAAGAGCCTGGGCATCGCCGAGGGGATCGCCGTGCCGATCATCCTGGCGCTGCTGGTGTTCGCGTTCGGCAGCGTCGTGGCCGCGCTGCTGCCCTTGGCGATCGGGATGATCGCGATCCTCGGCACGTTCGCCGAGCTGGACGTGCTCGGCTCGGTGACCAGCGTGTCGATCTACGCGATCAACCTGACCACCGCGCTCGGCCTGGCGCTGGCCATCGACTACGCGCTGCTGATGGTCAGCCGCTTCCGGGAGGAGGTCGGGCGCGGGCAGGAGCCGGCGCAGGCGGTCGTGCGCAGCGTGCAAACGGCCGGGCGCACGATCGTGTTCAGCGGCGCGACGGTCGTGGCCGCGCTCGCCGTGCTGCTGATCTTCCCGCTGTACTTCCTGCGCTCGTTCGCCTACGCCGGGATCGGCGTGGTGCTCATCTCGATGGCCGCCGCGGTCGTGGTGCTGCCCGCGCTGCTGGCCGTGCTGGGCCGGCGCGTGAACTCCGGGCGGCTGCCGTGGGCGCGCAACCGCGAGCCGTCCACCGCCGCGCCGTTCTGGGGACGGCTGGCCGGGCAGGTCATGCGCCGCCCGGCGCTCATCGCGATCCCGGTGCTCGCCGTGCTGATGCTGGTCGCGCTGCCGTTGCGGCACGTCCAGTTCGGCACGCCGGACGACCGGGTGCTGCCGGCCACCACGCAGAGCAGGGCGGTGGGCGACGTGCTGCGCGAGGACTTCACCGGCAACAGCGCCACCGCGCTGAACGTCGTCGCCGGCGGCCCACTCGACCGCGCCGCGCTGACCGCCTACGCGACCCGCCTCTCCGACCTGGCCGGTGTCGCGCGCGTCGAGACCAGCGTCGCGACGTTCGTGCACGGGAAGGCCGTCCCGAACTCCGCCAACCCAACCCTGGCGCGTCCGACGGCGCAGCGGCTGTCCGTCGTGAGCGCGGCCGATCCGCGCTCGAATGCGTCGAAGAACCTGGTGCGGACCGTGCGCGACCTCCCCGACCCGGACGGCGTCCGCGTCTACGTCGGCGGCCAGACCGCCGAGCTGATCGACACCACGCACGCCATCGGCACCCGGCTGCCGCTGGCCGGACTGCTCATCCTGCTCACCACGTTCCTCGTGCTGTTCCTGTTCACCGGGTCCGTGGTGCAGCCGATCCGCGCCCTCGTGCTCAACGCCGTCACCCTCGCCGCGACCGCCGGGCTGCTGGTGTGGATCTTCCAGGAGGGGCACCTGTCCGGGCCGCTGCACTTCACCGCGCTGCCGCTGGACACCAGCATGCTAGTGCTGCTGTTTTGCATCGCCTTCGGCCTGTCCATGGACTACGAGGTCATCGTGCTCAGCCGCATCAAGGAGCTGCACGACCAGGGCCGCGACAACCGCACCGCAGTCACCGACGGGCTGACCCATAGCGGACGCATCGTCACCACCGCCGCAGCGCTGATCGCGGTGACCTTCTTCGCCAACGGCACCGCGACAGTCAGCTTCCTGCAGCTATTCGGCATCGGCGCGGGGTTCGCGGTGATCATCGACGCGACGCTCGTACGCGCCGTACTGGTGCCGGCCTGCCAGCGGATACTCGGTCGCGCCGCGTGGTACGCGCCCGCACCGCTGCGCCGGCTACAGACCCGCATCGGCCTGACCGAAGCCCGCGGCTGACCCATCTCGGCCCCCGCCGACGGCTTCTCGGAGGCCTTCCCGCACGGACAGCCGGCAGGCCGCGCAATCGTTTATCTGGACCGATAAGCGCACATGATCGACAACACCTGCCCGCGCGCGAACGGCGGCTCGGCCTGATTACCCTGACACCACACCGCAGCCTGCCCGGTAGCACCTCCGGGAGGGATCGGCGCGCAGCGATCGTGACCTCCGCGCTCCCGTCCATGTTGAGGCCCGCGGTGCCCGAACCTCCCGCGCGGTACCCCAGGCGGCCCCACGGCGGCGATGCCAGGGCCAGTCAGCGTGCGCGTTGCGGCTGATGCCCGTCGGCCCCGGCAAGCGCTACCGGCGCACCAAGCGGCCCGCCGCAGACGCCACGCGGACCAGACCAGGTACATACTCACCAGGCCGACCGGGACACCCATCGGGCCATACCGGATGATCTGCGCGAGACCACCCGCGCCGCTGACGCAATTGCCACCCGTGCCGAGTCGGCGATCTGGCCAGCCGAGGACTGGCGCACAACTATTGTGATTACTTTAAGTAATCAGCAAGGTTATGTGTCCGATACCTGCGGCCAGGCAGAGCGTAAGGCCGTCCGCGGGCAAGCCAGCCGCAGCCCGGTCCGGTTCCGGTGGGCCGATCCCGCTGTGAACCGGCATGCCATCAGCTGCCCGCCGACCGCGGCGTCCAGGGGCACCCGGCGGACTGGATCAGCGCGCCTCCATGCGCCTCCATGCGCCGATCGGCGCGCCTGGCGCCGCACCCGCGCCGCGCCGACGTGCGCCACGGCGCGCAACAGGCCCCGCCCGGATGATGAGCTGGCCGCGGCCAGAACTGGCGCCGCGGCTCGCGCCGTGAGCCCAGGCCTTCGGCGCGCAGGGCGGCTCCGGGCGCCGGCGCCCATCTGGTCCACGAGCACAGGCGCAATCCCGGCGACGACGGACAGGACCAGCCCACACTGACCGCCTGCATCAGCGGCAAAGTCAGTCGTGAAACTGCAGATCCAGCACGCTGCGCACAGGCGGCGGGGCAAGTGCGGGCCAACCAGCACAGGGCTGAAAGGAAAGCATTCTTCCTGCTCAGCGGCCCGGAATTCCTCTCTGGGGCCTGGAATCTGCAGACCCTGCCGACGAGGGAAAGGCCTGGTTCGAACGCGTGTGCGGCATCTGGTGCGGTCACCGTTGCTGTACTTTGCTGCTGTACCCGTCCCCATACCCGGGCTCACGATTTCGAATTATGTCTCTGACCTGTGGCGCTAGGGGGACTCGAACCCCCGGCCCCCTGCTTGGAAACAGAAGGCAGCACGTCCACCGGCGTCCATCGCCGCAGGTCACCGTCCTGGGACGTGCACCTACGTCCGTTCAGATCCGTGCCGGTTGCTGTACTTTCCTCCTGTACCCACCGGCAGGTTCCGCAGCAGTCCACGAACGTTGCGGTACCGCCCGCCGCGTCTCCGGGTTTCCTCCCTCCGCCGCGCGAGGTGCGCTGCGGCCTGAGGTGCCTGTCACGGATTTGACCTTACTCTTTTGCCGCTGGCCGCGCGTGTCGCTCCTTCAGCGCTCGCAGCCGGGAGCAGGGATCTATCCTGGCCCAATGCTTGACGTGAGGGTCCTCGACCTGGAGGAGATCGCTAACGCGCTGGCCGACCAGACCGGCTACGAACACCGCTGGCTGATCGACCCACAGACCGGACAGATCGCGTTCTGGACGGCCGACACCGGCATCGACGGGCAGGCACCGGTCGACCTCGACGAGCTGGACCTGGTTTGCATCGATCCGCTGCCGTCCTGCATCTGGTACCAGGACATGGCCGATTTCGCCGAGACAATTACCGATGAACGCGCCAGGCGCGGGCTGGCGCGGGCCATGCAGGGCAAGGGAGCCTTCCGCCGTTTCAAAGACGAGCTCCACGAGGAGCATCCGGACCTGCTCCCAGCCTGGTACGCCTTCCGCGATGCCCGCGCCGTGCGCCGTGCTGTCCAGTGGCTGGCCGATAATTCGCTGATCGATGACCAGGCGGCTGGCCGTTCCTGACCGGCCACCCAGACCCCGGCCTGCCCTGGGCCTTGCGGACGCCGCAGGTCATGAGCGCGATGACATGAGAAGGTGAAGCACGCTCATGCCGCTGCCGGGCGGGGTGGCCGGGTGGGCATTGATCTCGCGGGTGTAGTGCTGGATCTCGGCCAGCTGGCCTGCACCCAGCCGGGCTTGCCTAGCGTCAGCTGGAGATCTTGCCATGGAGGCCAAGCCTCAGCGTGAGCGGATGTGCCGTGCCGGGCGGCAGCGGGTTCTTGCCGTCCACCGTCAGCTTGATGCCGCCGGGATTGCCCAGCCTCATATCGACGGCATGCCGGAAGATCCACCTCTTCCAGGTGCCGCCAACGACGACCGACTGGAACAGGTACCTGCCGCGGGGCGTGGTGAACCCAACCCAGCAATCCTGGATGGCCACGAGGCGGATAACGACCTTGCGGGCGTAGGGCTGCGGGACCGCCGCGACCCTCGGCGCGGGGGATGGTGTGCCACGCCCGGCGTGGCGGTGAACTGCCGGGCCGGGCCGCGCCGCCGGGGAAGCGCCGCCCGGCGCCTGGCGCGAACCCGACAGGACGTAGTAGGCGCCCAAGCCGAGGACGATCACCAGCGCCAGCCCGAGCACTGGGGCCCAGGCCAGCCGGAGCCGCCGGTGCAGCCTGATCGGCGTGACCGGCCGGAACAGATCGGCCGCCGTGACCGGATCCGCCGCCTGATGGGTCGCCTCGTACTCCGCGATCAATGGCGCGGGATCGGCCCCGGTCACCTGGGCGATGGCGCGGATGTGGCCCCGCGCGTAAAAGTCGCCGCCGCAAGCGGAGAACTCGTCCCGCTCCATGGCGGCGATGATGGTCTCCCTGATGCACGTCCGCTGGCTGACCTGGGTCACGGTGAGACCGGCCTGGCGGCGTGCTTATGCCAGGCCTGCGCCGATACTCACGGCGCGCCTCCACTGCCGTATCGCACTGCGTGCCGCGCCGGGCACGGGTGCAGCTAATCAGGACTCCATCATCACCCTCCGTGCGCTCTGGAACCACCCCTGGCGCGATCCCCCACAATTCACCCGCTCGCGCTCGCCGCGGCCCCGCCGCCCGGCCATCACCCCATCCGGCGAGCCCGTTGACCAGCATGGGGGAAAGAGCCCACGGCGGGGCCCGGCAGGCTGCGCCGCGAACTCGCTATGCCGCGAACCGAGCGTCCTCCGTCTCGCCGGCGCGGCTCGGTTCGATCGCGCCGGATCGGGCTGCCGAGCGAGCCCGGCCGGCCGGACACGCGACTGGATCGGCCCCACGATCGCGATGAGCGCCCCGATAGAATCACGCTCCGTAACGTCGGCCCTGGTGATATCGGCGCGCAGTGCCGCCGTTATCTCCAGTCCGGATTTGGGCGTCTTCGCTGTAAACGCGGCAGGTCCTGGGCTGCGGTGGGGACAAGTTATCTGCAGTGGTGTCTTCGCTGTAGCCGGTGTGATCGCCGCAGGTGTCTCATGGTCGTGCCCATCCTTCGGCCCGGTCGACCGCTTCGGCTGAGAGTGCCTGGAGTTCGCTGGTCAGCTCGCGGAGGCGTTTGGTGTTGCTGAACAGGGGGCGGTATCGCTCGGCCTGGGCGGGGGTGATGGTCGTGGTTCCGGTCTTGTGGATCCACGAGGGGTAGGCGGCGGCCAGCCAAGTTCCATGAACGCCTTCTTACCCTGGGTCCGGCGCCGTTGCTGGGGTGGTTGGTGCATGTGTGGTCCTAGGGAGGAGTGGTTCGCGCGGTAACAGCCGCTGCGGCGTGCTAGGGGCGTGACGCTGGTGAAAGGCCCGGGCAGTGGGCCTGGGCTGGCGGCGTTCCTGGCGCGCATGGCGGGCGTGGGGTGCCCGGCGGGGTGCGACCGGCCGCGGTTGTGCGGGCGGAGGAGCTGGCAGGTGGCCGTGTTCGGGCGGGTTAGAGGGCCCAGAGGGCTTGGGTGGGGGACATGCGGGCGGCGCGCAGCGCGGGCAGGAGCCCGGCGGCGGCGCCGATGAGCAGGGCGGCGGTGATGCCGCCGCCCCAGGCGGCGGCGGGGATGACGATGGCCCAGCCTTTGGCGGTGGCGTAGATGGCGGTGGCCAGGGCGCCGGCGGCGACGCCGGTGGCGCCGCCGGCGAGGGCGAGCAGGATGGCCTCGGCGAGGAACTGGGTGCGGATGTGGCCCTTGGTGGCGCCCAGGGCGCGGCGCAGCCCGATCTCGGAGCGGCGTTCGAGGACGGAGATGACCATGATGTTGGCCACTCCGACGGCGCCGACCAGCAGCGCGACCGC
>DASYQM010000449.1:0-12564 GCA_036005525.1 Streptosporangiaceae bacterium
TGGCCATCGGCACGCTGTACGCCGAGGGCATGCAGCGGTTCCTGGAGAGCCTGAGCACCTACAGCCGACGGCGGCTGACCCAGGCCCAGCGGCCGGACGTGGACCGGATCGACCACCTGCCGCCCGCGCTCGCGCTGCGGCAGCGTCCGCCGGTACCGGGGCCGCGCAGCACGGTCGGCACCATGTCAGAGGTACTTAACGTGCTGCGCCTGATGATGTCGCGGCTGGGCTCGCACCTGTGCCCGAACGGCCACCGCGTCGCGCCGTCGATCGATACCCAACGCGAGGAGATCGTCTGCCCGGTGTGCGGCGTTCATTTCGAGCACCCCAGCGCGGAATCCTTTGCCTTCAACTCCTACGGCGCGTGCCCGGCCTGCCACGGCCTGGGCGTGCGGTCCGAAGTCGACGTCGCCACCCTGGTGCCCGACGAGAGCAAGACGATCGAGCAGGGCGCGGTGCTGCCATGGAACTCCGGCGGGCGGCGGCTGTCGATGTACGCGGCGGGCGAGCTCGGGGTGCGGCTCGACGTCCCGTACCGGTCACTGACCACCCGCGAGCGCGGCACCGTGCTGCACGGTGAGCCGGTCCGGCGGCAGGTGACGCTCTCGGGTCGGAACGGGCGGACGGTGCAGCTGTCGGTCAACTACGACAACGCCGTGGCCGCGGTGGAACGCTCGCTGCGCAGCGACAACGAGCGCACCCGCCGCCTGGTGCAGCGGTTTCTCATCACCCGCGTCTGCTCGGTGTGCCACGGCACCCGGCTGCGGCCCGAGGCGCTGACCTCACAGCTCGGCGGCCGCAACATCGCCGAGATCAGCGCGCTCGGCCTGGGCGAGCTGCGCGGGTTCGTGGCCAGGCTGCCCGCCGGGCTGCCCGCCGAGCTCAGCCGGATGACCACCGGCCTGCTCGCCGAGCTGGACGGCAGGCTGACGCCCCTGCTCGACGTCGGCCTCGGCTACCTGACCCTCGACCGGGCCGGTGCCACGCTGTCGACCGGGGAGCGGCAGCGGATCGAGCTCACCTCGACCGTCCGTGCCAGCACCACCGGCATGCTCTACGTGCTGGACGAGCCCTCAGTCGGGCTGCACCCAGCCAACGTCGCCGGGCTGCGCAAGACGATCACCGCCCTGGCCGGGAACGGCAATACCGTACTCGTGGTCGAGCACGAGCGGGAGCTCATCCGCTCCGCGGACTGGGTCATCGAGCTCGGCCCCGGCGCCGGCGCCCAGGGCGGCACGGTGATCGCCCAGGGCACCCCCAGCCAGCTGGAAACCGATGCGCATTCGATCATGGGCCCGTTTCTGGCCGGGGCCAGCGCTGTGCCGCGTGAGCGTCCGGCGCGGGCCGGTAGCGGCGGACGGATCACCATTGAGATCGGCGACCTGTACAACCTCCACGACCTCACCGCTACCTTCCCGGCCCACCGGCTGACCGTGCTGACCGGGCCGTCCGGGGCGGGGAAGACCGCCCTCGTCCTGGACAGTCTCATCCCGTCCGTGCGGGCGCTGCTGAGCGGGTCGCCGCTGCCCGGACACGTGCGCCGCCTGAATCTCGGCGGCATCCGCCAGGTCGTTCAGATCGACGCCTCGCCGATCGGCCAGAACGCTCGGTCGACACCCGCGACCTACTCCGGGGCGTTCGACCAGATCCGCCGCCTGTTCGCCGAGTCCGCGTACGCTCGGCGGCGGCGCTGGAAGCCGGGGCACTTCTCGTTCAACACCCGCGCGGGCCAGTGCCCCACCTGCCGCGGGCTCGGCCACATAGACCTCGACGTCCAGTACCTGCCCGACATCACCGTCGGCTGCCCGACCTGCCACGGCGCCCGCTTCAACGATGCCACCCTGTCTGTCCGGATCGACGGCCTGACCGTAGCCGACGTGCTGGGCCTGAGCGTGGACGACGCCCTGGAGCGGTTCGTTGACCGGGCCCCGGTCGCCGCGGCGCTGCGGCCCGTCAGTGAGGTCGGCCTGGGCTACCTGCGGCTCGGCGAACCGACGCCGTCCCTGTCCGGCGGCGAGTCGCAGCGGCTCCGGATCGCCTCCCGGCTGCGCAGCAGCCAGCGCGGCGCGCTGTATGTCTTCGACGAGCCGTCGACCGGCCGGCACCCGCTCGATGTGGCCACCTTGAGCGGCGTGTTCGACCGGCTGCTGGCGGCCGGGGCCACGATCATCGTCATCGACCACGATCTGGACCTGCTCGCCGCCGCCGACTACCTGATCGATATGGGCCCGGGCGGCGGCCCTGACGGCGGGCACATCGTCGCGGCGGGGACGCCGGAGGACGTGGCGCGCGCGCCGGGCAGCGTTACCGGGCCCTGGCTGGCCGAGCACCTGGGCCTGCCGGAGGTCCGCCAGCCCGGCGTCCTGCCGCACGGGCCGCCCAGCCGGGAACGGGCGACATAATCGGCGGCCGCCCGGCCGCCCGGTAGGCCCGACGGAGTCGCGTATGCGCCGTGCGGAGCTGGATTCATCACGTCCGGCAGTGGTCGCGGTCAGGCGAGCGCTATTGCGCATTGTGCAATGCAATCTCAAATAGATTGACGCATGATTCATCCCGCCGTAGGGTCACCAGCGAGGCAGCCCGATCGACGGAGGGATCGTGATGGGGGACACCATGGTGGGCCGCGGCCCGGCTGGGGTGGGGATCGCCGACGGTGACGTCGCCTGGGATCGGCGGTACCTGCAGTTGGAGCCGCCCGCCGGGGTGCACACCTTCGCCGAGTTTGGGCGTATCGACGAGGAGGTTCTGCTGTCGCCGCTCGCCGTGACCGAGCCCTTCCGGGTCTTGAGCGACGAGGGCGTTGCGGTGGCGCTGGAGATTGCGCGGAGCCTGGAGAAGATCGCGGTCGGCGACACCCGGTCGAAGCGGATGCGGGGATGCACGTACCGCTCCCGCTTCTTCGACGGCATGTACCGCGACCCCGAGCTGGTCTCGTTCCTGGCCGAGCTCGCGCAGGCCGACCTGCGGGAGCACCCGGTGGGCCACCACCGGGTACAGCTCAACTTCGCCCCAGAAGAGCTCACTCGCGATGTCGATGTCTGGCATTACGACGTCGTGGCCTACGACTTCGTCATGCTGTTGACTGATCCGGCCGCCATGAAGGGCGGCAATACCGAGTTCTTCCGGGGCACAGTGGACGAGGGCATGGCCATCTTGGCCGGGCAGGGCGCTATCCCGCCGGAGCGAATCGGGGCGGTCGGCTATCCGGGGGCCGGGTGGGCGTTCCTCCAGCAGGGGCACCAGGTGCTGCACCGGGCGGCGCGCCTGCAGGAGCCCTACCCGCGCGTGTCGCTGGTGGCCTCGTATTACTGCGCCGATCCCCGCTTCCGTGAGCCCACCATCTTGCCGCCGCTGCGCCGGGTAGACGGACGGGACGTGGCGCTCGTGGAATGGGCGGGCTACGCCGCCCACCGGACGATCGAGCGGCTGCAGGCGTTTTTGGCCGCCGGGCCGGACTTCGCCGCCGGCCCGGATGCGGCCCGGCAGCGGCTGGCGGCCTGCCTGGCTGATGTGACCGCCGCCTTGGAGGAGTTCGACAGCACCGACGAAGGCTTCATCGTCGGGGTGAGCTGACCGTGCCCCGGGTCACCGGCGGTGGGTGGGCCCGGCCGCCAGTGCAGTCCGTCGCGCGGGCCGCCAGCCTGCTCCGGCAACTTGCCGTCCTGGGCAGGCCGGCCAGCCTGGCCGAGCTGGCGGCTGCCTGCGGGCTCGAGCGGAGCACCGCCTGGCGTTTGCTCACCACCCTCGAGGCTTGCGGCCTGGTGGACCGTGAAAGCTCCAGCGACGGGTTCCGTGTCGGCTTTGGCGCCGTGGCCGTCGCCGCCGCCGCGCTCGGCGACGGCACCGCCCTGGCCAGCCGGGTCCGGCCCGAGCTGCGCCGCCTCTGCGCGGCGACCGGCGAGGCCGCCGCCGTGTGCCTCGTCCGCGGCTCCCGGGTGCTCGTGGTGGACCAGGTTGACCCGCCCTCGGTCGTGAGCGTCTCCTGGGTGGGGCGGGAGTTCCCGCTGCACGCCTCCTCGCCGGGCAAACTCGTGCTCGCCTCCCTGGACCCCGGCGACCTGGACCGCTTCCTCGCCCAGCCCCTCCAGGGCCTGACCGAGCGAACCATCACCGACGCCTGCGCGCTGCGCCGCGAACTCGCCCGCGTCCGGGCATCGGGGGTTGCCGCCAGCGACCAGGAGTTCGAGCGTGGTTGCGTCGGCTTCAGCGCCGCCGTGACCGACTGGGCCGGCCGGCCGGTCGCCATCCTCGGCGTCACCGGCCCAAGTTTCCGGATGCGCCGAAACCGTTTCCCCTTCTACCGGCACGAAGTCGTCCGCTCCGCGCACGCCGCCGCAGCCGCGCTCGGATACGATCCGCCATCCCAGCCCACCAGCGGCCACAAACCCCAGGCGCCCTAGCCATACATATCGCCCACGCCTGGCCCGACCGCCGGACGCGGGCTGCCGATCCCCCGGACAGCTGGCACGAGGGCCTGCTGGATCCTGCTCACTGCAGCCCGGGAATCATCCGAAGGGCGACTTCGTGCTGGGGCATGCTCGAGCTACTCGGTGGCCGCATCCGCAGCTTAGTAATGATCGTTTGGCTCTGTACTGGCCGAGTACCCGCACGTACAGGACGGGTCAATCACCTTCGTCGCCGGGTCCGGACGGGGGTTGCGGCTGGTAGTAGCGGTCGATAGGGATGCGTGCCTCGTCGAGCAGCGCAGGCCCGTCGCTCGGCACGCTCGGCCATTCAAAACCAGGATTGAGCTCAGCCCACTGCTCGGTTGACAGTGCGTAGACGACGCGGCCGAGCCCGGAACGGACGATCGCACCACTACACATGCCGCAGGGCTGGCAGCTGGTGTACATGGTGGTCCGGGCGGCCGTGTCAGGGTCGAGTTCGCGCGCTGCCCAGCGGGCGAGCTTCAGCTCGGGGTGTGCCGTGATGTCGTTGTCGCGCCGGACGGTGTTATGAGCCTCGATCAGGATCTCGCCCAGCGGACCGACCAGCAGTGAGCCGTACGGGTCATCGCCGGTCGTGATCGCGGTGGCTGCGATGTGGATCGCTCGGCGCAGGAAGGTGACGTCGTCAGTGGTGATCATGACCATGTCCCGCCGCCGCTGAGCTCCAAGCGTGACGCATGGGCGCCTCCACTCCCGTGGAGTCACGGCAGCTGTCCGAAAGCGTTCGTTTTTGCGACAGGTTGCGATGCCCTACTCGTCGGGAGCTCGCACGGCCATTCACGGCCAACGTCGCCCCGCCGCCAGTTGTACCAGTTGGATCGTGGCAAGCGCCTGCGGATTAGGGTATGGGCACGCGGTTGTGCCGCGGGACGGTTACTATCCGGTGCGCTTGCTTGCTTTGAGGAGGTAGGCGATGACGGTCCGGTTTGCGTCGTTCAATGTGGAGAACCTGTTCGCCCGGCCGCGAGCGTTCAACCAGACCACCTGGGCCCTAGGCCAGCCCATCTTGAACGCCTACGCCGAATTCAATGGGTTGATCGAGCAGCCGGCGTACAGCCCCGCTGACAAGGCCCGCATGATCGACCTGCTCGTCCAGCTGGACATCTACCGGGTGACCAATGGGATCGTGCGCCGTTACCGGACCCCCACACCGCAGTGGGCCTGGCTGCGGGCCAACCGCGGCACCTTCGACGTCGACCACTCCGGCACCGGCATCGAGATCCTCGCCACCGGCCGGGGCAGCTGGACTGGGTGGCTCGAGCTGGCCACCGAGCCGGTCGATGAGATCAGCACCCGGATGACCGCCCGGGTCATCCACGACGTCGCCGCCGACATCCAGGCGGTCGTGGAAGCCGAAGACCGGCCCTCGCTGGACCGCTTCAACACCGAGCTGCTGGCCGGCCAGTACGGCCACGTCATGCTGATCGACGGCAACGACACCCGCGGCATCGACGTCGGCATCCTGACCAGCCCGCAGGTCGAGATCCTGTCCATGCGCAGCAACGTTGACGTCCCCGACCCCGGCGCGGCGGGCGAGCATCTGTTCAGCCGCGATTGCGCCCAATACCAGTGCCGGCTGCCCAGCGGCGCGACCGTGTGGGTGCTGGTGAACCACTTCAAGAGCCAGTCCGGCGGTGGCGGCCTCAAACGCGCCCGCCAAGCCCAAGGGGTCCGCAGCATCGTGGAGAACCTGGTGGCCGCCGGGGAACGCAACATCGTGGTGATGGGCGACCTCAATGAGGGCCCGGCCGTCCTGGGCCAGCCGGCCGCCAGCCTGGCCACCCTGGTCGATCCGAACGGCCCGCTGGTCGAGGTCTACGCCCTTCCCGCCTTTGACCCGGGGCCGCGGCCCGGCACCTTCCAGAGCTGTGCGATCCGCAACCGCTTCGACTACATCCTGGTCTCCCACGACCTGGCCGGGCTGGTTACCGGCGGCGGCATCGAACGATGCGGGCTGTGGGGGACCCCGGCCAACGTCAACCCGCCGGCCCAGTGGGACATCTACCCGCAGATCACCGGCGCCCATCAGGCAGCCTCTGACCACGCCGCCCTCTACGCCGACATCAACATCTGACCAATCCTGCGCAGCGGATCGGTGCCGCCGCGGATGGCCAGCCCGAACCCAAGCCGGGCCCACGCCGGCGTGACCGGCCGCCTTGTCGCCGAGCTCGGTCCGCACCGGCGCTCGCCGCGGCGCCCGGCGACGAGGTCGCCGCCGCGCTGCGCCGCCGGTGGGGCGATCGCGCCCGGGCCGCTTTCTCCCATCCGGCAGAATGACCGCATGGATGTCGGCTTAAGCGGCAGGGTCTACCTGGTGACCGGCGGTAGCCGGGGTCTTGGGTTCGCTGCGGCCCAGGCACTGGTCGCGGATGGCGCCCGGGTTGTGCTGGGCGCTCCCCACGAGGCGACGGCTTCTGCGGCCACGGCCCGGCTCGCGCAGGATGCGGCGAGGGCGGATGGCGCTGCTTGGGTTGCCGCGGATAACGCGGATCCGGCTACTCCTGGCCGACTGATCGCGACTGCGCGGGAGCGTTTCGGCCGTCTCGACGGCGCGCTGATCAGCGTGGGCGGAACGCCGACGGGGACGGTGGCGGCGACTTCCGACGACGCGTGGCGGTCGGCGTTCGAAAGCGTTTTCCTCGGTGCCGTCCGGCTGGCCCGGGTTCTGGCCACGGACCTAGCCAGCGAGCACCCCGGCCGTGGCGGATCCGATGTCCTCACCGGGACCGGCGGCTCTATCGCCTTTGTGCTGGCCTCCTCGGTGCGCGTGCCGCTCGCGGACCTTGCTATCTCCAACGGGCTGTTCCCGGGCCTGGCGGGCGTGGTCAAGACACTTGCTGACGAGTTCGGCCCATCCGGGATCCGGATCAACGGGCTGCTGCCGGTCCGGGTCGCCACCGACCGGGTCCGCGAGCTTGATGCGCTCAGCGGCGATCCCGATGAGGTACGTGCCAGGCTGTCCGAGGGCATCCCGCTGCGCAGGTACGGCGAGCCCGAGGAGTTCGGGCGGGTCGCCGCGTTCCTGCTCTCTCCCGCCGCGTCCTACATCACCGGCTCCATGATCCCGGTGGACGGCGGCGCCATCCGCTCCATCTGAGGAGATGGCCGCTGGCGTTCCCATCGAGCCGCCTTTACTTGTGGCTTTCCGGGACTGGGCATCCCGGAATCCACCGCATCGCACCGTCCTTGCTCCGCTCGGCCCGGCCGCCCTGGCCGCCGCATAGGCTGGCGGACCGGAGAGACCAATCCGTCCTCGTCGACCTGAGCCTCGCGGACGACGTGCTGGTCTTCGCTGGGCGGTGAACTTGACAGAGAACAGAATGCCGATCCCGGCGGGGGAGCCGATACGTAGCGATGGGCAGTTCCTTCGCGGCCGGGCCAGGCCTTTCTCCGCGCGCCCCGGCGGCTGTTCTCCCCGGCCGAGCTGGTCATCCTCGTCATCGCCGTGGCTGGCTTCGTGACCGGGATCGTGGTCCTGGCGACAGGCGCAATCACCATTAGGGAGAACCGGAATGACTGACACCACCTCCTCCCCTGGCGCACAGTACGGCGTCTACTCCGAAGTCGGCCAGCTGCGTAAGGTCCTGGTATGTGCTCCGGGGCTGGCTCACGAGCGCCTGACCCCTACCAATTGCGACGACCTGCTGTTTGATGACGTGATGTGGGTGCAGAACGCCCGCCGCGACCACTTCGACTTCATCAGCAAGATGCGCGAGCGCGGCGCTGAGGTTGTGGAACTGCATGACCTGCTGACCGAGACCCTCGCGATCCCGGGAGCGAAGGCCTGGCTGCTCGACCGCAAGATCACCGCCAACGAGGTGGGCCTCGGTCTGGTCGCCGACACGCGTACGTTCCTGGAGAGCCTTGCGCCGCAGCGACTGGCCGAGTTCATGATCGGCGGACTGTCGACTGCCGACCTGCCCGACGAATTCCGCC
Source organism: Streptosporangiaceae bacterium (assembly GCA_036005525.1). GTDB lineage: Bacteria > Actinomycetota > Actinomycetes > Streptosporangiales > Streptosporangiaceae > UBA9676. Next base: position 8,385 of record DASYQM010000449.1, read on the forward strand.
CCGGCTATCTCGCGCTGGCCGGCGAGCATACCGGTGTTCGCGAGTACCTCATGCCGCCGTTGCCGAACACCTTGTACACGCGCGACACCACCTGCTGGATCTACGGCGGCGTGACGCTCAATCCTTTGTACTGGCCCGCCCGGCACGACGAGACGCTGCTGATGAAGGCGATCTACACGTTCCATCCCGACTTCACTGGCGCCCGGATCTGGTGGGGCGATCCAGAGAAGGACTGGGGCCTGGCGACGCTCGAGGGCGGGGATGTGATGCCGGTCGGCAACGGCGTGGTGCTGATCGGCATGAGCGAGCGCAGCTCCCGGCAGGCCATCAGCCAGGTCGCAGCGGCATTGTTCGAAGCGGGCGCGGCAACACGCGTCATCGTGGCCGGGATGCCGAAGCTACGCGCCGCGATGCACCTGGACACCGTGTTCACCTTCGCCGACCGTGACTGCGTGACCACCTTCCCCGAAATCGTCGACGGCATCCATACCTTCACACTGAGGCCGGCGGACAAGACCAATATCGAAGTCACCGCCGAGACAGACACCTTTGTCGACGTGGTGGCCGCCGCCTTGAACCTCCCGCGCCTGCGGGTCGTCAATCTTGGCGGCGAGGCCTACGCGGACGAGCGGCAGCAGTGGGACAGCGGCAACAACCTGGTCGCCGTCGCACCCGGCGTGGTGTTTGCCTACGACCGCAACACCCGCACCAATTCCCTGCTCCGCAAAGCCGGGATCGAGGTCATCACCATCGTCGGCGCCGAGCTGGGACGCGGCCGCGGCGGCGGGCACTGCATGACCTGCCCGCTGATTCGTGACCCGGTCGACTTCTAGCGGATCGGATGACGGGCCCGGGCGGCCGGCGCACATGCTAGGTACCGGTCAGGGTTGCGGCGGTGTCTGGCAGACTGCGATCTCATGGCTGGCGCCTATGAGATGCTCGCTGCCGATTACGACTGGATGTTCGACGATGACGCGCTTGCTAACGGACGCGCGGTAAACCTGCCCGCGACGGCACGCCTGCTGCAGCGGATCAGCCGCACAAACCTGGTGCTGGACGCGGCCTGCGGTACCGGCGTCGACGCGGCGGTGCTCGCGCGCCGGGGCTTTACCGTGTGGGCCGCCGACGGAAGCGAGGCGATGGTCGCGGGTGCGGCTGCCCGGTTTCGGCGAGAGCGGTTGGCGATCCCGCTGTTGCACTGTCGGTGGGCGGATCTTCCTGCGGCCACCGGTGAACGGTTTGACGTGGTGCTTTGTGTCGGGAACTCGCTGGTACACGCCGCCGGCCGCGACGCCATGGTGCAGGCGCTGACGGGGCTGCGGCGGATGGCCCGTCCCGGGGGATACGTGGTGATTGATTCCCGTAACTGGGAGAAGCTCCATGCCGAGCGCCAGATCGTTCAGGTTGCCGACCGGGTGGTCACTCGCGGGGAACGGCGATGTTTGGTGCTCTATGCCTGGGAGGTACCGCCTCGACGACGAGCACATCGCCCATCTGGTGTTCGCCTTTGAGACCGGCGGCCGGATTGAGCCACACGAATACCAGCTCACGTTCCGTCCCTTCACGATCAGCGAACTGCGTGAACGGCTTGAGCTCGCGGGATTGAGAGAAGTCGACACCGACTTCGATGCTTCCCTCGACCGCTACGCCGTGGTCACAGTAGCTGCTTAAACGGGCGCACGCTGCCGCCGATCTGGGTGGCTGGTGCTCCATTCATAGTCAGCAACTGAGGCGCGCAGATGTGCGTGATCTGCGCATGTCCACGCCGAGGTGATCGAGGCGATCCCCGAGTCAGCCTCACAGTGCGAGGTCGAGCGCGAGGACGTTCTCGCCCCACATGACCCGGCCCGTGTCGGCGAAGCCGTAGCGGAGGTAGAACCCGCGCGGCGAGCCCGGGCCGTCCGCGCAGCTGGTGTAGAGCACGTCGGCGCCGGGCCGCGTCGCCAGGTAGTCCACGACCGCGTCGAGCGTCGCCGCGCCGTAGCCACGGCGCTGGAACCGGTGGTCGATGAGCAGCTTCCACAGGTAGTACGGGCCGACGAGGTCGTCGTCCATCGGCTGTGGGATGTTGTCGCTGATCATCGCGAAGCCGACCAGCCCGCCGGTCTCGGCGTCGTGCACCGCCCACGGGTGGGGCATCGCGCGCTGCTCCTCTTCGGCCTCGGCGAAGATCTCCTCCATCGAGTTGAGGTACTGGTCCTGGCCGGGGCCACGGCGCAGGCCCATGACCGCCGCGCGGTCCCCGGAACTCACGATGTCGCGCAGCCGGACCCTTGCCATCGCTGCCTCCTGCACGTGCTCGCATGTCCACGTCTACAGTCCGACCTCACTTAGCGGGCGGGCAAGCCGATGGGGTCGGCCGTGCCTTCCGACTGGAGGCGTTCGAAGGCGAGGCGGACGGCCACTGAGCCCTCACCGATGGCGGCTGCGACGCGCTTGACGGAGCCGCTGCGCACGTCGCCGACGGCGAATATACCGGGCCTGCTCGTCTCCAGAAACAATGGTGCCAGGTTCTCGTTTCCCAGCCGGGTGGCCGGGATATCGCTGCCGGTCAGGAGGAAACCGTGCCTGTCCTCGGCCAGCTGGCCCGCCAGCCATCCGGTTCCCGGTTTCGCGCCGATGAAGACGAACAGCCCGGTTACCGCCAGCTCCGACGCTTCCGGCTGGCCCTCGCGGCGGAGCCGCACGGCCTCGAGCTGGTTGCTCCCGGTCAGGGCCGTGACTTGGGTAGAAGGCCAGACGACGATGCCAGGGTTGCGCTCGATCCGGTCGAGGAGGTACCGCGACATTGAGGCGTCCAGCGCATCCCGGCGGATGATCACGTGCACTTTGGTGCACGAGCGGCTGAGGAAAAGAGCAGCCTGCCCCGCGGAGTTGCCGCCACCTACGACGGCAACCGGCCCGGTTCCGCAGGCCTGGGCCTCCGCCTGGGTCGCCGCGTAATACACCCCGACGCCCTCAAACTCGGCCAGGCGATCGAGGGGAAGCCGGTTGTACCGTGCGCCTGTTGCGATGATGACCGACCTGGCCTGGACGGCCTCGCCGTCATCGAATGTGACCCGGTGCAGGCCGTCCTGGAACGATAGTGAGGTAGCTTTGGCGGCCAGCTTGATACGGACGCCGAACTTCTGCGCCTGCAGCGTCCCCCGGGTCGCGAGTTCCTCCCCGGACAGGCCTGCGGGAAAGCCGAGGTAATTCTCGATACGTGACGAGGTGCCCGCCTGGCCGCCGAGCGCGGTGTCTTCCGCCAGCGTTGTGGCCATGCCGTCGGACGCGCCGTAGACCGAGGCCGCGAGCCCGGCCGGCCCTGCGCCCACGACAAGCAGGTCGCACAAACCTGGCGGATACGCGCCAGCGCCGGAGATGGCCAAGGCGTCCAGCAGCGCGCGGCTGCCGGGGTTCCTCAGCACCGGCTTGCCGGGCACGATGATGATCGGCAGATCGGCGACCGGGACATCCAGGCCCTGGAGGATCTGCTCAGCCTCGGGTGACGCCTCCAGGTCTAGCCAGTTCCAGAGCAGCCGGTTTCGCGCCAGGACCTCGAGCAGCCGCCGCGTGTCAGGGTCGAAGCGCGATCCGATCAGGGTCAGGCCGGTGCCGCGGCTCATCAGGATGGAGTGACGCAGCAGGAAGGTCCGCAAGATGAGGTCGCTCAGGCCCGGCTCCTGCGCCATGACCCGGCGCAGTTGCGCGACCGGAACTGCGAGAACCCGCCCTGCGGAGGTCGCGACGGCGCTCAGGAAGGCGCGCTGCCCTGTGAGCATGCCGATCTCACCGAGAAACTCCGACGGACCGTAACTGGCGACGACACTTGCCCCCGGATGGCCGTAACCCTCGATGATGTTGGCCGTGCCCGCGAGCAGCACGATCAGGTCGTAGGTCTCGTCGCCGTCGGCGAACAGCACATCACCAGCAGCCACGTCGCGTTCGCTGCCGTACCCGCGCAGTATTCCAAGCTGGGCCGCATCCAGGACAGGAGAACGCCCTGGAAGCGAGATCAGGCGATCGTCGCTGCCGTCGGGAGGCTCCGCGGAAGCTCCAGCAGTGCCTCCCGGGCCGACTGCGGAAGGGGTCATGGCTGGACTCCTGTGATACGAGGCATCCCGTCGACCGGATGCTGCTGACCTGCCTGTATCCCGGTGATCCTGGCAGGATACTGGCGCGGCACCCATTCGCCGGC